>WGSL01000002.1 GCA_014871665.1 Collinsella sp. | reverse complement strand
GCCGGCCGGCGGGGAGCCAGAAATGTAGCCCCCACCCCACCCCCAGCCGCCACGGAGGCATCTCCCTCCTCCGTGGCGGCATTTTTGTGCGTGGGGGAGGTGGGTGCGCCACGAAATCGGCCCATCTACTACGTTTGGCCCCTTACCTCCAACCATGCCAAAAAACGCCAAAACATAACCGCAGGTAGAACGCCTGCGGTTATGCTCAAAACGAAGGTATGGTCAGGGGTGTCGAGTCAAACGTAGTAGATGGGCCGGTTTCGTGGCGCGCGGTTCCGGCTGATCCCTTGGGGGCGGAGGAAAACGGATCATTTTGGTCCCGTGAGGCTGGCGGAGGCACTCGTGCAGGGCCGCCCGAACAAAACTATGCCGGTTTACGGGGCTGAGTCACGAGTCCCCAACCATGCCGATATTCGTGAAAATAAAATCGCAGGTAGACGAGCCGTCATTTTGCAGAAAACGCGGGTATGGATGGGGGTCCTGAGTTTAGCCCCGTAAACCGGCATAGTTTTGAAATGGTATTAAATCGGTGGCAGCCATTTTGCTATGCCGGGGCGGTCAGTCGTTGGGCAACTACCCTCGCAGGTAGGCGATGGCGATCTGCGTGCGGTTGCGCAGGCCCATCTTTGCAAGGATCGAGCTGATGTGGTTGCGCACGGTGCCTTCGCCCATGTAGGCGGTGGCGGCGATCTCCTTGTTGTCGAGGCCGCGGGCGATGAGCTCGGCGACTTCGAACTCGCGGTCGGTTAGGCCGGCAAAGGCTGTGGGCCGGCGGGGCGCGTCGGCTTCGGTGCCCGCCCCATTAAAATCGATATCCTCGATCGCCTTGCCCTCGAGCACGCGTTTGCCATCCATGACCTGTGCCAACGCCGGCGGAATGGCGGCGACATCGGTCTTGATCAGGTAGCCGCGGGCGCCCAGTTTAAGCGCCGACACAATGTACTCGTCATCCGAGAATGTCGTCAGAAACACCACGCGCGCCGTGGGGTCGCGCTCAAGGATTTCGCGTGCCGCCGAAAGGCCGTCGCGTCCCGGCATCTGAATGTCGAGCAGCGCGATGTCGGGCGCGTGCTCGCTGTAGAGCGCGACCGTCTCGTCGCCATTGGCGCCGGTGCCCACCACTTCGATCTGCGGCTGGGCGCCCAGGATAATCTTGAGCGAATCGACCACTAAGCGGTCGTCGTCGACAACGATGAGCCTCATCGGTCCTCATCTCCTTGCTGTTTGGGAACGGTGGCAAACACGCGCCAGCCGCCGGCGCTGGCACGCGGGCCGGCGGTGAAGGTGCCGCCAAGCGCCTCGATGCGCTCGCGCATGGAGGCGAGCCCCATGCCCTCCGCAGCGCCGCGGCCGCTTGCTTGGACCCCGCCCGCGCCATCGTCGGTAACGACAAGCTGGTAAAACGACGGATGTTCCATGCATCGTATGGTGACGGTCTGGGCGCAAGCGTGGCGCATGGTATTGGAGAGTGCCTCGCGCAGGACCGCTGCAAAGCAGTTGGCGACATTTGCGGGCGCATGCTCGGCCAAAACTTCAAGCTCAATCTGCGGGCCGCCGTCCGAGCGTGCGCCTTCAACAATGCGTTCGAGCTGCACGGAAAGGTCGGCGGCATTGTCGTTGAGCGCGTGGACGCTGGCGCGCACGAGTTGGAGCGCCTCGTCAACCGTGCGTTTGACGTCGGCGAAATCGGCGGCAACCCTGGGCTCGTCGGCATGGGCCACGCACAGGGCTTCGGTTTGAAGCGAAGCGCGCGTGAGCTGGTGGCCCACGTTATCGTGGATCTCGCGCGCGATGCGGGCGCGTTCGGCGAGCGTCGCGAGTTCGACTTCGTAGTCCTGGCGGTCGGCGAGGTCACGGTTGCGTGCCTCGAGTGCCAGGGCGCGTTCTTGCAGCTTGTCGCGGATGCGACGCATGCGTTCCTGTTCGCGCTCCAGCTGCGCGGTGCGCAGCGACAGCAACGTGGCGGCAACCGAAAGGATGGCGGTTAACAGCAGCGTTCGGGTGGTGAGCACGCCGCCACGAAGGTCCGCGACAAGCGCGCAGACACACACGGCGCCAATCGCCAGCGCGGGCCAGATTCGTTCACGGCGCACGCGCCGCGCGATGTCATAGAGGGCGAGAGGCGCAAACGGCACAAACGGCGGCAGGACGACTGCCGCGATGATGTAAGCGCAGCTCGCGGCCTCGCTCGCGCGCCGGGTGCGTTCCCCCTGTGCGACCTCGGCCAGTGAGGTGGCAATAACGCCAAGGCAAAACGCCGCGACCAGGTGAGCGTCCACAGCAAGGCCCATGGCGGCCGCAATACAGCACGCCAGAACGATCGATTTGTCGAAAAGCCTGTTCATACGGGTATTGTACGCGAAGCCGCGCGTGGTGGAGGGACCGCCTGCGCAACCGTGACATTCCTCCCACGCGGCAAATCGGGGACGTCGGCAGGCCACGCGGCCAAGCCTCGCACTCGTGCCAAAGCTCACTGGTGCGCGCCGGCGGCTCCTGCGATGATGCAATCGTACCGGGCCACGACCAACAGAAGGGCCGCCTCATGACAGACATCGTTCACGTCGAAAACCTCGTCAAGCGCTACGACGACCTTATCGCGCTCGACCACTTTAACCTCAGCATCGCCCCCGGCGAGATCTTTGGCCTGTTGGGCCCCAACGGCTCGGGCAAGACCACGTCCATCAACTGCATCCTGCAGCTGCTCGCCTACGACAAGGGCACCATCGAGCTGTTCGGCGAGCCCATGACGCCCGCCCGCTACGACCTCAAGCGCCGCATCGGCGTGGTGCCGCAGCAGGTGGCGGTGTTCGACGAGCTTACGGTGCGCGAGAACATTGACTATTTCTGCAGCCTTTACGTTAACGACCGCAAGCGCCGCCGCGCGCTCGTGGACGAGGCAATCGACTTTGTCGGGCTGGGCGACTTTGCCAAGTTTCGCCCCGGCAAGCTCTCGGGCGGCCTGGCGCGTCGCCTCAACATTGCCTGCGGCATTGCGCACAAGCCCGAGCTCATCTTCTTTGACGAGCCTACGGTGGCAGTCGACCCGCAGAGTCGCAACGCTATCCTGGAGGGCATCTGCCGCTTGCGCGACGAGGGCGCCACGGTGGTGTATACCAGCCATTACATGGAGGAAGTCGAGCAGATTTGCAGCCGCATCATGATCATGGACGGCGGACGTGTGCTGGCGCAGGGCACCAATGACGAGCTCAAACGCATGATTCAAATGGGCGAGCGCGTGACTGTCGAGGTCGGCGCCGTCGAGACCGCCACGGTCGAGCGGCTGCGCGCCCTCGAGCACGTGCTTTCGGTTGAGCTGTCCGGCGGCGAGCTCGTCTGCACCTGCGAAGCGAGCCCGCACAATTTGGTCGACATCCTCGACACGCTGCGCGCCGCCGATGTGGCGCTCGGCCGCGTGTGGAGCGAGCCGCCGACCCTCAACGACGTGTTCCTCGAGATCACCGGCCGCGAGCTGCGCGACTAGGGGGCAGTCATGTTCAACACCATCATCACTACGGTCAAGACGCTGCTGCGCCGGCCGAGCACGTGGGTCTGGGGCGCTCTCTTTCCCATCGCACTTTCCACGATGTTCATGTTTATGTTTGCGAATCTGAGCTCTGACGGCACGGTCGACCCGGTACCGGTTGCCGTCATAGCGGACGAGGCCTGGGACGCCTCGACCTTTAAGGACGTGGCGACGTCGCTTGCCAAGGAGAGCGACAATCAGCTGCTCGAGATCCACGAGTGCGACGACGCAGCCGATGCGAACCGTGCGCTTAAGGCCGGCGAGGTCGCGGGCATCTATACGGTCGACGACACGGGCGCACCCAAGCTCACGTTGCTGTCGAGCTACGACAGCTCGCGTGCCTCAACGGTGCTCACCGACCGCAGCATTCTGGAGACGGTGGCAAGCTCGTATACACAAAATGCCGAGCTCATGTCTCAGATTGCCCAGGACAACCCGGCGGCGCTCGCCGACCCGGAGGCGGTTGCGCGCGCCCTGTCGCTCGAGGGCGGCACCCGCCGCGTAAGCCTGACACGCACCACGCCCGATGGCACGGTCATCTACTATTACGCGCTCTTTGGCCTGGTCGCGATGATGTCTGCGGAGTTTGTCGCCTTGAGCGTCGTCGATCTGCAGCCCAATCTGTCGGGCCTTGGCGCGCGCCGCTGCGCGGGCGGTCTTTCCAAAACGGCGTCGCTGGCCGGTATCTTTGTGGGCTCGTGGCTGGTCTCCTTTGCCTCGATGGCGATCGCGATCGGCTACGTGCGCCTGGTTGTGGGCGTCGACTTTGGCGGGCGCGAGGGGCTGTGTCTGGTGGGCGGTGCCGCTTCCGCGCTTGCCGCCACGGGCTTGGGACTCTTTGTGGGCACGCTTCCCGTTAAGGGCGGCAAGGCATCTAGGTCGGGCATCCTCACAGGCTTTGCCACCACGTGCGCTTTGTTCGCTGGGCTCTACGGCGAACCGGCGATGGCGCTTGCCGATGACGTCGCCCGCGCCTGTCCGGCCGAGTGCTGGCTCAACCCCGTCAAGCTCATCTGCGACATGTTCAACCGCCTGTATTTCTTTGAGGACCTGGATCCTTTTGCCGTTCGCGCCGGCGCACTGGTCCTCATGGCACTGCTGTTCGTTGCCGCCGCCACGCTGATCTTTGGAAGGAGCCGCTATGAGCACCTTTAAGACCGCGCTTCGCATGGCGCTCGCTCACCCGTTCTACCTGCTCATCTACACGGTGTTCATTTCGCTGATGGGCGTATTCATCGCGGCATCGGTGAGCTGGAACTCGTCGCAGCTCACCGAGTACAAGCCCTACGACGCCAACGTGATCGTGGTCGACCGCGATGGCAGTGATCTTTCACGTGCGCTCACCAAGCACCTAGGTTCGCGGTTTGACCTGGTCACGGGCGTCGGCGATGACACGTACGACCTTGCGGACGCGCTCTCCAAGAGCAACAGCGCCAAGGGCAGCGCCGACTGCGTGTTCTTTATCCCGGAGGGGTTCGAGGACGACCTGGTCGCGGCTGCCCGCGCGGGGGAGTCCCTGCCCAAGCTCGATGTGACCTACGGTGCCGGCACCATGGCGGCGGCGCTTTCGTCTGCCGAGGCTTCGCGCTGGATCTCGCTCGCGGGCGCTGCAGCCGCACTTGAGCCCACTGCCTCCAACGGCGACGTTGCCAAGGCCGCCGAACATGCCGCTGCAAAGCGCGCGGAGGTCCAGATCGAGCGGGTCAAGGTCGACTCGGCTGCTGCCGCCACGCTCGAGTCGTACTTCAACTTTGGCGCGTACGCGATTATCTCGTCGGTCATCGTGTCGGTGGGCTTGGTGTTTTCGGGCATGAACGAGCCCGAGCGCGTGCGCCGCATGGATGCCGGCCCAATCTCCGATCGCCAGCGTTCGCTTGCCGTGTTTGCGGCCGCCGCCGTGCTCACCGTCTGTATCTGGTTTGTGTCGAGCATGATGGGCGTCGTGGGCTTTGCCAGCGCGGTTGCCGAGGTCGGCGTGGGCCGCGTGTGCCTGGCGCTGGCGGCAACGTTTGCCCTAGCGCTGACGCCACTGGCCGTTGGCTTTACGCTGTCGAGCCTGGGCGCGCGCGAGGAGCTGCTCAACGGTGTGGGCAACCTGCTTGGCATGCTCATGACGTTTTTGGGTGGCGCCTGGATGCCGCTGTCGCTCATGGGTTCGGCCGTGCAGACCGTGGCGCACTTTGTGCCGACATATTGGGTGAACGACGCGATCGGCAAGGCGCTCGCCGCGGACCTGACGTCCACCGTGCTGGGCGACATCGCCTGCGACCTGGGCGTCACCGTGCTCTTCGCTGCCGCCATCGCCGCCGTAGGCCTAGCCCTCGCTCACAACAAATCCCGCGCCTAGCCACCTAGTCATCGGGTACTCATTGGGGACAGACTTAAACGACTAGTCATCGGGGACAGTCTTTGCCGAACCGCCGGCTTGCCAAGGACTGTCCCCAGCTGCCGGCAGAAAGGGAACGTCCCTAACTGCCGGGTGGCGAAAGAGCGCCCCCAACAGCTAGTCGTTTAAGAACGTCCCCAACGACTAGTCTTGAAACAAACCCCCACTCTCGCCCAAAAATAGTTCACTTGGGTTTACTATTACCCTATAAAAGTAGCAATAGGCTAACAATGGGGGGTAGCATGGCGACAAAGCAAGCCTATGTCCAGGTCAAGGGGCTCAAGAAGCACTACGGCGACGGTGATGCGCGCCTGACGGTACTCGATGGCATCGACGCGTCCATCAACCGCGGCGAGATCTGCGTCATGCTGGGGCCCTCGGGCTCGGGCAAGTCGACCTTTCTCAACCTGATCGGCGGCCTGGAGGATGCTGACGGCGGCTCCATCATGGTGGACAGCTGCGACCTCACGGTGCTCAAGCCTGCCGACCTGGGCGAGTATCGCCGCCGTGAGCTGGGCTTTGTCTTCCAGTTCTACAACCTGGTGCCCGACCTCACCATCAAGGAGAACATCGAGGTCACGGCGCACCTGTCCAAAAACCCGCTCAATGTCGACGACCTGCTGCGTTCGCTGGGTCTTTACGAGCACCGCAACAAGTTCCCGCGCCAGGTCTCGGGCGGCCAGCAGCAGCGCTGTGCCATCGGCCGCGCACTCGTCAAAAACCCGGGCCTGCTGCTGTGCGACGAGCCCACGGGCGCGCTTGACTATAAGACGTCCAAGGAAATCTTGCAGCTCATGGAGGATGTCAACCGCACCTACGGCTGCACCATCATCATTGTCACCCACAATGCCGCCATCGCGCGCATGGCCAATCGCGTGCTGCGCCTGCGCGACGGGCACATCGTCGAGGATGAACTCAACGAGTCGCCCGTTGCGGCCGCCGAGCTCGATTGGTAGGCGGCGCCATGACACCTCTCGCAAAACGTCTCCCGCGCGAACTGCGCCGCAATATCGGCAAGTACCTGGGCATCTTTTTGCTTATGTGCGGAAGCATCGCTCTCACCTCGGGCTTTTTGCTCGCAGCGCATTCCATCGGCTGCCTTATCGACGACATGCGCGATGCGTACACGATTGAGGACGGCCGCGTGACCACCTCCTTCGAGGCCACCAAAGACCAGCTCAAGGCGGCCGAGGATGCGGCCGACGACGTCGGCGGCGTCACGCTCTACAAGAATTTCTCCATCGACGCCATCATCAAAAAGACCGCCGGCGACGACGGCACCAAGCGCACGCTGCGCACCTATGCGCACCGCACCAAGGTCGATATCGCGTCCTACTGTGAGGGCAGGCAGCCCAAGACGGACGATGAGGTGGCAATCGACCGCGTCTTCGCCACCAACAACGACCTCGCCGTGGGCGATAAGGTCGAGCTCGAGGGCCGCACCTACACCATCTGCGGCATCATGACCCAGCCCGATAGCCAGGCGCTGTTCCTCAACAATTCGGACTTTACGGTGAACACCATCACCTATGGCGTGGCCGAGGTCACCGACGCCGGCTTTGCCGCGCTTGAGGACGCCGGCGGCGCACCCGCCTACACCTACTCCTTCACCTTTGCCGATCGCGATCTCTCCACCGCGGACCGCACCGATGCGGAGCAGGATATGGTCGAGGCACTGACCGAAGCCGATGCGCGCGTGGACGATCTGATCGATGCCGATTCCAACCAGGGCATTGGTTATGCGCGCGACGACGTGGACGGCGACTCCATGATGTGGATGACGCTGCTCGACATCATCATCGTGATTATGGCGTTCGTCTTTGTGGTCCTTACCGACGCCACCATCGAGGAGGAGAGCGCCATCATCGGCACGCTGCTCGCCAGCGGCTATCGTCGACGCGAGATCGTGCTGCACTACCTTGCGCTTCCCGCCATCGTGGGCGTGATCGCGGCGCTTTTGGGCACTGCGCTCGGCGTTGTGTTCTTTACCGAGCCCATGCGCAGCCTCTATTACGGTTCGTATAGCCTGCCGCCCTTCCAGGTGTACTGGAGCTGGGAGATCTTTGTGAAGTGCGCCGTGGTTCCCGCCGCCGCGCTCATCCTCATCACGCTGGTGGGCCTGCTTCGCAAGATGGGCAAGACGCCGTTGCAGTTCCTTCGTCACGAGGCGAGTGGCAAATCGGGCACCAAGCGCGGCTTGCAGCTGCCGGAGCGCATGGGTTTTGTTTCCCGCTTCCGCCTGCGTATCTTCCTGCGCAACCTGGGCAACTTCGCCACGCTCTTCGTGGGCATTGCGTTTGCCTCGCTGCTGTTGCTCTTTGGCTTGGCGATTCTGCCCACGATGACGCACTATGCGGACAACCTCGAGACAAGCCTGGTCGCCGAACACCAGTACACGCTCAAGGCGCCGCTGGAGCTCGAGGGCACTGCCGAGGAGCGCGAGCAGTGGTCGGCACTCGAGCGCTTGCAGTCGGTTGACGGCGCGCTGCTTTCCGCCGCTCAGGATGCCGATGACGAGCTTGACGACGCGGCCGATGCTGCGCAGGCGGCAGCCGATGCCGCGACCGCATCTCCGTCTGCCGAGAGCCTGACCGCAGCGCAGGATGCGCTTGCCAAGGTCCAGGACAAGAAGGGTGCGCTCTACGCGCGCCTCGATGACCTTGCCGATGCCCTCGGCTGTGACCGCGACGAGGCTATCGACCTGATCGACAAGGCCTCTAAGATCGACACCGACAACGACGACATTCACCCGGTTAACACGACCGATAACGGTGCAGACAAGATTGCGCAGACCGAGAAATATGCCGTTTACCAGCTGCAATACGACCGCGGCGATGGTAATGGCGAGGAGACGATTTCTGTCTACGGCATCTCGCCCGATTCGCGCTATTGGAAAGACCTCAACGTCGGCGACGGCCGTGTCGTCTTTGGCGGCGGCCTACTCGACAAGTTTGGCTGGAACGAGGGGCAGAAGGTTAAGCTTCGCGACAAGTACGAGGGCAAGAATTATTCCCTTGAGTACGCGGGCAAGGACTGTGCCTGGGGCTCCAAGTCGGACATGAATATCTATATGAGTATCGACGACTTTAACGAGCTGTTCGGCAACGACGCCGCCTACTTTAACGGCTATGTGAGCGACGAGAAGCTCGACCTCGATGCTCGCTACTTTGCCGGCGACACCACGCCCGACGACATGCGGGCCGTGGGCGACCAGTTCATCGGCATGATGAGCAAAATGATCGGAATGATGATCGGGCTCGCGGTGTTTATCTTCCTGCTGTTTATGTACCTGCTGACCAAGGCGGTGATCGACCACAGCGCCCGTTCGATCAGCTACATGAAGGTCTTTGGCTACCGCGATGGCGAGATCTCGCAGCTGTACATCCGCTCGATCACACTGTGCGTGGCGGTGTCGCTCGTGCTGAGCCTGCCCGTGATCATCGGCTCGCTAACAGCCATCTTCCGCTCGATGCTACTCGCCTACAACGGCAATATCGAGATCTACGTGCCCGCTTGGTCTATGGCTGCATGCGTCGGCATTGGCTTTGTGACCTACCTGGTCGTGGCGCTGCTGCACGCGCGCTCCATCAAGCGCGTCAGTCTGGCCGAAGCCCTCAAAGTCCAAGAGTAGTCATTTAAGAACGTTCCCAATGACTAGGTGCCGTACTTGACTTTAACTCTGCTTTAACTGGTACCATCCTCTATGTCTGTAACGCCATATAGACCGAGGGGATATATCTATGACCGCAGCCGCACCCGCCGCACCCGCTAAGGTGTACTTCACTAACCTGCGCACGCATGCTCGCGAGAGCCAGCTCGACAAGCTCAAGCGCCTCATCCGTCACGCCGGTATCGAGCAGATCGACTTTGAGAACAAGTTCGTCGCCATCAAGATTCACTTTGGCGAGCTGGGCAACCTGAGCTTTTTGCGCCCCAACTACGCCCGCGCCGTCGCGGATGTCGTGAAGGAGCTGGGCGGCAAGCCCTTCCTCACCGACTGCAATACGCTCTATGTGGGTAGCCGCAAAAACGCGCTCGAGCACATCGATACCGCCTACCAGAACGGTTTTACCCCGTATGCCACGGGCTGCCAGATCATCATCGCCGACGGCCTCAAGGGCACCGACGAGGCGCTCGTCCCGGTCGAGGGCGGCGAGTACGTGCGCGAGGCCAAGATCGGTCAGGCTCTCATGGACGCCGATATCGTGATCAGCCTCACCCACTTTAAGGGCCATGAGCAGGCCGGCTTTGGCGGCGCCATGAAGAACCTGGGTATGGGAGGCGGCAGCCGTGCCGGCAAGATGGAGCAGCATGCCGCCGGCAAGCCGAACGTCTCGACCGAGCACTGCGTTGGCTGCCGTGCCTGCGAAAAGATTTGCGCGCACAACGCTGTCTCGTTCGACGGCACCCGCGAGCGCGAGCTTGCCAACGGCAACACCCGCACGGTGCACGTGGCCACCATCGACCACGATCGCTGCGTGGGCTGCGGACGCTGCATTGCGGCATGCAACCAGGACTGCATCAAGCCCGGCTATGACGCCGCGGCCGACGTGCTCAACTGCAAGATCGCCGAGTATACAAAGGCCGTTGTCGACGGCCGCCCGAGCTTCCACATCTCGCTTGCCATGGACATCAGTCCCAACTGCGACTGCCATCCCGAAAACGACACACCTATCGTCAACGATATCGGCATGTTCGCGAGCTTCGACCCGGTCGCCATCGACCAGGCCTGCGCCGATGCCGTCATGGCGTCCGAGCCACTGCCCAACACCGAGCTCACCGATAGCGCGGCCAAGATGGAGCACAATCACGAGCATCTGGAGGGCGAGCAGGCCAAGGATCCCTTCTGCATCACGCATCCCGACACCGACTGGCGCGTGTGCATCGCGCACGCCGAGAAGATTGGCCTGGGCACGAGCAAGTACGAGCTTATCGAGGTCAAGTAGCGCCTAGCTATTGGACAAAATAAGCGCCTTTGTAGCGTAAGTTGAGCAAAAGCCGCCCGTGAGCACAGCGCCCACGGGCGGCTTTTTGGAAGTGCGAGGAAAATCGAATAGCGCCGACCACAAACCGATTTTTGGCAACAAAACCCCAGACGTTGCTTTTTGCCTAAAAATTCTTGTCGAGGAAGTTGCCGACCGTGTTCCAGTAGAGCTCGGGGTCAACTTGCGCACTCTTGGCGTGGGCGGCGCCATGGATGGTGAGCTTTTGCTTGACCTTGCTGGCGCACGCGTCGTAGTTTTGGTCGAGCATACTGTACGGTACAAAGGTGTCCTGGTCGCCGTGGATAAACAGCATGGGAACTGTCGCGTGTTTGAGTTGCTCCACACTGCTCGCCTTATGAAAGTCGTAGCCCGCGCGCACGTTGCACACCAAGTTTGCTACATCGAGCAAGGGAAAGCTGGGCAGGCCGAACACGTCCTTGAGCTGCAGAGAAAACTCGTCCCAAACACTCGTATAACCGCAGTCCTCGATAATGCATTTCACGTTTGCGGGCAGAGACTCCCCCGCGACGTTCATGGCGGTTGCCGCACCCATCGACTCGCCAAAGACCAGGATGCGCGCCTCGGGGTCGGCCTGAACGATTTGCTCGATCCATGCGACGATGTCGAGGCGCTCGGGCCAGCCCATGCCGATATAGTCGCCGCCGGAGCGCTCGTGGGCGCGGGCGGCGGGTGCGAGTACGTTCATGCCGCGGTCGTGGAATCGCTTGACGTATCGGGCCATACCGATGGGCTCGTTGGTATATCCATGCAGGCAGACGGCGTAGTCGTGCGTGCTCTCCGATGCAGCAAAATACCAGGCGGCAAGCTCGGTCCCGTCGTCCGCGGTGAGGTTGCTGCTCTCGCGATTCTCTTTAAACCACGCCCGCGCCTCGGTTTCCTCGGCATCCGGCTGCTCACCTTTTTTGTCGTCTTTGCCATCCTGCATCATCTTCATGGTGTATGGCGCGCGGGGATTCAGCGCGAAGTCAAACAGAAAGTTGCCGGCAAATCCGAGCAGCGCAACGACAACCACCAGTGCAACGATGCCGGCTATCTTGAGCTTTCGATGGGAACGTGCGTTTTGAGCCATGCGGTATTCTCCTATAAGATGTTAATACATCAACATTTAATGCAAGCGCATTATGGACGTTCGCCGTTGATGCGTCAACAGGCAAAGAATGGGTAAACAAAGGGTCACGTATAGTGCAAATTTCGCACGTACCCAGACGCTTTGATATAGTGTTGAGAACTCTTTACGTTGGAGGATGTAACCGGCATGTCCGATTCGAGCGACAGTTCTAAGCCGCGACCCAAGACCGCGGCCGTTCCACACTACACGGTGGGTGAGGAGATCATGAACTCCGTCACCCATGGTGTCGGCTGCCTGCTGGGTATCGCGGGCCTGGTGCTCCTGATCGTATTCGCCGCCCTGCGCGGCGGAGGCCCGGCCCACATGGCCGCGGCAATTGTCTACGGCGTCAGCATTATCCTCGAATACCTAGCCTCCACGCTCTACCACGCGATTCAGCCCGCGCGCGCCAAGCGCGTGTTTCGCATCATCGACCACAGCTGCATCTACCTGCTCATTGCGGGCAGCTATACGCCGTTTTGCCTCATCACGCTCGCAAACGACGGCGGCGCTGTGCTGTTCTTTGCCGTATGGGCCATCGCCATTATCGGCATCGCCCTCGAGTGCTTTATGCGCGAGCGCCAGCCGCATTGGGTAAGCGGCCTGGTCTATCTGCTGATGGGCTGGCTCGTTGTCTTTAAGCTGCCCGAGCTCGTGGCGCTGCTCAACCCCGTGGCACTTGCCCTGCTCGCCGTCGGCGGCGTGTGCTACACCGCGGGCGTGCCGTTCTATATCGCCAAAAACGTGCGCTATCTGCACAGCGTGTTTCACCTGTGGGTACTCGCCGGCAGCATCTTCCAGTTCATGGCGGTGATCCTCTTCGTAATCTAGCGACCACGCCTGCGCGCCCGCGTCCTTGTTTGGGCGCCGGTGCAATTGCCGTATCCGCCGTCAACGTTTTAATCCGACGTCCCGAATCTTGGAGGTTCGAGAAACTCCCGATGGACATAACCATCTCCCTTATCACCACCCTCGTTTTGACCCTCATCAACGGCTACTTCTCTATGTCCGAGATGGCGCTCACCACGGCCAAGCGCGCCGTGCTGGAGCACGAGGCCGAGGAAGGCGACAAACGCGCCGAGCGTGCCATTAAGCTAGCTGCCGACTCCGACCAGCTGCTCGCCACTATCCAGGTCGCCATCACGCTCGTGGGCTTCGCCTCGTCCGCCGTCGCCTCGACGAGTCTGTCCGACCCGCTCGCCACGTGGCTCATGAGCTTTGGCATCGCGCCGCTCTCCGCCATCGCGCGCGGCCTGGCGCCGGTCATCATCACCGTCGCGGTCGCCTTCGTGTCCATCGTGATTGGCGAGCTTGTGCCCAAGCGCATCGGCCTGGCCAATGCCGAGGGCGTATCCAAGCAGGTCGTGGGACCGTTGTCATTTTTCCAAAAGATCGCCCGTCCGCTTGTGTGGCTGACTGGCGCTTGCTCCGATGGCCTGGCCCGCATCCTGCGCATCAAGAGCGCCGACGACCGCCAGAACGTCTCGGAGGAGGAGATCAAGTACATGGTCTCGGAGCAGGACGACCTGCTCGACGAGGAAAAGCGCATGATCCACGAGATCTTCGACCTGGGCGACACCGTTGCCCGCGAGGTCATGGTGCCGCGCGTGGACACCACCATGTGCGAGGACGACGAGACGGTCGCCGACGTGCTGTCCACCATGCGCCAGACCGGCTTTAGCCGCATCCCCGTCTATCACGAGGATCCCGACAACGTCGCCGGCATCGCGCACATCAAGGACCTGATTCAGCCCGCGCTCGACGGCAAGGGCAACCAGCCCATCGCCGGCTTTTTGCGCGACGCCACCTTTGTGCCCGACACCAAGGACATCCTGCCGCTGCTGTCCGAGATGCAGACCTCGCACGACCAGATCGTGGTGGTCGTGGACGAGTACGGCGGCACGGCCGGCATCATCACCATCGAGGACATCGTCGAGGAGATCGTCGGCGAGATCGAGGACGAGTTCGACCCCGACAACAAGTATCTCACGCGCCTTTCGCGCCGCGAGTGGCTCGTTGATGGGCGTTTTTCGTGCGATGACGCGATTGAGCTTGGTTGGCCGCTTGAGGAAAGCGATGATTATGAGACCATCGCCGGCTGGATTTTGGAGCTTTGTGACTCGGTGCCCGACATCGGAGAGGTGTTTGAGGTCGCGGGGTACAAGTTCAAGGTGCAGTCGATGCGTGGCCAGCGCATCTCGCTCATTCGCGTGATTGCTCCGGCCGAAACCGATAAGAAAGATTCCGAGTCTTCGGTAGACGAGCCGACGACGCCGGGTGCGGGCTCTGCGAATCCGCACGACGGCGACGAGTAGGACAAGGAAGAGTAGGGGAGAGTTATGGCAGGCCTGTTCAACATCCTTAAGGTCACCGTCAGCGAGGACAAGATCTGCGCGCACGTGCTGGTGAACCCCGGCATGCCGCTCATGACCTCGGAGGATATCGAGGCCACGGCGCGCGTGTACTACCTGGTGCCCGCGATTGCCAAGCATCTGTGCCTGGGCGATTCGGGTCGCGAGTTCCAGGACTGTATGGGCCAGACCGAGCTCTGCCACCTGCTGGAGCATGTGACGGTCGAGCTCATGAACGAGACCGGTCTTGCCGGTAGCATCTCGTGCGGCCGCACGCGCGTAAGCGAGCACGACGAGCGCGTCTTTGAGGTTGAGCTTTCGTGCCCCGACGACGCGCTGGCCATCGGTGCGCTGTCTTCGGCCACCTTTATGATGGACTGGGCCTATCTGCACGCCGACCAGCCTGCCCCCGACGTGGAGGGCACGGTCGCGGGCCTGCGCAACCTGGTGCTGGGCATGCGCGCCGAGGCCGAGGGCAAGGATCCTCACGAGGCCGTCGCCGCTGCGAACGGCGAAGATGCTGCCGAGGACGAGGGCGCTGACGAGGGCGATGTGCCGGTCGACGCCGAGCCCGTTGCCGATGCGACCGCCGAGCCCGTTCCCACCGAGCCCCAGGGTGTCCCCAACTTTGACGACGAGCCCCAGGTGGCGATTGATACCGAGGGTGCGGTTGCCGAGAACCACGAGGCCTCCGCTGCCGTCTTTGGCGGTGCGGCGACGGTTCCGGCAGGACCTGCGCATGAGGGCGGCCTGCCGCTCGTGGACGGCGCCGGCGAGGACCCGGGTGCCACGGTGGCCATGCCGGCTATGCCCCAGGAGTAGGCCTACGCGTTTATCACCATCACGTACCTGCGCCTTTGCCGTACACAGATGAGCGGAGCGGCAAGTGATGCGCTGCGGGTATAATGGACAGCATTCAAACGGTGGGCACCGACGTGCCCGCAGGAGAGGAATGATCATGGGTAAGACTTTCAGCTTTGTCTCCGGCGCACTTTTTGGTGCCGCTGCCGGCGCTATTGTCGGCGTTGCTCTGGCCCCGCGCTCGGGCGCCGAGACCCGCGCCATGGCTGCCGATATCGCCAACGACGCCTGGGACAATATGCGCGACACCTACGAGCACAGCGCCGAGGAGGCCCGTGCTGCGGTGAATGACTTTGGCCCGATGGTCGACGCCAAGACCGACGACCTGCGCGCCAAGGTCGACCTGGCCCGCGAGCGCATGGACCAGCTGCGCGAGCAGCTCAACGACGCCATTTCGGGCGGCAACGTGACGCCTGCCGCCGACGTCGTGGTCGAGAACGCCGTCGAGGCTGATACCGAGGCTGCGGAGCCCTCGACCGAGGCATAATGCGCGCCGGGGATTTTGTCGGCGCCAAGATCTATCGCAAGCCTACCGAGGACAAGCGCACCAAAAAGGACGGCACGCCGCGCAGCCCTAAAAAGCTCGGAAAGATTCACTTTCCGGTCTTTACCCCGGGCGGTACGCGCGTGGTCGGCTTTATGGTCCGCCAGTCCGATATCGCGGGTATGATCGAGCGCCCCGACCGATTCGTAGCGCTCGACGCCATTGGTGTCTACGAGGGCGCCATTGCGGTCGATGACGTCAAGGACACATACGATGCCGCCGCCGCCAAGCGCCTCGACATCAACCTGGACGATTGCATCATCTGGGTCGGTATGGACGTGCGCACGGAATCGGGCGACGTCGTGGGCTATTGCTCGGACGTTGAGTTCAAGCCACGCTCGGGCATCGTGCAGGCATTCTATGTGACCGCCGGTGCTGCTTCGAGTGTTTTGGTCGGTGACACGCAGGTGCCGCCGACGATGCTGCGCGGCTACGAGAACGGCGCGATGGTCGTCTCGGACGAGGTCAAGTCGCTCGGGTATTCGGGCGGTGCGGCTGCCAAGGCCGCCGAGGCCAGCGTCGTGGTGGGCGACAAGGTCAAAAAGGGCGCCAAGGTGCTCGACGACAAGGGGTCGGTTGCCGTGGACAAGGGCAGTCGCGCACTGGGCAAGCAGCTCGGCAAGACGCGCGGCATGTTCAAGGCCTTTAAGGACGAATACCAAAAGGCGAGCGGAGGCTCGTCAAAAGCTACAAAATAGCGACGTACCAAATGATGGGAGGCAAGCCGGAGACCTGTTGCTCCGGCTTGCTGTGTTTATGGGGGAGGGCACATGCGCCAAAACGGATCCAACTTAAACGGGCGTTCGGGTGCGCATCCGACAGCGCGCCGCGACCTGGGGCAGCTGCCCAGCGGTCAGCGCAAGCGTCACCGTAAGCCCGGCGCGATGTATCTCAACCATAGCCGCGGCTTTAGCGATCGCAGCGCGCGCATCGGCAACAGCCGCACGCCCCGTCGTTCGTCTCGCCTGCCCTATGCGCTCATCGCCGTGGGTTGCGCGCTCGTGCTGTTTATCGCTGCCGTCGTGGGCTACGTCAACCGCAGCGTGGACGTGGAGCTCAACGGCCAGAAGACCGCGGTGCGCGTGGGCTCTACGCTGCAGAATCTCATCGACGAACAGGATTTGACTGACACCTACGACGCAGGCGACCTGCTGGCCGTCGATGACAGCGTGCTCAAGCGCCATGGGGGCGAAAAGCTGTCGGTGAAGGTCGACGGCAAGCGCGTGAAGCAGGGCAAATGGGATAGCCGCGAACTTGAGGGTGGCGAGAAGGTGACGGTCAAGGATGGCCGTAACACCTACGAGAAGCACGAGGTTCAGGCTACGGTTATCGAGCCCAAGCTCAAGGTCGAGGGCACGGGCGCTATCGAATATGTGCAGACGTGGGGTGTCCAGGGCCGCTCCGAGGTGTGGGTTGGTGAGCAGTCGGGCAAGACGCAGGACCGCGGCGAGGTTGTGCCCGCCACCGATTGCGTCGTTGCGTGCGCCAGCGTGGCGCCCAAGGGCAACAAAAAGTACGTGGCGCTGACGTTTGACGAGGGTCCGAGCGGCGCCACCAAGCAGATCTTGCAGGTGCTCAAGGAAAAGGGCGTCACCGCGACGTTCTTCCTTTCGGGCGATGCGGCCGAAGCCTCGCCTGCCACGGCCAAGGCGATTGTCGATGCCGGGTGCGAGATCGGATCCAACAGCTACAGCGACGATTCGCTCAAGGATCAGGACCGTGAGGCGGTACGCGAACAGATCACGAAAGGCACCGATGCGATTAAGTCGGCGACCGGCGTGAAGACGATGCTGCTGCGTGCCCCCTACGCTGCCTTTGACGAGCAAAACTGGATTGATGCGATGGACCTGGTCTCCGCCGTGGTCTCGTGGAATATCGACTCGGGCGACTGGCTGCTCAACGGTGCCGACGAGCAGGTCTCGACGGTGCTCGATTCGGTGACGCCCGGCAATATCGTGCTGCTCACCGATAGAGACGAATGCGCCGAGCAGACACTCGAGGCGCTGCCGCAGATTATCGACGGCCTCATTGCCGACGGCTACAAGATCGTGACGCTCAGCGACCTGGTCAAGACGGACACGTCGCTGAGCAAAAAGCTCACCTCGCTGACGAAGGTCACCATGCCCAAGGACGCCGTGTTCCCCCAGCTTGCTGAGGACAATGACACCACAGGGTAGTTATTGGGTAGTCATTTAAGAACGTCCCCAATGACTATGTCACGGATGCGTCAGCGTTTGGTATGCCTGCAATGTGCAGCGCATAAATTCGATGCCGCAGGGCGATGCTGATGCTATAGTTACTGCGGTTAATGAGGGTCAAGAGAAAGGTTACAGGTGAAATCCAAACCTCGACCATACAGTCGATGACCCCATGCAGGTGCTTTTTGCGCATGCACGGGGTGTAAGCGTCGAGCGGCGTGCCGCCCGCGCATGCGTATACATATCCAGAAGCCCCCGGACGCCGCACGCGCGGCCGCGTCCGGAGGAATAATGATGGGGAGCACCATTGAATTATCTGAGTGAGATGCTCAAATTGCCGGTCTTGGACGTCGATGGCGAAAAGCTCGGCGTGGTCAACGATTTTGGTATTGCTACCGGCGAAGTTTTTCCGCACGTGACGTCGCTCGCGTTCCGCGGACCCGGCAAGACGCCGTTTATGATCAGCTGGCGCAAATGGGTCGACCGTATCGACGAGACGGGCGTACACCTTAAGACGTCGGCTACCGAAATTCGCTTTTCGTACCTGCAGCCGACCGAACTCTTGCTTGCCCGTGACGTGCTCAACAAGCAGATTGTCGACACGCAGGGCATGAAGGTCGTGCGCGTAAACGACATCAAGTTTTCCATGTCGGGCGAAAACCAGCTGCGCCTGCTGGGCGCCGAGGTTGGTGCTCGCGGTCTGCTACGCGCCATCAGCCCCGCGCTCGAGCATATCGTCGAAGGCTTTATGAAGCACCTGGGCAAGCCGCTCAGTGAGGACATCATCGCTTGGTCCTACATGGACCTGCTCGACCGCTCGACCAAGAACATTCAACTCTCGGTGTCGCACAAGACGCTCGGCGAGCTGCACCCTGCCGACATCGCCGACATTATCGAGCAGCTCGACCCGCGCCTACGTGCGCAGGTGTTTGCGCAGCTCGATACTGCCCAGGCCGCCGAGGCCATCTCGGAGTTCGATGACGACGAGCTTATGACCGAGATGCTCGAGGGCCTGTCCGACACGGACGCATCGTCAATGCTGGCCATGATGGACCCGGACGATGCAGCCGACCTGATCGACGAGCTCGATTACGAGAAGGCCGAGAAGCTCCTGCGCCTGATGGGCGTCAAGGAGGAGAAGGCGATTCGTAACCTACTGGGGTATGAGGACAACACCGCCGGCCGCATCATGACCTCAGAGTTTGTCTCCTTGCCCGCCACGGCAACGGTCGGTGACGCCATTGAGGCGATTCGCGAGCTCGACGAGGACTTCGAGAGCGTCTACTACGTCTATACCGAGGATCCGAGCGGCATGCTGACCGGCGTGCTTTCGCTGCGCACGCTGATCGTAGCCGACCGCGACGCCACGCTGGGTCAGCTGGCCTATCGCGACCTGGTCTATGTGTCGCCCGACGAGGACCAGGAAGACGTGACGGACGAGATGACCAAGTACGACCTGGTTGCCATCCCTGTCTGCGACGAGAACCGTCATATCCTGGGTATCGTGACCTTCGACGACGCCATGGACGTTATCGCCGAGGAGCATCAGGAGGACCTGCAGATCGCCGGTGTCGGCTCGGGCGATAGCGCGTCGGACGACTCGACGAACGTGCTCAGCTGGTTTGTGCATCGCCAGTACTGGGTTGTCGTGTGGGGCATTGCCTCGTGCATCATGGCAACGGTGCTGGGGACGGCGCTCGGCTCCGCGCATCTGGTGGTGTTCCCCATGTGCGCCATGCCACTCGTGCTGCTGGCGGCCTCGCGCATGGTGTCGTTCGTCAAGAACTACTTCCTGGAGTATGACGGTCACGACGACGAGCCCAAGCCGTATCTGGGGTTCTTCTTCCAGAGCACGGGCATGGGCCTGATTCTGTCACTCGTGACCTACCTGTGCGCCCAGCTGGTGCGCACCGCCGCGTTCCCCGATGCGCCCATGTTTGAGGAGCAGCTCTTTACCGGCTGCTTTAATATCGCTGCCATCATTTGCCTGGTTGGCAACATGAGCGCCGTGATTTACCTGATGGTGCTGTTCTGGCGTGACGAGCATGACCTTAACACGTCGGGCACCGCCATGAACGTTATTGCCGTCATGATCTCGTGCGTAGCGTACTGCGCCGCTGCGGTGCTGCTCACCATGTCGGTCATGGGTTAGGTGGTCGCGTGCAAAATACCAAGCAAAAGTCGGGCACCAAGCAAAAGTTGACCATCGCGGCCATCTTTGGCGCTATGGGTCCCGGTCTGCTGGCGGCGCTTTCGGGCAATGACGCCGGCGGCATTGCAACGTATTCCAGCGCGGGCGCCAGCTATGGCTACAAGATGCTCTGGATGCTTCCCGTCATGACTGTGCTGCTCATCGTGACGCAGGAGACCGCGGCACGCTGCGGCTGCGTCACGGGCAAGGGCCTGGCATCGCTCATTCGCGAGCGCTTTGGCGTGCGCAAGAGTGTACTTGCTATGGCGGCGCTGTTGATCGCCAACACAGCCGTGACCATTTCGGAGTTTGCGGGTATTGCCAGCGGCCTTGCCCTCTTTGGCGTGCCGGCGAGCATCTCGGTGCCGTTGGTGGCGCTGCTGGTGTGGATGCTTACCATGTCGGGTAGTTTCCAGCGCATCGAGAAGATTCTGCTGCTGGTGAGCTGCGTGTTCGTGACCTATATTGTCGCCGCGTTCATGGCTGGCCCCAACTGGGGTGAGGTCGCGGTCGACCTGGTCGTGCCTAACATTCAAAATGACCCCAGCTACGTGTCGCTCGTGGTCGCAACGATCGGTACCACCATCGCGCCGTGGATGATTTTCTTGGCGCAGAACAACGTGGTCGATAAGAACGCGGGCGAGGACGATATCGTGCTGCAGCGCATCGATACTGTGAGCGGCTCGCTTGCCGCCGATATCATTGCCGGCTTTATTATCATCACGACCGGTACGGTGTTGTTCCCGGCGGGTATTCAGATTAGCGATGCCGCCGATGCTGCCCGCGCGTTGGAGCCTATTGCGGGTCAGTGGTCCACGGTGCTGTTTGCCTCGGGCCTGGTCGCGGCGAGCTTCTTGGCCGCCTGCGTGCTGCCGGGCGTCACGTCGAGCGCTATCTGCGAGGCATTTGGCTGGGAGCGCGGTGCCGACCGCAGCTGGGACGAGGCCCCGGTCTATCGCGGCATCATTACGGCCATCATTGGCATCTCTGCCGTGCTGGTGCTTATGCCCGGCGTCGATCTGTTCCAGATTATGATGACCTCGCAGGTCATCAATGGCGTGCTACTGCCCGTGGTTCTGGTGTTCCAGGTGGTTATCGCCGCCGACCGTCACATCATGGGTGCCAACCGCAACGGCCGCGTGTGGAATGTGCTCACTTGGGCGACTATCGGTGTGATTACGGTGCTCACGGTTGTCATGTTTGTTCTGCGGGCGATGGGTTACAGCGCTTAGCGCCTCTTTTGGATTCCAAACAGGCCGCAGCGATGGGCTGCGGCCTGTTTTTTGTCTGCTATAGGGTGTTAGTTATATAGCAATGGACAAAAAATGCCAAATATGAGTACTGTTGCTAAGTGAATAGCATTTACATCCTAAAAGATAATGAACATAGCCTTTAGTATGTTCATTAAAATTGGCTCCAATACGCCTTAAACCAGTCAGGTTGGCTGCTTTAGGGGGTTGTAGGGGTCGCTCGGACGTCATTTTGGGTGGTTTTGCCTGCTACTAAAATGGTAACAGTACTCATATTTGCCCTTTTTTGCCCACAGACCTTTGAGGGTGCGGCGAAAAGGGCTTGTTTTGATTGTTTGGGGCAGGCACGAGGCGCGGAAACGATGTCTGGAGCGACGGAGCGGCCTGGAATTCATCCGTAGAGGTCTTCATTGGCTGCGCCAGGAGTGTCCCTAACTGCCGGAGGGGGTGTCTGCCGTGGCAGACACCCCCTCCGGATGTGGGAAGTTTGCGCTGCAGGTTACTTGTCGGTGCCCAGCTTGTGCGGCTTGAGAGCGAGCGCATTGACGAGTGCGTCGGTGGCAGACTTGACGGCTGCCGGCTGCGGATCGTTGACGTGATCCTCGGGGTGTACGGGCAGGTCCTTCTTGACGGCATCGTGGATCAAGTTGAGGTACTCAGTCACGCCAGTGGTCGATAGGTGCGTGCCATCGCCATCGAACAGGTCGTTGCGGTTGGCACTGTATCCGTACCAGTCGATAACGCGCACGTTCTTGTAGCGCGTAGCGGCGTTGGCGATGGCCTGGTTGGTAGAGCCAACCCACGGCTGCGGGCTGCGCGTGTTCACAAACACCACCATACGCTTATCTCCCGCATCGGCCATGATGGCGTCGATCTGGTCGTCGGTTACCAAGCCGTTGGTGCCCAGGGCAAAGACCACGATCTTGCCGGCAAGGTTCTGCTGGATATAGCCTTCAAATGTCGCGCGCCCCGCATCAAACTGGCGGCCCTTTTCGGCATCGATATGGCTGTGCGGGAACACGCCGTCAAAGGTGTCTACGGCACGCAGCGACACGGAGTCGCCGATCATAAGCAGATCGTAGGAGCCATCGGGGAAGCCGTCGTTGTCCTTGTCGGTGTCGTCGGCCGCCTGCTGGTCGGTGGGCGCGGTGTTCTTGGCTTCCTTGTTCAGAACTTCGGCGCCCTCGCCGCTCAGCGCAGACGTCTCGGGCACAAAGATCAGGCCGCCCAGTGCAACGACCAACACGACAGCGCAGGCTGCGCAGACAGGGACGTGCGCGCGTACCCAGTTAGCGGGCGTGGTGGTGCCGTCGCGGAACTCGGACACGGTGCGCTCAAAGGCGCCCTTCCTAAACGGAGTCTCGATAAAGCGATAGCAGCACTCTGCCACGGCGACCACCAACAACACCTGCAAAATGTACTGCCACCACGGCGTATCGTTGATGTTGGCGACCGGGTTCATGAGCAACAGCAGCGGATAGTGCCACAGGTAGATGCTGTACGAGCGCTTGCCAACCCACACGAGCGGCTCGGCGGACAGCGCGCGGGCAACCATTCCCTGGGGCTGCACGCAGGCCGCGATGACCATGAGCGTGAGGATCGAGCACAGCAGTGTGCCTCCGCGATACTGGAAGGCGGTGTAGCCGTTGGTGAGCGCGACCATGGCGGCAAGGCCAACCAGACCCACGACGCCCAACACATCGATGGATGCGGGCGAGGACCAAAAACGCACGAGGGCGCTCGGCTGTGCCGGGGCGGTCTCGGCTGCTTCGTCGGCGTTCTTGCCGTGCTTGGCGGCGCCAGCCAGGCGATTGAGCCCCAAACGACGAGCGAGACGCACCGGCGCCAGGTCGCAATCGGGGATAAAGGCCATCCAGGCACCCAGCAGCAGCGAGAACACACGGGTGTCGGTGCCGTAGTACACGCGGCTGGGGTCGGCGGCAGGGTTATAGCGCACCATCATGGCGATGGCGGAGACAGCAGCTAGGCCCAGAACCACGCGGCGCGTGTTGGGCTTGCTCACATGCATGGATACCATGGCAAACAGCAGTGGCGGCCAAATCAGGTAGAACTGTTCCTCGATGGCAAGCGACCAAAAGTGCGTGAGTGGCGAGGGGTCGCCCAGAGCATTGAAGTACGAGACGTTTTGGGCAATCTGCCACCAGTTGTTGAAGAACAGCAGCGACGGCAGGATGTCGGGGCGCATCTTGGTGAGCATCACGTGGTTAAAGAGAGTGCACAGCGCGCAGGTTACCACCACGACGGTCACCACGGCGGGGACCAGGCGACGGATGCGGCGAATCCAGAAGCTCTTAAGGTCGATGCGTCCGGTCTTAGCGACTTCGTTGAGCAGCAAGCGCGTGATCAGATAGCCCGAAAGCACAAAGAAGATCGTGACGCCAAGCAGGCCGCCCTGCGCCCACGTGAGGTTAAGGTGATAGAGCACCACCGCGACGACGGCGAGCGTACGCAGGCCGTCAAGGGCAGGGATGTAGCGGGATTTGGGGCGAGCAGGCGTCTGCTCCGCGGCGGGAGTGTTGGCGCGGCCCGCGTTGTTGGCAGAAGCACGATGGGGGCTCACGGTGCGTCGCGGTTCGTTGGCACGGCGTTCGCCCTTCACGCGTTCGTGCGGCGCCGGCTCGTTGCCCGTGCGGCGTCGACCGCGCGAGCCCGATTGCGAGAGTTGTTCCATAAAACATCATCCAATGACGAGAATAATCAGCACGCCTTCATTGTAGCTGCCTGCTCCTGTGAATGCTTGCTGCTGGCGCAAGCTCAAGCGCCCGTCCACATCAAAGTGAACTAAAGTTATAGGGGGTGCGAGAGTGCACGATCGACGGCTGGCGGTGGGCATAAGGCCCGCAGATGAGGAGGTTTCCATGGCAGATCGCGGCACCGTTGCGGTGTTCGGCAGCATGAACATGGACCTTTCGGTGGCGTGCGAGCGCATACCGCGTGCGGGCGAGACCGTCGGCGGCAGCGGGTTTATCACCAACGCCGGCGGCAAGGGCGCCAATCAGGCCGTAGCTGCCGCGCGTATGGGTGCTTGCACGCACATGATCGGCGCGGTCGGTCGCGACGCGTTCGGCGCGTCGCTCGTGGCGGGGCTCCAAGACGCCGGCGTGGACTGTGACTTTGTAGTGCATCGCGATGATGTGGAGACGGGAACGGCGACCATCATTCGCTGCGAGGGAGACAACCGCATCGTGCTGTCGCCGGGCGCCAACCATGCGCTTGCGGGCGAGGACGTTGCCCGCGCGCTGAGGCGTCTGGTGGCCGATGAACTCGATAGTGACGCCAGCGAGATTGCCCCGGCTGCCGGAAGCGTCTTTATCGCCCAGGGCGAATGTGACCTTGCGGCGACGGCCGAGGCGCTTGTTTGCGCTCACGAGCTGGGGTTCTATACGGTCTTTAATCCAGCGCCTGCCTGTGAGCTGCCTGCGGAGGCCTGGCCTGCGGTCGACCTGGTCTGTCCCAACGAGACCGAGTGCCAGGTTCTGACGGGCATTCTGCCCACGGATGATGTGAGTTGCATCGCCGCGCTCAAAGCGCTGCTCGACAAGGGCGCCGGAGCTGCGGTCATCACGTTGGGCGGCGCCGGGTCGGTTACGCTCGGCGATGACGGCGAGCTGCTGCGCATGCCGGCACTTTCGAGTACGGTAGTCGATACCACGGCCGCCGGCGATACGTTTATCGGCGCGTTGGCGGCGGCTCGCCTAGAGGGCTTGCCGCTCTTTGAGTGCATGGCTGCGGGTGCTCGCGCCTCGGCAGTGACGGTGTCGCGCCTGGGCGCTCAGCAATCGATTCCCACGAGCGCCGAAGTTGAACATTGGTTTAGTTAAACGATAAAGACGGAGAAGCGGAGTAGAACAATGGCAATCAAGAAGCTGATCCTTGATCTGGATATGGGTGTGGACGATGCGATGGCGCTGGCCTATGCCATCGCGAGCCCCGAGGTGGAGCTCGTGGGCATCACCACGTGCTTTGGCAACGTGCGCGTCGAGCAATCGGCGCACAACTGCCTGGCGGTGCTCGATCTGCTGGGTCGCCCCGAGGTGCCGGTGTACCTGGGCGCCGACCGTCCTCTGCAGGCGACTGAGCCCTATACGCCGCCGGCGTCCACCGCGCTCATTCACGGCAAGAACGGCATCGGCGGCGCGAGCGTGCCCGCGTCGCCCTACGAGCCGGTGGGGGCGACCTCGGCCGACGGCAACGCTGCGGTCGATTATCTGATCGATGCCGCGCGCACCTATGGTTCCGATCTGGTCTACGTAGCGACTGGCCCGCTCTCCAACCTGGCGCTCGCCCTGGAGCGCGATGCGGTGACGATGATGTCCATTGGCCGCGTGGTCGTGATGGGCGGCGCTCTTACCGTGCCCGGCAACGTGAGCGCGGGCGCCGAGGCCAATATGGCGAGCGACCCCGAGGCAGCCGACGCGGTGCTGCGCTCGGGCCGTAAGCTCACCATGGTGGGTCTGGACGTGACGCATCGCGTGGTGCTCACACGCCGCGACATTGCCGGCTGGACGGGCTCGGGCACCATGGCGGGCTGCGCATTTGCGAGCATGGTCGAGCACTACATTGGCTCGTACGAGATGAACGCACCCTACCTGGGTGGTTGTGCGCTGCACGATCCGCTGGCCGTTGCCGTGGCGATCGACCCCACGCTCGTAGGTGCGCTCGGCTGCAACCTGCGTGTTGATCTGCTGGGCGAGTACCGCGGTCGCACCATCTGCGATGAGCGCCGCCTGTCCGATCCGGACAAGAGCACGCTTGTGGCACTGACCGTGGATGCTCTGCGCTTCCTGTCCGAGTTCAAGACGCGTATGGCCCGTGTCCTTGGCTAAGTTGTCTTTTTGGGACGGGGCTTTTTTGACTGTTATGATTGGTGCGACCATTCGAACCAGCTAAAAGAGCCCGTCCCAAATTGACTACCGAGAGGATCTGCCATGGAGCGCATTGCGAGCTTTTCCGTTGACCATCTGTTGCTTGAGCCCGGCGTGTATGTGAGCCGCATCGACCGCGATCCGGCGACCGGGGCCGCCGTCACCACCTTTGACCTGCGCCTGACCACGCCCAACAAGGAGCCGGTCATGAACACGGCCGAGTGCCACACCATCGAGCACCTGGGCGCGACGTTCCTTCGCAATAATGCCGAGTGGTCGGGCCGCATTGTCTACTTTGGCCCCATGGGCTGCCGCACGGGCTTTTACCTGGTTGTGTTTGGCGAGGTGACGAGCGAGGAGATCCTGCCGCTCGTGCGTGAGCTGTTCGAGTTTGTCGCCGGCTTTGAGGGCGATGTCCCCGGTGCCGCTCCCGAGGAGTGCGGTAACTACCTGGACCAGAACCTCCCCATGGCCAACTGGCTTGCGCGCCGCTACCTCGACCGCGACCTGGCCGATATCGACGAGAAGCACCTGCACTATCAGCAGGCGTAAGGGCTTTATCGCCCAAAACGCGCGCATTGGGCGCCTTCGCTTATGCGGGGGCGCCTTTTTGTTGATTGGTCGGGACGAGCGTTCAAAATCGCTCATGTTTGTTCTAGAATGTTCGTATAGTCACATTTACGAACAGGAGTGAACATGCATATCTACTCTGTCAACGATCCCGAGTTCAAATCCTATGGCAACGTTTGGGATGACGTTCCGTCTGAGCTTACGTCGCCCGTGCTCGAGGCGCTCTCAGCCACGCCCATTCCCGAGGGCAGCAAGTACGTAGCAAGCGCGCCGGAGCTCGAGGGCGTCAAAGATGCCGATAAACTGGGCTTTCTCATGTTTGGCGGCCGTCCCTTCCAGCTCGGCTGGTGCAACGGCCACAACACGCAGCTCAACTGCCTGGAGTATCACCGCGCCAGCGAATTCAACCTGGGCGCCCGCGACTTTATCCTGCTCGTGGCGCATCGTTGGGAGATCGAGGACGGCAAGCTCGACACCGCGTGCGTCAAGGCGTTCCGCGTGCCGGCCGGCACGCTTGTTGAGGTTTTCAACACCACGCTCCACTACACGCCGTGCATGGTCGACGACGGCGGCTTCCAGGTGATGGTGGCGCTGCCCGCCGGCACCAACGGCCCGCGCCCCGAGGCTGCAGCCGACATGCCTGCCGCCGGTGACGGCTACTGCTACTGGAAGGCCGACAAGTGGGTTCTCTGCCATGCTGACAGCCCCAAGGCAGCCGAGGGCGGCTACGTAGGCCTCATCGGCAAAAACCTCGACATCACCGTGGACTAGCACATCGCCCCAAACCACCACAAAGGTGCCTGTCCCCTTTGCGGTGGTTTGGGGCGGGCGGATATCGGGAAGTGCCAGACGGGGGAGGCTGCCGGGCGCCTTGCCGTCTGCGGATTTTGGGACATGCGGCCCGCTTTTTCGACCCATCTGTCGGTACACTAAAAGCACTATGGGTACCCGCGAGCGACATATCGGCCACGCGGCCGCCCGATCCGCACCCGTGGCGGATCCCAGGGGCGGCAGGCTCTTCGCCATGCCGCGATTCCTTGTTGGCATAACACATCAGGCGTACCGTCACCGCGTCTTCGCTATCGCCGGCGCCATCACCGCACTGTTCCTCATGCTTTTGGCAGTCTTGCCGGCGCTGTTCGCCTTCGACCTCAAACTTTCTAACGCCGTGCCCGCCTATAGCGAGGTGTCCGAAGAGGTCGTGGATGCGCTCGTCCATTCGAGCTCTCTGCCGTTGCTTGTTGCCGCAATTGCATTTTCGATCTGGGGCGTATCGGTCTATCTGCGCTGTTTGGACTATGTGTTGCGCCGCCGCCTTGTTGCCATCGCCACCATCTGCGCCCTGTGGATGATCGAAGTCATTCTCAAGTACAAGTCGTTCACGCCGTTCTATGCCACCGTGCTGTGGTACCTGTACTACGTGCCCATGACGCTCATTCCACTGCTCTACCAGTTGTGTGGTCTGCGCCTTGCGGGCCTGGAGCAACACCGCCTGGGTCGCCGCTACTGCGCTGCGCTGTGGATTGTGGCCATCCTGCTTATCGGATTTGTGCTCACCAACGATTTTCACCAGCAGGTCTTCCGCTTTGACCGTACAAGCGACACCTGGAGCAACGATTACACGTACGGCTGGGGTTATTTCGCCGTCTTAGTGTGGACGGCCTTTAACTTCGTGGCCTTTTTTATCCTGGTTGGTCGGTCCTCGTCCTTTCGCATCCAGCGTTTCTCGGGTACGGCGGCGCTCGTACTGCTGGGTGGCGCATTCTTTGCCATCTCGTATGCGTTGCGCGTGCCCTGGGCATGGAAGCTCAACTTTTCGCTCGTCTATTGCGTTCTGTGCGTGGTGGCGATGGAAATCTGTCTCGATTGCGGTGTCATTCCGTCATATCACGACATTGCCGGCATCTTTGACACCTTGCCGCTTGACCTCAAAGTTCTAACGCGCGACCTGCAGGAAGTCTATGCCACGCCAGTGTCAAAGCCAATGCCGGTGGGCGTGCGCGAGGAGTTGCGGGTCCAGGAGCACGGCCGCGCCCATGCCTTTGCCGTGGCGTCCGATCCCGATGTAATGTACCGTGCCTTCCCACTGCTGGGCGGATCGGCCCTGCTTGCCCAAGACGTGTCGGAGCTCAACGAGCTTAACCGTGAACTGGCACATCGTCGCATGGAGTTGCAGCGTCAAAACGAGCTGCTCGCCGCCGACTACGACCTTAAGACGCATTTGGCAGATCAAGAGGCCGAGACCCTGCTGGTCCAAGACGTGGACCAGGCGCTTGCCCGCGCGCTCGAAGGGATGTACGACCTGCTGAGCTCGCTGCCGCCGTTGACCGACGAAGCGTCTTCGCACGAGCGCTACCGCATGCTGCAGCGCGCCAAGATGCTCGTCGCCTATTGCAAGCGCAAGGGGTCGCTCACGTTGGCACAGCACGGGGAGAGCGGTTTTGATCGCGACCGCATTCAGCTCATTGCCAACGAGCTCGCAAGCGACCTGCGCACCATCGATATCGATTGCGCCTCGATTATCGCCATACGGCGCCCGATGCACGCCAGTACGGTAAGCGCCCTGTACGACTGCGTGTATGACTTTGCGTTTTTTGCCTACACCACCGACCATCCGGCGCTTATGTATCACTTGGGCGACCATGACCGATGCAGTGTCGAGCTGCGCGCCACGCTTTTTTCCAACGATGATGCAGATCTTTCGCAGACGCCCGCTGCGCAAGAGCTCGAAAGCGCTCTGCAAAGGCGCAACGTGGCATACCGCCTTGAGGGCGAACCCGGCCAGTTGCGTATGATCGTGTTGATGCCGAGGGCGGGTGAGTGACGATGCAGATTTCGCTCATCCTTCCCCAAATCGTTGCGCTCGATGTTGTCTTTGCCCTGGCTGCGTGTCTGCAGACGATCCACGTCCCGCTCATTTCATCGCGCCGCTCGTCCTATAACCGTAAGGTGATTTGCGCCTACGAGGCGAGCCTCGTGCTCCACCTGGTGGTTTCGGCGCTTATCCTGTTCGCGTCGTCTGGCTCGTATCTGGTGGCGCCGCTTGACGTTTGCGCCAGGGCAATGGGCGGAGTGCTGTGGCTCAATGCCGCAATCTTTGCCTATGGCGTGGTGCTTATGGTGCGCTATCGTCGCCCCGTCATGCTGGTCGAGCTGCTGCTTGTTGTCGCCGTTACACCGCCGGTGGTTTTTGCCATGGGCTCGGCGTGGACCGTTGTCCTTATCGCAGAGGGAGCGTTCTTCCTGTTCCGTTCCATCGCGGCGCTCTTGATGGACGTCCGTAACCGCCAGGAGGATATCACCGCGTTCTCGACGATCGAGACCATCAACGTGATTCCCGTGGGCATCCTGTATCTGGACCCGAGGGGCCGTCCGCTGCTCATGAACCGCTGCATGCGCAGAAACCTGGTGGAACTTCATATGCCCACCGACCTAGGCGATATGAGCGGCACATGGAACGACCTGCGCAAACTCAGCATGCAAATGCCCGAAAGCAGCCAGAACCGTGTGCGGATTAATCTGGACCGCTTTGGTGAGGCGCGGGCGGTGGTCGAGGTTTCTCCCGCCGAGATTCGCTTGTTTGTGCACGATGACGTTATGGTTTCGGGCCGCCTCTTTGAGCGCATTATCGGCCTGGATGTAACAGAGTATGCGCATGCTCATGATCGCCTGGCGCAAGCCAACCACCTGCTTGAGCTTGCGGGCCAAGAGCTCCAAGCCCAGATCGAAGAAGTCAAAAAAGTTGCTGACAATGCGGCCTATCTGCGTATGCGCGCTCGCGTGCACGACGTGATCGGGCAGCGCCTGTCCATCCTCCATCGTTATCTGGAGGAGGGGCGCCTGGATGACGAGTCACTCGAGCAGATCGACCCGCTGCTGCGCTCAATCGCTGCCGATCTGCGCAGTGGGGGCGACACCGAACCGACAGAGCAACTGGGCGATATCGTCCATGCCTTTGGCCTGGTGAGCGTGCAGATCGATGTGGAGGGCGAGCTGCCTGAGGACGCGCGTGTCGCCGCAGCCTTTCTGCAGATTATCCGCGAAGCCTCGACCAATGCCACCAAGCATGCACAGGCCCATCGGGTCCATGTGCGCCTGTGGCGGGAGACGTCGGAAGGCAGCGCTGTCGCGCGGATGGTCGTTTCTAACGACGGCGCGCCTGCACCCGTATCGTATCGCGAGGGAACGGGTATCCCAGGTATGAGGCATGTCGCACAGAATCTGGGCGGCAGCCTGGAAGTCCACACCGCCCCGCCCTTCACGCTTACGGTGTCCATCCCGCTCGCCTCCAGCGCCACGGCCCAAAGGAGTAGTTCATGATTCGCGTGTTAATCGTCGAAGACCAGGCTATCTTGCGCGAGAGCCTCGCGCGCTCCGTCGGTGACCAGCCCGACATGACGGTTGTTGCCGCGATCGCCGACGCCTCGGATGCCTTGGACGTTGTGCTTAAGGAGCGCCCGGACATGATACTGATGGACGTGTGCACCGAGCACGATTCCAACGGCATCGTGGCGGCGGCGCGCATCAAAGAACAACTGCCCGAGTGCCGCGTCATTATCATGACGGGTATGCCCGAAATCACCTTTGTGGACCAGGCACGCGAGGCGGGCGTCGACAGCTTTGTGTACAAGAACGTCGGTATCGACGAGCTTTTCGCCGTGATGCGCTCCACGCTGGCGGGTTACTGCACGTTTCCCAAGCCGCCCGAGAGCATCTTCTCGGGCACGGCGGCCCTCGACGATGTCGAGCTGTCGATCTTGCGCCTTGCCTGCGAGGGTAAAAGCCGCCGCGAGATCGCGGCCGAGCTGTTTATGAGCGAGGGCACCATCAAACGCCGCATCTCGGAGATTCTCAATAAGACCGGCTACGACAACATCATGCGCTTGGCCGTGCGCGCAGTAACGGAGGGCAGCATCGTTCCCAACATGGAGCGCTAGCGCTCGTTACGCATCGGCATAAAGCGGCGGGGCCGCAGGATCAACTCCTGCGGCCCCGCCTGGCAAGTGCGCGGATGTGTCCGCCAATCCGCGGCTGATGTTACGTGCCGCTACGCGATGGTCGCGGTGTAGGAGGCGACGTCCTCATAGGAATCGGTCAGGTAGGCGTCGATGCCGATGGTCGTATTGACGAGGTCGTCAAGGCTGTCAAGCTCGCCGCTCGAGAACGTGAATTCCTCGGTGGCGTTGGTGCCGGGCATCAGGTGAGCCGAGAACCAGGGTTCCTTCATGGTGCCGTTGACGTTGGTCTTGCCGGAAGGAGCGTAGAAGGTCAGGTCCTTGTCGCTCTTGTTGGTGATGTTGACGACAAAGCCGATGTCGCCCCAGTCGTCCTTGAACTTCTCGGTGATGGTGATGGTGCACAGATCGTCATCGGCGACGGTGACGGCGGGGGAGATTTCGACGCTCTGGACATCTTCGTCTTCGACGGCCTCATCGATCTCTTCTTCCTTCTCGGCGTTCTCGCGATCCTTCTTCACCGTACCGGACAGATCCTTGTCGGACTTCGTAAAGATAAGCTTGTCGCCTTCCACCTCGAGGACGAGCTTGTCGTCCTTGAGCTTCAGGTCGTGCGACTCATCTTCGGCGGTGATCGTTACGGTGGTGGCGTCCTTGGCTTCCCATTTCAGGTCGGCGACCTCAAGGAACATATCGAGGACGCCTGTGCCGTCCTCGTCGAGGATCAGGACGCAGTTGAGGCCCCACTCCTTGAGCATATCCATGTACTCATCGGTGAGCTCTTCGCCATCCAAGGTTCCACCCGAGTACTGCCAGCTGCCGACGAAGTTGGCCTTGGGGTCTTTGCCGCCGCCGCTGCAGCCCGTCAGGGCAAAGGCGAGTGCCAGGACGCATGTCAGGAATGCGAGTACGGATTTTTTGAACGTTGTCCTCATGGTGTCCTCCTTTATCGAACGAAACCCATAGAAGCAAATGCGGGGGTGGCGGACCTCCCCGCCAATTACCAGATAGAGGGGTTAGGGCCTGGGCGTTCCGCAGTTGCTGCAGAACTTGCCGCCGTTTTCGCTGCCGCAGTTGGGGCAGAACCACTTGGCCGGCGCCGGGGCAGGTGCGGGGCTGCCGCACTCGGAGCAGAACTTGCCGGTGTTGGTGGCGCCGCAGCTGCAGGTCCATGCGCCGGCCGCAGGTGCGGCGGGAACCGGTGCGGGAGCGGGTGCCGGAGCCGGCTGCGGGGCGGCCTGCTGCTGTGCCTGGCCGGCGGCGAACAGCTGGCTGGCGTTCATGCCGCCCATGCCACCTGCCATGCCCATGCCCATAAAGCCTGCCATCGCGCCGTTGGGGTTGGCGGCTGCCGCGCGCATTGCGTCGCTCTGGGCGCTGGCAATGTTGGCTGCCGCCATAGTGGGATCGCGCATGACCGCGGCTTTCTGCAGGTCCTTGATCATCTGCTCGTCTTCTTGCGAGGCGGCGATGGAGTTGACGCCAAAGCTCACGATCTCGACGCCGCGCAGGTCGCGCCAGTCGGCGGAGAGGACCTCGTTGAGCGCGCGGGCGAGCTCGGTGGTGTGGCCGGGGATGGCACTGTAGCGGATGCCCATCTCCGAGATCTTGGCAAAGGCGGGCTGCAGGGCGGTGAGCAGCTCGGACTTAAGCTGGCTGTCGATCTTGTCGCGCGTGTAGCCATCGGTCACGTTGCCGCATACGTTGGTGTAGAACAGCAGCGGGTTGGTGATGCGGTACGAATACTCGCCGTTGCAGCGCACGGAGATGTCGACGTCCAGACCGATGTTGTTATCGACCACGCGGAAGGGCACGGGCGAGGCGGTGCCGTACTTGTTGCCGATGATCTCCTTGGTGTTGATGAAGTAGACACGCTGGTCCTTGCCCGCGTCGCCGCCAAAGGTAAAGCGGCTGCCGATATTGGCGAAGGTCTCCTTGATGGAATCGCCCAGGTTGCCGCTAAAGACGCTCGGCTCGCTGCCGGTATCGAAGACGAACTCGCCGGGCTCCAGCGCGACTTCGATGATCTTGCCGTTTTGCACCACGAGCATGCCCTGGCCGTCGTTGACGGCGATGACGGAGCCGTTGGAGATGACGTTGTCCTCGCCGCGCGTGTTGGAGCTGCGGCCACCGGTGCGTTTGCTGCCCTTGCAGGCCAAGACGTCAGCAGGCATCGATTCGCAGTAGATAAATTCCTTCCACTGGTCGGCCATGACGCCGCCGGCAGCTCCCAATCCAGCTTTCAAGAGTCCCATGGTGATCTTCCTTTCTCGTCAAAGGCCGGGCGGTATTGGTTGGATTGCTTAGTCGTCCTTGTCGTCTTTCATGACAACGGTGGTCTCGGTGTGGCTGAAGGTGTCGTGCTTCTCGGTCAGGTCGAGCTCGCCACAATACTCATCGGCATGGGTTGCTTCGTTGGCCGTCTTGAGCTGGCCTACCAGTAGCACGTCTCCGATAATCACGATGATCAGCGGCGCGATGATGTTGATGAGGATGCCCTCGATATCAAAGGTGAGGTAATCCGGATCGAAGGCGTTCTCACCCATAAAGAGAATCTGGGAGAGGATAAATCCGATCACGAAGAACAGCACCGAGGCGATGGCGAGCTTGGGCTTGGAGCAGGGGAGCTCGCCGACCAGGCGGCCGGTCTGGCCGTTCATGGCAAACAGGTAGCTCTTGCCGTTCCACGAGGTGGAGAGCATCCAGACGGGGAACAGGGCGTAGTCGCTGTCTTCCCAGGTGTAGTCGAGCTGCTTGCTTTCGACCGTGGCATCGTCGTATTCGTCGACGACGGTCTCGCGCAGGGCCGAGATCGTGCTTTCTTCCATGCGGCGCTCGGCGCGCGCCTTGCAGGTCTCGCAGTCCTCGTCGTAACGGTTGGCGATGTAGCCGGGCATATATGCGACCGAGAACGGGCGCAGCGCGTCGTAGTCAAACGGCTCGATGGCGTCCATGTGGCCGTCGGGCATCTTGGACGATCCGTCGACGGGCACGCGCTTAAACGAGATATTGCCCTTGCGATAGGCATCGTAGTGGTCGGTGGTCGTGACGGTGCGGTCGGATTCCTCGGTCACGGTCTCGTTGGTCGCGTCAAAGTACACTTCGCCGTCAACGCGGGCGCCGTAGAGCCAAAACGGTACGTAGACACCTTGGACCTCGTCGATGTGGTTGCCGGTGACAAAGCTCTTGGGCAGCAAGATCTTGCCCTTGTAGTGTTCCTTGAGTGCGGTCGTGACATCGTCGCGCCCGAGCTTAAACGGAATCACCAGGTCGGGCGAGAAGTCGCCAGAGAGCTGACCGGGCGCCACGGCGGAGTTGCCGCAGTACGGGCAGGTGGTGACGGCGACGGTGCCGTCGGACACGAGCTCGGCGCCGCACGACGAGCAGATGTAGCCGGCGTTTTGGGCCAGCTCCTGCACGGCATCGTCGACAGCAGGCTTGGGCGTTGCGGCTGCCGCATCGGCTTTGGCATCTGCCTTGTCCTGGCGCTCGCGATAGAGGGCCTCGACTTCTTCGACTTCAAAACGAGAATCGCAGTAGTCGCAGACGAGCTTTTGCTCGGCACTGGCAAAGTGAAGGGGGCCGCCGCACGCGGGGCATTGATAGTTGACGCTCTCGAAGGCCATGATCGGTCCTTTCGCTGCCGGAGGCTATGCGCCGATGGCGCCGCCGCAGTATTCGCAGCGCCCACTGGCATCGGGAATGGTGGTGGCTCCGCAGAAGGGGCAGGTCACCGCGGTCTTGGGGGCCTTGGCGGCCACGACGCTGTCGCGCGTCTCCTGGCGCAGCTGCACCAGCGCATCGCGGACTTCGGTTGCCTGGCGCTTGGCCTCGCGATATTCGATGGAGCCGCGCTGATCGATGGTGGAGTCGTTCACGCGCAGGTTGATCTCGGTGAAGTACGGCGTGTTGACGTGAATGGTCAGGTTAAAGTCGTAATCCAGGTCGTAACGCGGCGGGTCGTAGCTCTCGCGCTCGCCGTCCTTGGTCTCGCGATAGATCTCGGTGCGCTGCTCGTCGATATCCATATCGCAGCCGAGTACCTGCGAGAACTCGATGATGTCGGGATTGGCGTCGCGCCAGCGGCTCTGCGAAGTGATGATCAGCAGGCCCGCGTCCTCATCGAGCATAATATTGGTGCGCCCGGCAGAAAGCGTGCGCGTGGGGTTGAACGAAGACAGGCGCTCGGCGTTGGCCTCGCGGTAGGCGAGTTGCTCACGGATATCGTCCGCGGTGCTGGAGCGATAGCCGTGAAAGTAGGGGGAGAGCTTGCCGGCGCACTCTTTGCACAGGTAGCCTTCATTGATTTTTGTCTTACCTAGAAGTCCCAGCTCGGTACCGCAAATCGCGCACTCTTTCTTCTCGAACATCTTGTCAAAGAAGCCCATGGCTGCCTCCCATCAACTGGTAGCGTGTGTCACTTTTGATGATGGGGGAGTGTGCGATCTTTCACGATACCCAGACGGCTCAACGAGTCTCCACAACTGGGACACATGGCCCATTTTTTGATTGGACGCCGGGGACACTCTTCGGCCACTCATTGGGGACGTACTTAAATGAGTGGTAGTTGGGGACACTCCTGGCCGAGCTAGAGATCGCGCGCGTCCCTTCTGGTCCATGCGGCTCAAAATCGCGGCGTGATGTGGACGGCTGGGGTCGAATTGGCAACATTTCGAGCCTGGCTTCGATATTGAGACTGGTTCTTTATTAAAATAGATTTCCAGACAATTGAGCGGCTGGGGGTTAACCATGAGGGGCATGGGAGACACAACCTCATATTTGCGTCGGGGCATTCGGGAGATTATATGCCTGGTGCTGTTCTTCTTCACGTTTTTGGCGTGCGAGTATCTTTTTGATGTGCGCATGGCCGAGTTCGTGTCTCCGAACGAGGTCGTTATTTATGAGAGCCTTGTCATCGGCGCGAGCGTGATTGGCTTTTTTGTGCGTCCCATTCTGTACTATCGCCGTCCCCATGCCATTGACGCGACGAGTGACGTCACGGGCGTTTTGCTGGTGGCGGCATTGCTGCTGTTGATTATGGCGGTTCAGGTTGAGGTGGTAATTACCGGCGGTTTGGTGGCGTGCTGCGCGCTGGGCTACTGCGGATCGACTGCTCATGCAAATTTTGCGAGGCGCTTTGCGCGAACGCCCTGCTTGGCGCGCGCCGCCGCACTTTCTTACGCCATGGGCGTTCTGGTGCAGGTTCTCAACCACATGGTGGTGCCTGTCGGCATTCCTCAGCAGGCTGTTCTGGTCGTCTGTGCGATCGCGCAGGTGGCGTTGCTCCACGGTGCCCGACGCGCCAAGCTGCGCGACGAGTCCGATCCCAACTTTGAACCCAGTGCTGCCGGGCTTTCGGTAGATGCTCTGGAATATGGCGCCAAGTGGCATGACGATCCCGAGGCAAAGGCGGCATTCCGTCGCGCCGTAGTTCGCCTGACCGTGGCGACGGCGTATCTTTCCAGCGTATTCGCCGCTCTCAACGCGGGCTTCACGACCCTGCATGCTGTCGGAGCCGTCGATTTGGGCGATTGGCCGCGCCTGCTGCTTGTCGTGAGCTCGTTGGTCGCTGGCGCACTATTTGACCTGCACGGCCGCTCGTATATGAATATCGGCATGACATGTGCCGCCATACTGTCCACGCTTTCGTTCTTTGTGCTCATCGTCGATGGCAATGGCGGCAACGAGCTTGCTGCCACGATCATCTTTTATCTGGGCTTGGGCTTTTTCGTGGTGTTCTTTACCACAAAATATGCCGCCGTCTCGCTCTATGCGCGCTGGTCATATTTTTGGCCGTGCATGGGTCGCGTCGTCAACAACGTGTGCTCGATGTTCGTGACGGCGCCGGCAGTGGCGATTATCTCGAGTCAAAATGTGCTGGCTGCGGTCGGTGCGGCGCTCGTGATGTTTGTGGGCATTGCGATTACGCTGCTGGGGCAGTTGGGGCAACGGGCCGATGATGCCGCGATGCGGGACGGACTGCCGCTTGCCACCGACGATCTTGGTGGGGATCTTGCGCCCGCATGCTCCGACCCCGAGCCCGTGGAGGCAGCGGAGCTCACGTCCGATGAACGCCTTGATGCCTTCGTCGCCACCTTTGGGCTTACAGAGCGCGAGCGCGATATTCTTGAGGTCTTGGTCGTTTCGGACCAGAGCGTTCAGGACATCGCCACAACGCTCTTTCTTTCGCGCTCCACGCTCTATCGCCACATTTCCTCGATCAACAAAAAGGCCGGTACCGCCTCGCGTGTGGCCCTTATCAACTTCCTCTGGTCCTGGACACCCAAGGACTAGCTAACCTCCCAATAAGTTGCGGTGGAATAGTCCCTAAATTAAAGTCACGGGGCTTTAAACAGGAACTATTTCACCGCAACTGCTGGGGGGATAGACTGCGGCGGCGGCAGAGGCAGCGGCAGCGGCGTTGGCAGCTGTGGTAGTGGCAACGGCAGCTGGCAGGGTGTTTTCCGTCTACTTGCTACAGCAGCTCGCCGTGGCGGGCAATGTAGCGGCACTTTGCCAGCTGGGTGAGCGCGATATAGGCGATAACGATGCCAATGAGCAGCCCAAAAAAGCTCGTGGGCAGCGGCATGAGGCCGAGCACATCGGCGATGGGGCTTGCCGGCAGCCAGGTGACGAGCGCCAGGCCCAGCACGGTAAGAACGCACAATGCGGGCGCGGCGTGGTCGCGCGGGCTCGGCAGATGCGGGGAGCGCAACATGTGGACCACGAGTGTCTGCGACCACATGGACTCGACAAACCAGCCGCTCTGGAAGAGCGCAGCAAAGGTCGCCATACCCGCGACGTCGCCCGCGGCGGCAAGCTCGGACCAGCTTGCGTCCACGGCGGCGGGGCACACGACAAAGAAGAGCGCGGCGAAGGTCACGATGTCAAACAGCGAGCTCACGGGGCCCAGCTCGAGCATAAAGCCCTTGATGGATGCGGCGTCCCAGGCACGCGGGCGGGCAGTCCAGGCGTCATCGACGGTGTCCCACGGCAGTGCGATGCACACGATCTCGTAGACCAGCGACAGCAGTACCAGCTGCAGGGCGCTCATGGGCAAAAACGGCAAGAACAGGCTCGCGACGGTCACGGACAGCACGTTGCCAAAGTTGGAGCTCACCGTGGTCTTGAGGTACTTGAGCAGGTTGCCGTAAGTGCGGCGGCCTTCGATGATGCCGCGCTCGAGCACGCCCAGGTCCTTCTGAAGCAAGATGATATCGGCGGATTCCTTGGCAATATCGACGGCCGAATCGACCGAGATGCCGCAATCGCTCGCACGCATGGCGGCGGCGTCGTTGATGCCGTCGCCCATAAAGCCCACGGTGTGGTCGAGCATCTCGCGCATGACACGTACCAGGCGCGCCTTCTGCAGCGGCGAGAGCTTGGCGAAGAGGTGGGTTTTCTCGGCGCGCTCGGCAAGTTCGGCGTCATCGAGCGTATCGATCTCGGAGCCGAGCAAGACGTTGCTCGCATCGATACCAATCTGCTCGCAGACGGTGGCGGCGACGCGGTCGTTGTCGCCGGTTAGGACCTTGACCGCCACGCCCTTGGCCTCGAGGGTGGCGACGGCGCCCGCGGCACTTGCTTTGGGCGGATCGAGGAAGGCCAAAAAGCCCATCAGCACCATGTCGCACTCGTCGGCGATGCCAAACTCGCCCACGCAGCGCGGATTGGTCTTCTGCGCCACGGCAATTACGCGTAGGCCCTCGGCGTTAAGTCCGGCGATCTGCTTGCGAATCTGGGCGAGCTTCTCGTCGGTGAGCGGCTGAGCGATGCCATCGATCTCGACAAAGGAGCAGATCTCGAGCATTTCCTCGGCAGCGCCCTTGGTAACCATCTGGGTTTTGCCTTGGGCGTCGGCGACAACTACGCTCAGGCGACGGCGCGAGAAATCGAAGGGAACCTCGTCGACCTTGGTGTAGCGGTCGCGCAGGCTCTGGCCCAGCATGGAATCGGGTGCGACGGTCGAGGGTGTCACATCGGCACGGTCGATTACGGCCAGGTCGATAAGATTTTTGAGGCCGGTCTGGAAGAAGCCGTTCAAAAACGCATGGCGCAGCACGCGCGCGTCCTCGCTGCCATCGGTGTTGAGGTAGCGCTCGAGCACGATGCGGTCTTCGGTGAGGGTGCCGGTCTTGTCGCAGCACAGGACGTCCATCGCTCCGAGGTTTTGAATCGCCGGCAGCTCCTTGACGATAACCTGGCGACGGGCGAGGTCCTTGGCGCCCTGCGACAGGCTCGTGGTCACGATGACGGGAAGCATCTGCGGCGTGATGCCCACGGCCACGCTCGTGGCGAACAGCAGCGCGTCGATGACGTTGCCCTTGGTGGCGGCGTTGATGGCAAAGACGGCCGGCGCCATAACGAGCATCAGGCGTACCAGCAGCATGGAGACGCTCGAGACGCCGCGGTCAAACGCGCTTTTTTCGTCGCGCCCGTTGAGCATCTTGGCGATGCCGCCCAGGTAGGTGTCCGAGCCGGTGGCAACGACAAGCGCCATGGCGGCGCCGTTTTGCACGGAGGTGCCGGTAAAGACGATGTTCTTGCAGGCAGAGAGTGGCAGTGCGGAGCCGTCGGCGCCCTCGACGACGGTGACGGCGGTGGTCTTCTCGACGGCCTCGCTCTCGCCGGTGAGTGCGGACTCGATCACAAACAGGTCGCGCGGTGATGATGCGGGCATCGGCTGGAACCATATCGCCGGCAGAGAGGCGGATCACATCGCCGGGGACGAGCTCGTCGAAGGGAATCTCGATGCGCTCGCCGTCGCGCAGGGCGGTGCAAGTGTTGGAGACCAGGTCCTTGAGGGCCTCTGCCGCATTGCCGCTACGGGCTTCCTGGATAAACTTCATGCCGCCCGATACCAGCAGCATGATGCCGATGACGATGACCGTGGAGGGGTCGCGCTGCGGCTTGGGTACGGCGAGCACGTCGATGTAGAGCGAGACCAGCGCGAGCGCGGCGAGGATGCCGGCGAAGGGATCGATGAACGCGTCGGCGATGCGGCGGGCGAGCGTTTTGGTCGTTGCCTCGATGGTGTTGGGGCCGACGGCGTTCAGGCGCTCAGTTGCCTGCTCGACGGTGAGGCCGTTTGCCGTGGCGTCAAGCAGTACGAGGGCGTCCTCGGCACTATGGGTGGCGGCGAATATGGTGTTCTTGGACAGGCCGGTATGAGCGGCAGGGCGCGCCGTGCGGCGGCGCTTGGAGATGGCTTCGAGTACCGTGACGGTTTTGAGCATCAGCATAGGGTCCTCCTTGTTGAGGGGAGTTAGCGTACGTGTCGTATTTGCTTCAAAAAACCTAGATGTCGCTCACGTCAAGCTCTTGAGCCCACAAAGGGTGCAGCGCGCCTTTGCGGTGGTTTTGGCGATCTGCCGGTGGCGTTTATGCGTGTGCGGAGTCCTCGCGGCGTGCCGAGGGCGACATGCAGGTTTTTCGACTAGGACTGCCTTCCATGGCACACCTCCTAAAGGCTGAGCGCAGCGCGCTTTGGGTATCTCGTACCCCTTTTTAATCCGCCCGTATTCTTGATGAGGGGGTTTGACATGTCAACCCCATTGTTCGGAAAACCATTCCCCCTGACAAAGCCTTTACAGAATGCCGTGGCCCCAAAGCGCGCCCGCATCGACGCTTCGCCTGCGCTAAACTGGAAGGCACGTACGCGATTACGAGAGGAGCCCGCATGGAGGCTTACAAGCAAGAGTTCATCAAGTTTATGGTCGAGTCCGACGTCCTTAAGTTCGGCAGCTTTACGCTCAAGAGCGGCCGTCAGTCCCCGTTCTTTATGAACGCCGGCGCTTACGTGACGGGCTATCAGCTCAAGAAGCTGGGCGAGTATTACGCCCAGGCCATCCACGATAACTTTGGCGACGACTTTGATGTGCTGTTTGGACCGGCCTACAAGGGTATTCCGCTGGCCGTCGTGACCGCAATTGCCTACCACGAGCTGTACGGCAAGGAGGTCAAGTACTGCTGCGACCGCAAGGAGGCCAAGGACCACGGTGCCGATAAGGGCAACCTGCTGGGTTATGAGCCCAAGGACGGCGACCGTGTGGTCATGGTCGAGGACGTTACCACCAGCGGCAAGTCCATCGACGAGACCTATCCCAAGGTCAAGGCTGCTGCCGATGTCGAGATCAAGGGCCTGATCGTGTCCCTCAACCGCATGGAGGTCGGCAAGGGCGGTGTGACCACCGCGCAGAAGGAGATCGAGGCCAAGTACGGTTTCCCCGTCGCGAGCATCGTCTCCATGGCTGAGGTCGTCGAGACCCTCTACAACCACGAGATCGACGGCAAAGTTGTCATCGACGACGAGCTCAAGACCGCCATCGACGCCTACTACGAGCAGTACGGAGTCAAGTAGGTTCCGCCGTTCTGCCGAACGGCGGACCGGTCGACGCTGTGCGGGCCGCATTTGGACAATCTGACGTTCAACTTCAAGGGCGCGACCAGAAGGTCAGCGCCCTTTCGTTTCACGTCACCTTGTCTCAAATGCGACCCGCTCGCTGTCCGTTCTCTACCTGCGGCGTCGTCTTGCTCCGAATGCGGCTCGCTCGCTGTCGTTGCCGAAACATCGGCGTTGCCGGACTAGTCATTGGGGACGTTCATAAATGACTACTCAGGAATGAGCGTGGATAATCTCCCGTTTTTGGCCTGTGTGCGGGCTCAAAGTGGGAGATTATCCGCGCTCGTTAGATAGACGTCCGAAAATCCACGCTCATTCGGTTAGCGCAGGGGCAAGCTGCTTTTCGCCATGGTGCCACACGTGAGCCTGGCCTCCTGTGTCAGATTCTAATAACGAGTTTCCGGAATAAATAGTTATTAGAGTTGAAACGGCCGACCTAATGACGAGAAGTTGTTATTAGGTCGGCCGTTAGTCATTGGGGATGTTCTTAAATGACTACTTGAGTCCCGGGAGGCGGGTGTGGGGGAACGAGCGCTCCAGGAATTCGGAGCAGTGGGCGTAGTCTTTGGCGAAGTAGCTGCTGTAGAGCGAATCGAGTACGTATTGCACGGCGATGTGGCTTGCGAACTGCGTGATACGATGCGTCATGCTCTCGTGATCGCTCACCGTAAGGTAGGCGGCAAAGCCGGGGTGAATGCGCGCGCAGTAGGGCGTGCCGATGACGATGACTGGGACGTTCCGGCTGCTGAGGATCGGCAAGATTTCCTTGAGGTTGGGCGCAAGGCCGCTGTAGGAGATAACGATCGCCGCGCGGTCTGAATCCGAGGTAAGCGCCGTGCGCACCTGTGCCTCGATGTTGCCGTAGCATGTGGCGCTCTTGCCGGCCGAGAGCAGGCGGTCGCGGAACATTCCCGCTGGATAGAGGTTGTGCGAGCCCGTGTAGATGTCGACCTGTCGGGCGTTCGCGATGAGCTTGGCGGCATGGTCAAGTTGCGTGGGGTCGAGCAGCTCCTGCGTTTCGGCCAGCGTGGTCTGGTAGAGCCCCTCCATGCGCTCCATGACCTGCGCAGGGGTGGACGTAGCGTCGAAGGGAAAGTTGATGTCCACGTCGCGGCGGTTTCCTGCCTCGGTCGCCAGGCGGATGAGCTCGACCTTGAGATCTTTGAATCCCTCGAGGCCGAGCTTTTTGCAAAAACGGTGCACGCTCGCAACAGAAACGTTGGTGCGCGCGGCAAATTCCTTAATAGAAAGCCCGCGGATGTCCTCGCCGATGGCAAGGGCTGCAATGCCGAGTTGTTGCTCGGTGGGGGTGAGGCCCCGCGCCTCGGTAATCTTGCGTTTGATATCCATGCGAACTCCCGCATTCGCTAAACCGGCTAAAAGGGGACAGGCTTATTCTGGCACGTTTCGGTCGGTATCAGGAAGTGTCAGGGACGGGGCGGCGGCAGGACTCGAGAGCGAAAAGAAGTATCGGGTTTGGTACGCCCGCTTCTGCCCGTCCCGTGCGCAGACGATACTCGGCTTATCGACCCGCGATGCAAAGGAGGTGCTCGTCCCACGAGCACTACCGGGAAGGGCTCGCGATTCGAGTCCCCACCTTAGCATTTGAACCATTTGGCACTATAATTACCGTAGGCATGCGCACAACGTTGCGCTTAATCAAGAGGAGAAAACGTATGGGTCTGTTTGACATGTTCAAGAAGAAGGCCGAGCCCGCGGCTGCCGCTGCTCCGGCCTCCATCTCTGCTTCTGCTGGCGCCGACGTGCTGTGCTCGCCCGTCAAGGGCAAGGTCATCAAGATGGCCGACGTGCCCGATCCCGTCTTTGGTGGCGAGGTTCTGGGCAAGGGCTGTGCCGTGTGGCCCGAGGACGATCTGGTCTACGCTCCCTGCGACGGTAAGGTGACCGTCACCATGGGTCACGCCGTGGGTCTGCAGTCCGATAGCGGCATCGAGGTTCTGGTGCACGTTGGCGTCGATACCGTCAACATGAACGGTGACGGCTTCGAGGGCTTCGTCAAGGCTGACGACGTCGTGAAGGCTGGCCAGCCCATACTCAAGATCGACCGCGCCAAGATCGCCGCTGCCGGTTACAAGGACTGCGTCGTCGTGGCCGTGTCCAACACCGCCGAGTTTGCCGATGTCGAGCTCACCGTTGAGGCAGAGTCCGCCGTCGCCGCCGGTGACGCCATCGTCAAGGTCGTCCGCAAGTAAACTGCGGCGTCCAAAGGATGTGCAAGGGTGGTCGAGTTTTCCGGCCACCTTTTTTATTGCACCGTGGGGAAGCGTTTTATTGCACGTTGGGCGGGCTTGCAAACCGTTCGGACGCTAAAACGAACCGACCACGCCTTCGCGTTGCCGAGGGTGTTCATAAGTGGATAGTATGGGCTTACTTATTACAACGTGTGCCGCGTCCGGGAAGCGCGGTGCCGCTCATTGGGAGGAACAACATGAAAAAGAAGCTGCTGCTTGCGCCCCTCATGGCCGTCTTGGTTGCATGCGTGGTCGTGCTTTCCGGCTGTGGAGGTCCTTCGGTTGAGGAGCTCATCACCGAGGATCTTACGACGCAGTTTGACGAGGTCAAGAACGGTGGCGACGACTTCCTCTCTGGTCTGGAGGAGGCTTCGGGCGACGAGTTCGAGCAGCTGGGTATCGATCCCAAGGAGTACGCCAAGACCTATCTTGAGGGCTTTGACTACAAGATCGGCGACGTGACGGTCGACGAGGACAAGGGTGTCGCGACCGCCGAGGTCTCTATTACATGCAAATCTATGAACAAGATCGTCGAGGACTTCTCCACCCAGTATCAGGAGAAGGTTGCTGCGCTTGACACGGTTCCTTCCGATGACGAGCTGTACAAGATGGCCGGTCAGGTTATGGTCGATGTGACCAAGGCCACCGAGCCCAGGAAGACCACGGTTATCTTCAAGTACACCTGCAACGACGATGGCGAGTGGTCTGCCGACGACTCCGTCAACTCCGAGATGATGGATGCAATGCTGAGCTAGAGGGTTACGCGGTAGTTCGTTACGGCGTTTTACCAAACGCCGTAACTGCTCGACGCTGCAAGCCCGCCAGAGCGGCAATCTGCCTTTCAACTTCGGCGGCATGACCAAAAGGTCAATGCCGCCTTGTTTCAAGGCACCTTGCTCGCTCTGGCGGGCTTTCGCTGTCGTTGCCAAGGCATCGGCGTTGCCTTGGTTGGCTTAAAGTAGCACTTTTACCTGCGACGTTGCCATCGCTGAAGTAGTCATTGGGAAGGCGGCAGTTGGGGACGTTCCTTTTCTGCCGGCAGTTGGGGACACTCCTTGTGCCAGCGTTGCATCGAGTGCTTGGGAAACCGCGACCCGGTTTTTGGCCGAATAGTGGGTCGCATTTTCCGGATGGGGTGGGTTGCGGAAAGTGCGACCCGGAATATTGCTCTGAAACGGGATGCGGTTTCCCTGATGTGCCTCAAACGGAAAGCGCATCCCATTCCGGAGCTCCAAAACGGGATGCGCTTTCTGCGCGGAAGAATTGTCGCAGCTGCGTTAAGCAGTGTCGCTCGTTACTCGCCCAGGATCAGCGCTGCGAGCTCGTCCTGGGTGTCCACCACGTAGTCGGCGCCGGCGGCTTCCAGCTCTGCGCGGCCGCGGAAACCCCAGCTGACGCCCGCACTCTTAAGGCCGGCGTTGTGGCCGGTCAGGATATCGACATTGGAATCGCCTACGTAGAGCGTGGTCGCCGGGTCGGCGCCTAGCTCTTCCATCACATGCAGCGTGACGGGTGCTTCGGGCTTGGGCGGAAACGCATCGACACGGCCCTGCACCAGCGCAAAGCGCTTGGAACCAAAATACTTTTCGATAAGCGAAGCCGCCGAGACGTGGTCCTTGTTAGTGAGCACGGCAAGCTGAACGCCCGCGGCGCGCAAGCGGTCGAGCATCTCGATCGTGCCGGCATAGGGAGCGGTGTGGTCTTCCTTGTGCTCGCCGTAGTAAGCCCTAAACTCGGCAAGCGTCTGCTCAAACATGCGGCCGTCGCCTGCGTACTCGGCGGGCATAAAGCGCTCAACCAGCTTGAGCATGCCGTTTCCCACCTTGTAGCGGTACTCGTCAACGGCAAACGTGGGCCAGCCGTGCGCCTCGCAGGTATGGTTGCCGGCGGCCGCCAGGTCCTCGAGCGTGTTGAGAATGGTGCCGTCCAGGTCAAAGATCACATGGGAAAAAGCTGCTGCCATGGGTGCTCCTGCCGCTTGAGTTGTAAAACGCACCCCATGATACTGGGCATGCGTGCCGGGCATGTTTGGAATCTGAATATCTTTAATAGCCCTGAGCCTTTGTCGTTAGCAAATCCTCGGCAGCTGTTCTCCCACGAGCATGTCGAGGATGCGGGTCGAGCCCCAGCCGGTGCGCACGCGCACGGCGGGATGGGCGCCCTCGGCAAGTGGCAGCACGCGACCGATGATGGCGGCATTCTCGCCGTAGCGGGCGGCGCGCATGGCGCTCAGCGCGGCATCGGCTTGCTCGGCCGGCACGACGGCAACCATCTTGCCCTCATTTGCCACCTGCAGCACGTCATAGCCGAGCATCTCGCAAGCCGCCTGCACATCGGGACGCACGGGCACAGCATTCTCGTCGATCTCCATGGCAATGACGCTGGCCTGGGCAAACTCGTTGAGTGTGGACGCCAAGCCACCGCGCGTGGGGTCGCGAAAGCAGCGCGTGTCGGGTGCTGCGGCAAGCACATCGGCAATCAGGTGGTTGAGCGGCGCGGCGTCGCTTTCGATCGTGCTCGAAAACGCCAGGCCCTCGCGTTGGCTCATGATGGCGATACCGTGGTCGCCCAGTGTGCCCGACACCAGAATGACGTCGCCGGGGCGGCAGTTTGCGCCACTGAGCGCCACGCCCGCGGGTACCTCGCCCACGCCGGCGGTATTGATGTAGACGCCGTCGGCACCGCCACGCTCGACCACCTTGGTGTCGCCGGTGATTATGGACACGCCCGCCTCGCGCGCCGTCTCGGCCATGGTCTGCACGATCTGACGCAGCTTGTCCATGGGATAGCCCTCTTCGAGGATGAAGCCGCACGACAGGTAGCGCACGTTGGCGCCCGAGGTCGCGACGTCGTTGACGGTTCCGCACACGGCGAGGCGGCCGATGTTGCCACCGGGGAAGAACTGCGGCGAGACTACAAAGCTGTCGGTCGACATGGCGATGCGCCCGCTCGCGGGCAGCGCGGCGACGCCGGCATCGTTGCCTTCGAGCAGCTCGGGCGACCCAAAGGCATCCAAAAAGACCTCATCGATGATGCGTTTCATCATCTGGCCGCCGGAGCCGTGGCCCAGCAGGACGGTGCTATCGGTAACGCTATGGGACATATCGAAAACTCCAATCGTGGGTGGTGCCGGTGTGCGGGTGTGCCCGGGCTAGTCGCGGTAGCGGTAGTACGCCGCGCAGCTGCCCTCGGAGCTCACCATGCACGGGCCGACGGGGTGCTCGGGCGTGCAGGTGCGGCCAAAGAGCGGGCAGCTGCTCGGCGCAATGGCCCCGCGCAGCACGTCGCCGCAGCGGCACCCGCGCGGCTCGACCGTCGCCTCAACGGGCACGTCAAAGCGAGCGCGGGCATCAAAGCGCGAGAACTCGGGGCGGATGGAAAGGCCCGAGTTGGCAATCAGCCCCAGCCCGCGCCATGTGGTATCGCACGGCTCAAACACCTGCTCGACCAGCTGGCGCGCCACGGGATTGCCGTCTGCGTTGACGCCACGGCGGTAGGCGTTGTCAATCACCGGCCTGTCCTCGACAACCATCTGGACCAGCATGCAGATGCCCTGCAGGATATCGACCGGTTCAAATCCCGTGACCACGCCCGGGGTATTGAATTCGTCGACCAAAAAGCTAAAGGGCGCCAAGCCCGTGATGGTGGCGACGTGGCCCGGCAGGATAAAGCCGTCGATGGTGGTCTCGGGGTCGTTGGCGATGGCGCGCAACGCCGGCGGCGTGGCCTTGTGGGCGCAATAGACCGAGAAGTTCAAAAGCCCGAGCGCCTCGGCCTCCAAGATGGCGGCGGCGATGGTGGGCGTCGTAGTCTCAAAGCCCACGCCCATAAAAATGACCGGGCGATCAGGGTTTTGCTCGGCAATGTCGAGCGCGTCGAGCGGGGAATAGACGATACGGATATCGCGCCCCGCCGCCTTTTGCGCAGCGAGCGAGGTGGATGATCCGGGCACGCGCATCATGTCGCCAAAGGTGGTGATGATGGCGCCGTCTATGTTGGCGAGCGCGATTGCGTGGTCGATGTCGCGGTTGGCGGTGACGCAGACGGGGCAGCCCGGGCCGCTCAGCAGCTTGAGCCCGGCCGGCATAATGGAGCGAAAGCCATAGCGCCCGATGCTCACGGTATGCGTGCCGCAGACTTCCATAAGGTTGATGGTGCGGTCGCCGACAAGCTCATGAATGCGCTCGATGAGCTCGCGAGCCAGCTTGGAATCGCGGAATGCCGAGAAATCGATACCGGAGCGCGCCGGCTGCTCGGGCGCCACTAGTAAGCCTCCGCCGGGTTGGTGGTCAGCTGGTCTTCTTCGACCAGCTCGGACATGGCATTAACAAGCTCGAGCGTTTCCTGTGCTTCCTGCTCGTCGACAATCTGGATGCCAAAGCCGGCGTGTACGAGAATATAGTCGCCAACCTGCGCCGTCGGCACGAGTCGCAGCGACACGGGGCGCTCGATGCCCATCATGTCGACGGTGGCCTTGAGGTCGTCGTCGCGTTTGACTACTTTACCGGGAACGGCAAGGCACATATTGTTCCCCTTTTATACGCTTTGCGCTGGACGGGCGCTCAATAATCCATCAGTTGATGGTAGCGCTCGCGGGGTTCGCGGGCAAACGCGTTACGCCTGTGAGACGGCTGGGCGCGGCGGCGTGCGAGGGCGAGCTACTGTGATGCAATCTGCGCAAGACGAGCGCTTGCGACTGCCGCCTGACCGTAGGCGATGCAGCCGTCGTTGACGGGTACGGAGTGAGGAACCAAGACAGTGAGACCCATGCTTTTGAGCTCGCGGGTGAGGAGCTGGAGCAAAAGTCGGTTCATGAACACGCCACCCGAGAGCGCGACGGTATCGATGCCTTCGCGCGCACAGATTTCGCGTGCGATTCGTGCCGAAGAGCGCGCGATGGCGATATGGAAGTCGAGCGCGAGCCTGCCGGCGGGTACGCCGGCCCTGATTCCCTCCAAAAGCGCCTCAATAAGCGATCTGGAGTTTAGAACATGGCAGGCGTCCGGACGGGATGATTCGGTTACGGAAAAGCCCGCTATATTTCCGGTGGGGCAGGCGCTTTCACTGCTGAGCGCGCGCCAGGCGGCAGCCTCAAGCTCGATGGCGGGTTCGCCCTCGTAGGTTGCCTTGTCGCAGATGCCCAGAATTGCTGCCGCGGCATCAAAGAGACGCCCCATGCTGCTGGTACGCGGGCTGTTGATGCCGCGCTCGATCATGGTGGCTGTCACGCTGCGCGTTTGCTCGCCGAGGCTGTCCAAAAGCCGAGCGGTACCTGGGTGCTCGAGCAGGCCGAGCTCACTGAGCAGGGCAAAGGCGTTGCGGCGGGCGTCGCGCACGGAGGCCGCCCCACCGGGGAGCGCCCAGGTGCGCAAATGCGCGACGCGCTCAAAGCCGCCAAGGCTGGCAACAAGAAGCTCGCCGCCCCAAATGGTCCCATCGGTGCCGGCGCCGGTGCCGTCAAAGGCGATGCCAAGGACACGCGCGTCGGTTGTAAGCCGGCCCGCGGCGATGATTTCGGCTATCACGCTCGCGATATGTGCATGATGGTGCTGAACTTCGATAAGCGGCAGGTTGTACTCCCGTGCCTGTTCGCGGGCCCATTGGCTCGAAAGATAACTCGAATGCAAGTCGCAGGCTAGGGCAGTGGGCGCCAAGTCAAAGAGATCTTCCAAGCGCGTGCGCGCAGCGTTCCAGGCATCGAAGGTCCCGCCGTTTTCAACATCGCCGATATGCTGCGACACAAAACAGGTTGCCTCGCCGTTCGTCCCTTCACGCGTGAGCGCAATCGTGGCCTTTTGTTGTGGCCCGCAGGCGAGCACGCAGGACGGAGCGCCGTCGAGCGCCGGCAACGGCAGCGGCTGAGGTGCATATCCGCGAGCGCGGCGCACGGGCATAACGGCGCCGTCGACCACGCGCACTACAGAGTCGTCGTAGCGCGAGAGGATTGCGCGGTCGTTACCGAGCAACGCGTCGGCGATGCCGGCGGCAACGAGGTGTTCCCGGGCAAGATCGTCATCGGTCTCGATGGGCTCTTCGCTCAGGTTGCCGCTGGTCATGACGAGCGCGTGCATATCGCGGGCTTCTGCCGCGGCAAGCAACAGATGCTGAAGCGGGGTGTAGGGGAGCATAACGCCGAGCTCGGGCAGGTTGTGCGCGACGGACGGCGCGAGTACGAGGGCGTCGGGAGAATCGCCGTTGCCCTCGCCAACAGTGCGCCGGCGCAGCAGCACGATGGGGCGGATGCTGCCGGCGAGAAGCTCGCGCTCAACGCCATCGATATGACACAGGCGCTCGGCGTCGGCAAGGTCGCGCACCATAACGGCAAGCGGCTTGTTGCTGCGACGCTTGCGACGACGCAACTCGCGCACTGCTTGTTTGTTGCTGGCATCGCAGGCAAGGTGGAATCCGCCCAGACCCTTGATGGCGACGATGCCGCCGCCTGCCAGCAGCTCGACGCAGCGCTCGATGATAGCGTCGCTGGCCTCGCGTGTGGTGCCGACGGCCGGTGTCGCGGACGAATTCCCGCACGCATGCCGTTTACAGCCTCGCGCCACGTAATATGCGGCCCGCAATCAAAGCAGGCATCGGGCTGCGCGTGAAAACGCCGGTCGAGTGGGTCGACATACTCCGCAGCGCACTTGGGACACATGGGAAAACAATCCATCGACGTGGCCGCTCGGTCATAAGGCAACGATCGGATGATGGTAAAGCGTGGCCCGCAGTTAGTGCAGTTGATAAAGGGGTAGTGATAGCGTCGGTCGGCGGGATCGAACAATTCGCGCAAGCAATCGTTGCAGGTGGCGATATCGGGCGAGACAAGTGTGGTGTGCGCGGTCTGGTCCTGCGACGCCACAATGTGAAAGCCCTGCTCATCGGCAGTGCTCCAACCGCCAGGCTCCAAATCCGCAATATCGACTCGCTCTACGCGGGCTGCCGCAGGCGCATGCTCAGAAAGCGCGGCAACAAAAGCATCGAGCGCATCGGCCGGAGCGTGTGCCTCGATATGCACGCCGTCGCCCGCATTGAGCACCCATCCGCAAATGCCATACGCAATGGCCTCGCGATACACAAACGGCCGCATGCCAACGCCCTGCACAATGCCCGTCACATGAATATGCACATGCCGCATGCGACACCCCTCATCAAAACCGACCAAAAAAGGACAGGTTTGTTTTGGTAGGTAAAACGCTAAACCTGCCAAAACAAACCTGTCCCTTTTTGGCAGGTGCGCTGCGGGAAATCCCGCTACAGCCCCAGGCTCTGCTTGGTGGCGGCGCACGTGAGCTCGCCGTGCTTAACGCCGCGCAGGCCCAGCAGACGGTCAGCCAGCTCGTAGACACGTTCGCCGCGACCCTTGAGCGCCAGAATCTCCAAGCAGTTGTGGTGATCCAGATGCACGTGCATGGTCGATACGATCTCGTCGGTGTAGTCGTGCTGCACTTCGTCCAGACGGCGCGTCAGGTCGCCGGTATGGTGGTCGTAGATCATGGTGAGCGACCCGATAACATGCTCATCGGGCGTGCGCATCTGCTCCTTGGCGATCGAGGCGCGAATCAGGTCGCGCACGGCCTCGGAGCGGTTGGCCACGTCGCCGCGGCGCGCGATCTGTTCGTCAAAACGGCGCAGCAGGTCGTCCGGTGCGGTAACCGAAAAGCGGACCAGCTCGGAGCCGGAGCCACTACAGTGGCAGCCTGCGTCACCATCCGCCCCGTGCGGATGCTCGTGCTCGTACCCGCAGCCGTGCTCATGTTCGGCCACGTTACACCAGCTTCACGGAGCCGACGGAGTTGTGGTCGGCCTCGATGGCTTCCTCGTAGCCCTCGAGCGCGTCATGCGCCTCGTGCAGCGCGGCCATGGCGGCCTCGAGCTTGGCGCCGATGCGCTCCATGTCAAAATTCTCGGTCGCATGCAGCAGCTGATGGCTCCACTCATGAGCGAGCTCGATGGTGTCGTTGACCTGTTTGACGCTCATGGCAAGCTGGCTCATGTTCATTCCAACATCATGCATGGAAAATCTCCTTTTGTATGGGGCAGTTCAGTGGTTCAGATTTTACTACGCCCGCTCTGCGCGCAGCTGCATAAGAAAACGGGTACGAGTCTGTGCGACCCGCACCCGTTCACTGGGGGCTGTTTGTGACTACCATACTATCCGTGGTTGCACTCGGTGCATCCAGAAGTCCGGCGAGCGGTGCAAAAGCGCTCATGGACGGCGGGTAAGTAACAAGCGTATTACAGATGCTTCTCCAGCAGCGCCTGCAGCCTCGTCTTGGGCAGAGCGCCAACCGAGCGGTCAATCTCCTCGCCGTTCTTAAACACAATCAGCGTGGGGATGCTCATGACGCCATACTTCATGGCCAGGTCCTGGTTGTCGTCGACGTTGCATTTGGCAACGGCAAGCTTGCCCGCCAGCTCATCGGCAACCTCGTCAACGATGGGCGAGAGGGAGCGGCAGGGACCGCACCACGGTGCCCAAAAATCGACCAGCACGGGCAGGCTGTCGTTAACGACGGAATCGAAGTTCTCGGGGGTAATCTGCTTAATGTCAGCCATGGTGACCTCCATAATGTGACGCGGCTCAGCCGCGTAAAACTCAGTACGACCGTGCTTATACCCAGCCGCCCGCAAAGCAACCACTCGCGGGCAGCTCTTTTATATAATGGTGGGCACGCAAACGATTGGAGAGCGCATGTCCACGTCACAAAGCCAGAAAAAAGAAGCCATCGCCCAGGCGGCCGAGCAGGAGCTCACATCGCTTGCGGTCCGTGGCGTGCGTATCGCGGGCAACGCGTGCTCGCCGATCGTGCTGGTCAAAGGCGATTTGGACGAGGCCGAGCGTTCGGGTGGCGAGCTTGCCGCCGGCCCGGATGGCGCGGCGTTGCGCAAGGCGCTTGGGGCCATCGGCTACGCGCCCGAGGATTTTTGCGTGCTGGCAAGCGTCGCCGGCGTGGGTGACGGAGCGGTCGCGGTGGGCGAGACTCTGCCGTGCGAGCTGTTCCGCGAGGCGCTCGAGGCCTTGGACCCCGAGGCGGTGCTACTGCTCGACAACAACGCGGCCGATGCCATGCGCGAGACCTACGCCGATATGCTCGTGGCGATCGATGACTTCGACACCGCCATGCTCAAGCCCGGCCTGGTCGCCCATGTGCAGGGCCGCCGCGTGCTCGCGCTCGACGGCTTTGAGGCGGCACTCACCGACAAGGCCGCTAAGCAGCGCATGTGGGCCTATATCAAGCAGCTGACTCCGGCGACCGCTCCGCTGTAGCGGATTGGCGCCGGCGAGCGATTGCCTGGCGGGCAAGGCACGCCTCGAGATCGGCGCCGCACTTCTACATCACAGCGCGCAGCTCAAACCGATCGCCGTTAATGCGGAACTGGCAGTTACCATTCATGCGTTCGACGGCAAGCTTAATGCTCTTGGTTCCAAAGCCGTGTCCGGTGTGCCCGGCTACGGGCATGCCGTCGACCATGCGCGGCGCGCGGTCAAACGTGTTGGAAACTAACAGCAGCAGCTGGCCGTCCTCTAATCGCAGGTCAAAGTCGACGAATCGCTTTCCTTGGGGTGCGGCGCTTGCAGCGGTGATAGCGTTTTCCAAGGCATTTGAGAGCACGCTAAACAGGTCGGCGTCACCTACGTGGATGGTTTCGGGTACGGCGGCGCGCAGGTTGGCGGTAATGCCGTTTCTATTGATATCCGAGTTAAATGACGAAAGCGCGATGTTTACGGTCTCGTTGGCGCAGAAGCGGCGTACGGCGGTGCGATCGCCGGCTTCGCAGAGTTCATCGATGCGTTTGAGCGCCTCGTCGGTGTGGCCCTCCTCAATTAAAGCGGCCAGGCCGCGTAGGAAGTGGCGCATATCGTGGCGAAGAATCGACAGCTCGCGCCCAGATTGACGCCAAGCCTCGAGCTCTTTGATGGCGGCGCTGTCGCGGGTTTCGAGCATCCAGCGCTCTCGCTCGGCGGTTTCCTTTTCTTCGTATTCGCGCAGGTAAACGGCAAGAAACATAAGATAGAAGGCACAGAGCGCAAATGCCAAAAACTCAACCGTTACCACCGAGCCCGAGTGGAACAGCGTGGTGTAGACGTTGGTGGCATAGTCAAAGACGTAATAGACGAGCGGCAGGATTAAAAGGATGCCCAGCTCGGTGGTGCTTTTAATCGCCAAGCGTGGACCGATGTCGCCGGCCCAATGCAACAGGACGGCAAAGACGGCGAGTGTGGTCGCGATGCGCGCCAGATAGTACGCGATCTGAGAATCGGTTGCGGCAAATGCGGCGATGCCCATCCAATTGCTGAACTGGCAGCTCAGGTAGGCACTGGTAACGCCCAGGATGGCGAGCAGCGGACTCAGGCGATAGCGTACGCACAGGTAGACGACAAGCGGCAGATGCACGACGAGCGGATAGACCTGTCGGGCGAAAAGCTCGCCGCCGACGGCATTGGCGAGGCCGAATGCACATCCGGTTACGGCGCCGACCCCCACCAGCTCGAGCGAATGGCGGCCGTTGATCTCGACACCGCACAGCGCCGCCGAGGCAAAGACGCCAAAGAGCAACGTCGTCGCATGGTGGATTGCCCAAAGTACCAGTTCTGCCGAGGAAAGCATCAGCGTCTCCCGCCCTCGAACCGCACCGCAAAGTAGGCGTCTTGGAATCCCTGCTTGCAGCTGCGCGCGAGCGGTATGCACACGCCCGAGCGCATGACGATTTCCGTGCGGTTAAAGTGGTCGATGTTGCGCAGATTGACCTGGTAGCTGCGGTGGCACTTAAAGAAGGTCGCGTTTTGGGCCAGCCGGTCCTCGATGCTGCGGAACGGCTCGAGCGCCTCGATATCGCGGCCATCGCGCAGGTGGAAGACCACGTGCTTGTTGCGAGCCTCGGCATATTCGATATCGGATAGGCGCAGGGCATGGTAGCCAAAGGACGTCTTGATGACGAGTTCGTCGATCGTTGCCGGACGCAGGCTCGACAGCTCGTCGAGCAGTTGCGCCACGCGCTCGTAGGTCACGGGTTTGAGCAGGTAGTCGAAGGCGCGGACCTCGTAGGACTCAAGCGCGAACTCGGGCGATGAGGTCAGAAATACCAAGCGCACGGCGGTATCGGATTGGCGCAGCTCGCGGGCGGTGTCCATGCCGTTGACGAGCGGCATGATCATGTCGAGCATGATAATGTCGGCGCGCGATGCGGCATGGCGTGCCAGCAGATCCTCGCCGCGCGTGACGAGTGCAACATCGACCGCCGTGCCCGTCTCGGTCGACCAACGGTCGATCATCCGGTGCAGTCTATCTAGAAAAGCGACGTCATCGTCGCAGGCAATAATCTTGAGCATTCGGGCCCCTTAGTAGTTCGATTTTGCCACATTGGGCGCGTGCCGCTCGCGGGGGAGCGCCCGTTCGTGCCTCATGGTGCGCAACTCGCGCCGAGCGGTATTGCGGTGGCGAAAGATGCCTCCTGCGCTATCGAGAGCTCGGCTATCCTCAGCTTGCCAGTTCGAAAATGGACCTGCCGCATGATTGAATCTTTATTTCAACTTTACACCTAGGTTTACAGCTGTCTTGTCAGCTGTAAACCTAGGTGTCATACTAAAGCCCCAAGATTCGCCAAAAGAGAGGGGCCTTGATGGCACAGAGCGCGAACATGGATGCATCGGAGCTTGCACGCGATATCGCGGCCGGCCTGGCATCGGCAACGACGGCAACGGAGCGCGCGGCATTGGTGCCCGCAGAGCTCGTCGAGGCCATTCAGCAACTTAAAACCCAACGCGACGCGGTGATCCTGGCACACTATTACGTGGCACCCGAGGTCCAGGCTGTGGCCGATTACGTCGGCGACAGCTTCTACCTGGCTAAGCTCGCCAAGAGCCTGCCGCAGCAGACCATCGTGCTGTGCGGCGTGGAGTTTATGGGCGAGAGCGCCAAGCTGCTCAACCCCACCAAGACCGTGCTGCTGCCCGAGCCGGGCGCGGACTGCCCCATGGCTCATATGGTCAAGCGCGAGACGGTCGACGCGGCGCGCGCCGAGTACGGCGACGACCTGGCCGTGGTCTGCTACGTCAACTCCACGGTCGAGATCAAGAGCTGGAGCGACGTGTGCGTCACCAGCTCCAACGCCGTCAAGATCGTGTCCGAGCTGCCGCAGCAGCATATCCTGTTCATTCCCGACCAAAACCTCGGCCGCTTCGTAGCCGAGCAGGTGCCGCAAAAGCACGTCATTCTCAACAACGGCTACTGCCCGCGCCATCACATCATCACCGTCGAGCAGATTGTCGACGCGACGGAGGCCCACCCCGACGCGCTCGTGCTGGCGCATCCTGAGTGCAAGGCCGACGTCTTGGCCGAGGCCGACTACATCGGCTCCACCGCCGGCATCATCAAGTACGCCGAGGAGTCCGACGCGAGCGAGTTCATTATCGTGACGGTCCGTGGCGTGCTCTACGAGCTCGAGCGCCGCTGCCAGGGCACCGGCAAGAAGTTCCACTTCCCCGCGGTGCAGCCCACCTGCGTCAACATGGATCTCATCACGCTCGAAAAGCTCGTGCGCTGCCTGGAGACGGGCGAGGGCGAGGTGCAGATTGGCGTGTCGGACGAGGCCGCCGATCAGGCCAAGCTCACGCTCGACCGCATGCTCGAGTACGCAGCGTGCTAGAACAATGCGGCATGAGGGACGGTCCCTTATGTCACATTCAAGGGAGAGGATTCCTGTGGAAACCAAGCAATACCCCGATATGGAGTGCGACGTCGTTATTGCCGGCTGCGGCGTGGCGGGTCTGTACGCGGCCCTCAACCTGCCGACGAGCATGCGCGTGATCATGCTCTCCAAGGGCGCTGTCGACGAGTGCGATTCGATGCTCGCGCAGGGCGGCATTTGCGTGCTGCCCGAGGGCTCGGACTACGATGCCTTCTTTGAGGACACCATGCACGCCGGCCACTACGAGAACCGCCGCGAGAGCGTCGACATCATGATCCGTTCGAGCCGCTCGGTCATCAACGACCTGCTGGCGATGGGCGTGGACTTTGAGCGCAAGGCCGACGGCAGCCTCGACTTTACCCGCGAGGGCGCGCACAGCCGCCCCCGCATTGCCTTCCATGCCGACATTACGGGCAAGGAGATCACGACCAAGCTGCTCCAAGCCGTTCGCAAACTGGATAACGTGCAGATTTTGGAGCACGTGGCCATGACCGACATCCTGACGGGCGAGCGTGACGGCGCCACGGTGTGTGCCGGTGTCGTCGCCGTTCCCGTGGACGAGGACAACTCGGTTCGTCCCGCCGACGAGCTGGTAAATGCCGCCGAGGGCGCGCATGCCGGCGAGCCGTTTAAGATCCGCGCCCGTCACACGCTGTGGGCAACGGGCGGCATCGGCGGCGTATACGACCACTCGACCAACTATCCGCAGCTCACGGGCGATGCCTGCTACATCGCTCAGGAGCATGGCATTAAGATGGAGCACCTGGACTACGTGCAGATTCACCCCACGGGTCTGTTCTCGCCGCAGCCAGGCCGCACGTTCCTGATCAGCGAGAGCTGCCGCGGCGAGGGCGCGATTCTGCTCAATGCCGCCGGTGAGCGCTTTACCGACGAGCTTCAGCCGCGCGATGTGGTCGCTGCCGCTATTCGCGAGCAGATGAAGCAGGACGGTACCGAGCACGAGTGGCTGAGCTTTGCCCCCGTTGAGCGCGATGTAGTGACCGGGCACTTTGCCAACATTCGCGCACGCTGCTTGGAGGACGGCCGCGACATCTTGGACGAGCCCATCCCCGTTACGCCTACGCAGCACTACTTTATGGGCGGCGTGTGGGTCGACAAGGACGGCCGCACCTCGATGCCCGAGCTCTACGCAGCCGGTGAGACGGCCTGCAACGGCGTGCACGGCAAGAATCGCCTGGCTTCCAACAGCCTGCTCGAGTCCCTGGTTTGGGGCCGCCGTGCCGCCTGGTGCATGCGCACCGGCGAGTCGCTCGCCGTGGAGCAGGCGGGCGAGCCCGCGCTCGACGGGCGTCATCGCGCCCTGAGCGCCGACTCCCTGGCAATCGATGATTTGGCCCGTGCCGCTGGCACGCAGGCCGTGGAGGAGTAGACCATGAATCCCATTACCATGAAGCTCGTCGTCGATGATCTGATTCTGCAGGCTCTACGCGAGGACATCACGTTTGAGGATGTGAGCACGGCGAGTGTGTGTTCCACGGCGCGCCCCGCCACGGTGGAGCTCATCGCCAAGGCCGATGGCATCATCGCCGGTCTGGACGTGTTCGCTCGCACCTTTGAGCTGCTGGATCCGCAGAGCTCGGTGCTGTTTGATGTTGCCGACGGTGACGAGGTACACGCCGGCGACCACGTGGGCCAGGTGCGCGGCGATGCGCGCGTGCTGCTTTCGGGCGAGCGCGTGGCGCTCAACTACCTGCAGCGCATGAGCGGTATCGCTACCTATACGCACAGAATGGCAGCGGCGCTCGAGGGTACCAAGACCGTGCTCGTCGACACACGCAAGACCACGCCGGGCATGCGCGTCTTCGAGAAGGCCGCGGTCGAGATCGGCGGCGGCAGCAACCATCGCTACAACCTGTCGACAGCCGTCATGCTCAAGGACAACCACATCGATGCCGCCGGTGGCGTGACGCGCGCGATCGAGATGGCGCGCGCCCACGCGTCGTTTACCACGACGGTCGAGATTGAGTGCGAGAACCTGGACATGGTACGCGAAGCCGTGGAGGCCGGTGCCGACATTATCATGTTCGACAACATGACCCATGACGACATGGCCGCCGCCATCGAGCTTATCGCCGGTCGTGCCAAGACCGAGTGCTCGGGCAATGTGGACGCCGACAACATTCGCGCCCTGGCTGATCTGGGCGTCGACTACATTAGCTCGGGCGCCCTGACGCACTCCGCGCCGATCCTCGACCTCTCGCTTAAGCACCTGCGTCTGCTGGACGGTAAATAATGAACGCCCGCGAGCGTCGCCGTGCCATCATGGCCGTGCTCGAGGGAGCCAAGGGGCCCGTATCGGGCAGCGCGCTTGCCCGCGAGGTGGGTGTGAGCCGCCAGGTCGTGGTGCAGGACATCGCCCTGCTGCGCGCCGATGGGCACGATATCGTGGCGACCAACCGCGGCTACGTGCTGCAGGAAGCCCCCAGCAGCCCCGCTGTGCCCACGCGCTTGGTCAAGGTTCGCCACGGCGTGGAGCAGGCAGGCGATGAGCTCACGAGTATCGTCGACGCCGGTGGTGCCGTGCTCAACGTGATCGTCAATCACCGCGTGTACGGTAAGATCACGGCCGACTTGGACATCCGCAACCGCCGCGATGTCGAGCGCTACCTAGAGGGCATCGCCAGCGGCAAGAGCTTCCCGCTGCTGACGGTGACCAGCGGCTATCACTTCCATCGCATTGCGGCGGAGGATGAGCAAACCCTCGACGAGATCGAGGCCATGCTCAAGGAGAAGGGCTACCTTGCCGATTTAATGCCCTACGAGGATGATTTGTCCTAGCCCGACACCGTCTTTATAAGTTGCGGTGAAATAGTTCCTACAATCGGCACCTAAGCAATGAGCCAGGAACTATTCCACCGCAACTGCCAAGGGTCCCGCTCCAAATTAGCTGCCCACACATGCAAAAGGAGGCCTCCGCGGCGATGCGGAGGCCTCCTTTTTTGTGCACGGTGTACTTTTGAGTGTGCAGGTGGGGGAGTTGTTACTCCTCGACGATCTCGGTGATCGCGCCAGCGGGGCAAGCGTCCTGGCAAGCGCCACAGGCGACGCAGGAGTCCTCGTCAGCGACGGTAGCGACGTCCTGGAGCTCCAGAACGCCAGCGGGGCAGGAGTCGACGCAAACGCCACAAGCGATGCACTCGTCGGCATCAATTACGGGATGAGCCATGGTAGTTTCCTCTCTGTTGACCGACGCTACAGGCGATGCGCGCCGGTTTGATTCGGGCAAAAACATACCACGGGAGCGACCGTTTGCAATACCCTCTGACCGGCATCTTCATACCGTTCGCCGAGTATGCCAAGGTTTACTAAAAAACACGCAGGTGGGGCCGTTGAGCTGCGTAAATGTTAGCTAAAGGTGACTTGAAATATAGGGCGATTGAGCGTGCTTGCGGAAACCGCATCCCATTATTTTGTCGAAAAACGGGTTGCAGTTTCCGGTTGGGTCCGCCAGCGGAAACTGCGACCCGGAATCCACGCTCAAACCGGGACGAGCTTTCCACAAGGCAGCCCCAGGCGCCCCCGGACCCAAACCTCAGCCATCTCTACATAGATCTCGATAGATTTGCCGAGAACTCAATCAGCGCATCTACCTGCGCATTTAAGAACCTAAACTCTCAGAGATAAGAAATCTTATATGAATTGACTTAGATTTTGTATATTCCGGCCCATAAGGGGATACACTACATCCTGAAAGACAAGCCGAAGCGCCGCGCGGCAGACCGCCGAGTCGGCGCGAACGCACAAGAGAGAGGGAATTTCTAATGAGTAAGATTCTTGGTATCGACCTTGGTACTACTAACTCCGCTATGGCCGTCCTCGAGGGCGGTTCTCCGACCATCATCGTGAACGCCGAGGGCGACCGCACCACCCCGTCCGTTGTTGGCTTCCGTGCTGACGGCGACCGTGTCGTGGGTAAGGCCGCTAAGAACCAGGCTGTCACCAACCCCAAGAACACCGTGTTCTCCATCAAGCGCTTCATGGGCCGCAAGTACTCCGAGTGCACCTCCGAGATCAAGACCGTGCCGTATGAGGTCAAGGAGGGCCAGGGTGGCCGTGCCGTCGTCAACATCGAGGGCAAGGATTACACCGCCGAGCAGGTGAGCGCCATGACGCTCGCAAAGATGAAGGCCGACGCCGAGAAGTATCTGGGCGAGACCGTCACCGACGCCGTCATCACCGTCCCGGCCTACTTCAACGACGCTCAGCGTCAGGCCACCAAGGATGCCGGTAAGATCGCCGGCCTCAACGTCAAGCGTATCGTCAACGAGCCGACCGCTGCCGCTCTTGCCTATGGTCTGGACAAGCAGGGCACCGACCAGCGCATCCTGGTCTTCGATCTGGGCGGCGGTACCTTCGACGTCTCCATCCTCGACCTCGCCGACGGCGTGTTTGAGGTTCTGTCCACCTCGGGCGACAACCACCTGGGCGGCGACGACTGGGATCAGCGCGTCATCGATTGGATGGCCGATAAGTTCCAGCAGGAGAACGGTGTCGACCTGCGTCAGGATCCCATGGCCCTGCAGCGTCTGAAGGAGGCCGCCGAGAACGCCAAGAAGGAGCTCTCCGCAGCCCAGCAGACCACCATCAACCTGCCGTTCATTACCATGAACCAGTCCGGCCCGCTGCACCTCAACTACACGCTGACCCGCGCCGAGTTCGAGAAGATCACCCGTGACCTGCTCGAGCGCTGCAAGCAGCCTGTCACCAACGCCCTGCGCGACGCCAAGCTTAAGCTTTCCGATCTGACCGAGGTCATCCTCGTCGGCGGCTCCACCCGTATGCCCGCCGTCCAGGAGCTCGTCAAGACTATGACCGGCAAGCAGCCCAACATGTCCGTGAACCCCGACGAGGTCGTTGCCGACGGCGCTGCCGTCCAGGGCGGCGTGCTCACCGGCGACGTCGAGGGCATCCTGCTGCTCGACGTTACCCCGCTGTCGCTGGGCGTCGAGACCATGGGCGGCATCATGACCAAGATGATCGACCGCAACACCACGATCCCGACCTCCAAGACCGAGGTCTACTCCACCGCTGCCGACAACCAGACCAGCGTCGAGATCAACGTGCTCCAGGGCGAGCGCGAGCTTGCCCGCGACAACAAGTCGCTCGGTAAGTTCCAGCTGACCGGCATCCCGGCTGCCCGCCGCGGCGTGCCGCAGATCGAGGTTACCTTCGACATCGACGCCAACGGCATCGTCAAGGTCTCCGCTAAGGACAAGGGCACCGGCAAGGAGCAGCAGATCACCATTTCCGGCTCCACCGCTCTGTCCGACGACGAAGTCGATCGTATGGTCAAGGACGCCGAGGCTCATGCCGAGGAGGACAAGAAGCAGAAGGAAGAGGTCGAGGTCCGCAACCAGACCGACAGCCTGTGCTACTCCACCGAGCAGACCCTCAACGAGCTCGGTGACAAGGTTTCCGCCGACGTGAAGTCCAAGGCCGAGGCCGCTATCGCCGACGCCAAGAAGGCGCTCGAGGGCTCTGACGTCGAGGCCATCAAGGCCGCCGGCGAGTCCCTGCAGTCCGTGGCCTACGAGCTGGCCCAGGTTGTCTACGCCGACGCTCAGCAGCAGACCGACGGTGCCGCCGGCGCCCAGCCTGCCGACGATGACGTCGTCGACGCCGACTACGAGGTTGTGGACGACGAGGACAAGTAATCATGTCCGCCCGTAAAGCTCGCACGGAGGCGGCCGCCGTTGGTGCCGCCCCCGTTGACTCTGAGGAGAAGGACGTGAAGATTCCCGTAGAGGCCGTTGACGATACCGAGGCCAACGAGGCCCCGGCCGCCGAGGCTGCCGAGAACCAAGTAGAGGATTCCAACAAGGAGGCGACGATGACCGAGGACGAGATGGTGGAAGCCGCTATCCGCGCCGGTGAGGAAGCCGCCGACAACGACTTTAAGCTCAAGTTCGAGCAGGCTCAGAAAGAGCTTGCCGACGTGCGCAACGAGCTCGATGCTGCGGCAGAGGCTCAGAAGGCCGCCGAGGACAAGGCAAAGGACGCCACCGAGCGCACCGCCCGTCTGCAGGCCGACTGGGAGAACTTCCGTCGCCGCACCGCCAATGAGCGTATCGCCGAGCGCGAGCGCGCGACCGAGAAGCTCGTCACCGCGCTGCTGCCGGTGGTCGACGATATCGAGCGTGCGATCGACCATGCCCGCAGCCAGGAGCTTGCCGACGACTTTAAGCAGTTCGTCGACGGTGTCGACGCGGTGCATGCCAAGCTGCTCGATGTGTTTGCGCACGAGGGCGTTGAGCCCATCGACCCCAAGGGCGAGGCGTTCGATCCGCTCGAGCACCAAGCCGTGGGTCGCGTCGAGGACGCGTCGCAGTACGATGAGACCGTCAACGACGTGTACCAGAAGGGCTACCGCATGGCGGATCGCATCCTGCGTTCCGCGATGGTGACGGTGACCTACGGCGGCGAGAAACGCCCCGCACCGGAGCCCGAAGCGGCGCCCGAGGATGCTGCGGCCGATACGGCCGAGAGCACCGAGGAGTAATTGAGAAGGGCCCCGGGGCAACACCCGGGGCCCTTTCTGGCCTAGTGCCATATGAAAGCATGAGCCGCCGCCCGCTGGGCGGCGGATGAAACAGGAGAGGAGCTACGATGGCTGCAGGCAAAACCTTCTATGACATCCTGGGCGTATCCAAGAGCGCCTCCGACAAAGAGATCAAGAGCGCGTTTCGCAAGCTCGCGCAAAAATATCACCCCGATGCCGGCGGCGACGAGGCCAAGTTCAAGGAGATCAGCGAGGCCTACGAGACGCTTTCGGACGAGAAGAAGCGCAAAGAGTACGACCAGATGCTCATGTTTGGCGGCATGCCGGGCGCGGGCGGCGCGTATGGCGGCGGCTACGGTGCCGGCGCGGGTGCCAGCGGCTGGGGCGACATCTTCGACAGCATCTTTAGCGGCAACGGCGCCTGGGGCAGCGATTGGGGCTCGGGCTTTGCCGGGGCTGCGGGCGCTGCCGGTGCCGGCGCGGGTCGCAGCCGTGCTCGCAAGGGCGGCGACCTGTCGCTGACCGTCGATGTGACGGCCGAGGACGCGTTTCGCGGCGTGACGCACAAGGTCACCTATCGCATTCCCTCGACAGGCGAGCAGCAGACCATTACGGTCTCGGTGCCCGCGGGCGCGGTCGACGGCGGCAAGCTACGCTACAAGCGTCGCGGCGAGTATGGCGTTGCCGGCGGCGAGCGCGGCGACCTGGTCGTGACCACGCATGTGGAGGAGCACCCGCTGTTTAAGCGCAAGGGTGCCGATGTGACCATGGAGGTGCCGATCTCGGTCTACGAGGCGGCGCTTGGCTGCACGGTTGATGTGCCCACGCCCGGCGGCGCGACGGTTCGTCTGAAGGTGCCCGCTGGCACCCAGACGGGCAAGAAGTTCCGCTTTAAGGAGATGGGCGCGCCCGACGTTAAGCACCGTGGCCGCACAGGCGCGCTGCTCGTCGAAATCAAGGTACAGGTCCCCACGAACCTGTCCGATGACGAGCGCGATGCTATGACCAAGCTGCGCGAGGCCGACACGCGCGATTATCGCGAGAAGGTCAACCGTTACAAGGCGACGTACTAGGGCGGTCGTGGCGCACGCCCGCGCCCGCGGGCTTATGATGGACGATAACGAGACGGAAAGGGGTCAGGTAGCATGGCCGAGGACAATAGGAATAAACCGCTGTACATGATCAGCGTGGCGGCCGAGTTGACCGGCATGCATCCGCAGACTCTGCGCGTCTACGAGTCCAAGGGCCTGGTGAACCCCCAGCGCTCGGGCGGCAACACGCGCCTGTATTCGCGCGCCGATATCGAGCGCCTAGAGCTCATCAACCAGCTGACCGACGAGGGCATCAACCTTGCCGGCGTGGTGCGCATCCTCGATATGAAGGAGCGTGCTGAGGAGCGCGAGCGCGAGAACGAAAAACTCCGTGCCCGCGTGCGCCAGCTCGAGGACGAGCTGCACGAGTACAAGATGCAGAAGAAGATCACCGCCCTGGCCCCGCGCGACGGCTCAGTCAACCCCGAGCAAGTCATGCGCAAGCTGCTAGGCGCCGGCGGGGATCTGTAGGTTCCGCCGTTCTGCCGAACGGCGGACCGGTCGACGCTGCAAGCCCGCCCGAGC
>WGSL01000019.1 GCA_014871665.1 Collinsella sp. | reverse complement strand
CCAAGCTGACGGGCGAGGAGTAGGCCATGCGGGCGGTGGTGCAGCGCGTGCTCAACGCCGGCGTGACGGGCGACGGCGAATGCGTGGGTCGCATTGGGCGCGGCTACCTGGTGCTGCTGGGCGTGGGTCACGGCGACACACGTGCCGAGGCCGACAAGCTGTGGGGCAAGCTCCGCGGGCTGCGTATCAACGAGGACGAGAACGGCAAGACCAACTTGGCGCTTGCCGATGTCGACGGCGAGGTGCTCGTGGTGTCGCAGTTCACGCTGTTCGCCGATTGCCGCCACGGTCGCCGCCCATCGTTTACGGATGCCGGCGCCCCCGATGTCGCCAACGAGCTCTACGAGTACTTCCTGACGCTTGTTCGCGAGGACGTTGAGCATGTGGTGCACGGTATCTTTGGCGCCGACATGAAGGTCGACCTGGTCAACGACGGCCCATTCACCATCGTCTTGGACACCGACAACCTTTAGGTTACGCGGTTTTACCAAACCGCGTAACAACTGGTCATGCGAGGTTGTCGTCTGGTACGTATTTGGGACGGGGATTATTTAGCTACTTGCGTATGGCCACAACAGGGTGCTATAGTATTAGAGTTTTGTCTATCTTAGGGGTATTATCCCCTTTTTGAATTGCACCTTCTGGAGGCCCTGTTCATGGAAGAGATGGAAGTCAATCACGTCGACGACATCCACGAGAAGCTGACCGATATGGTGGGCGATCGCGTCAAGGTTAAGGCCAACATGGGCCGTACCCGCGTCGTCGAGCGCATGGGCACCATCAAGAGCGTCCACCCGGCCGTCTTCATTGTCGAGGTTGACGAGCGTCGCGGCCGCAAGTCGCGTCAGTCCTACCAGTATATCGATGTCCTCACCGGTCAGGTCGAGCTGTTCGACCCCGAGAGCGGCGAGCACATCTTTACCCCGCTCGGCAATCAGCTCGAGGAGCATTAACGGTGACCGATCGGTCCCTGACTCTTTCCGCGCCGGCAAAGATTAACCTCTACCTGGGGGTTCATACCGAGCGCGATGACCGCGGCTACCACAGGGTCGATTCCCTGATGGCGGCCGTCGGTCTTTCCGATACCGTGACGGTCACGCCGGCGCAGGCGCTGACCGTCCAGACGGTTCCAGCATCAGATTTTCCCATGCAAAAGAATACGGCGTATCGGGCTGCGGTTGCTATGGCCGAGCATTATGGTCGCGAGGCAAACATCTGCGTGACGATTGAGAAACGCATTCCATTGTGCGCCGGCTTGGGCGGCCCCTCGACGGATGCGGCCGCGGTCATTGTCGCCTTGGCGGAGCTCTGGGGCATTGATCGCACCGACCCAGCGCTCGATGACATTGCGCGGGGCATTGGTGCCGACGTCCCGTTCTTTTTGCACGCGAGCCCTGCGTTTTACGTAGGTGGGGGAGACGTGCTGGCAACTGAGTACCCCGCGCTGCCCGCGACGCCCGTCGTACTGGTCAAGCCGCGCGAGGCAAGCGTTTCGACAATTGAAGCCTATCGACGTTTTGACGAGGCCCCGGTGCCTGCGGACAAGCCCGGCGCGATAGCTTCTGCCTTGCGTGCTGGTGATGCCGAGACGGCATATGCGCTCATCCATAACAACCTAGGTGTCATTTCCGCACAGATGGAGCCGCAGATTCAAACGGTCCTCGACTGGCTGCGTAAACAGGACGGAACCGTTGCTGTAGATGTGTGCGGATCGGGTGCCTGCTCGTTTGCCATTTGCGACACCGCTGCCACGGCCGAAAGGCTTGCCGATGCTGCCCAGCAAAGTGGCTGGTGGGCCTGCGCGACTGAGCTTATTCCCAACACGGTTCAAATCGACGCGCCAAAGAAATAAAAATTTCTCTAGCACGCGGCGAAAATCTTTGTTACTATAGTCGAGCTAACGGGTTGTGGCTCAGTTTGGTAGAGCACTGCGTTCGGGACGCAGGGGTCGCTGGTTCAAATCCAGTCAACCCGACCAGAGCATGAGGAGGGACCGCTTCTTGCGGTCCCTTTTTTTAGCTAGTGTTGTGATACCGCGATACCCGCGGTATACTCATTCGAGCTTGTCTCGCTGTATTGTGGAGGTCTACATGTTTGGACTGAGGGCTCCTGAGCTCATCATTATTCTCGTCGTTGTCCTGATTATCTTCGGGCCCAAGAACCTGCCGAAGCTCGGCAAGTCCCTCGGCTCTACCGTCAAGAATATCCGCGAGGGTATGGAGGGCGACGATAAGGCCGAGACCAAGCAGGCCGAGGAGGTCGTGGTCGAGCAGTCCGAGGAGGACAAGGAGATCGCTGAGCTCGAAGCCAAGCTCGCTGCTGCCAAGAAGAAGCAGGCAGAGGACAGCGACGCGGACGCAGAGTAGTCCCATCCCTTTGGGGTGAGCACCTGACCGGCTTGCCCGCAGGCTAGCCGGTCTTTTTCGTTTTGTTGACAGTTGATTGTTTGATCAGAGTTGGGGAGATATCCGTATGGACGCAAGCCAGATCGTACTGACCGCTGAGGGCCGCCAGAAGCTCGTCGAGGAGCTCGCCTGGCGTGAGGGCGATTACGCCAAGGAGATCGTCGAGGACATCAAGGAAGCCCGCGCGTTCGGCGACCTTTCGGAGAACTCCGAGTACGATGCCGCCAAGGACAAGCAGGCCCAGAATGCTGCTCGTATCGCCGAGATCCAGGCCATTCTTGCCAACGCTCAGGTTGCTGCCACCACGGGCGATCTGACCGTCTCCATCGGTTCCACCGTTTCGCTGATTGATCCCAACGGCGAGGTCATGGAAGTCACGCTCGTTGGTACCACCGAGACCAACTCGCTCGAGCACAAGATTTCCAACGAGTCTCCGGTCGGTCACGCCATCATCGGTCACGGCGAGGGCGACTCCGTCGAGGTCGTTACGCCTTCCGGCAAGACTCGCGTCTACACCATCGCCAAGATCGCACGCTAGACCACGGTCCCGCGTAAAGGTATGTTTTCGCTCCCTGGGACCGAATCCTGGGGAGCGTTTTAGTTTGAGGAGCTAACTTATGGCAGAGAACCAGAACGCCGCCGATCAGGCATCGACGCTCAACGACGAGCGCGCCACCCGCCTGGCCAAGCGCGCCGCCCTGTTCGAGGCGGGCCAGAACCCCTATCCCGAGCACTCTGAGCTTGAGGACTACGTCGCCGATATCGAGACTAAGTACGCCGATCTTGCCGATGGTGAGGACACCGAGGATGTCGTGAAGATCGCCGGCCGTGTGGTCGCCAAGCGCGGTCAGGGCAAGATCATGTTCATCGTCGTGCGCGATGCGACTGCCGAGATTCAACTGTTCTGCCGCATCAACGACATGGACGAGGCTGCCTGGAATACGCTCAAGGCCCTCGACCTGGGCGACATCCTGGGCGTGACCGGCGTGGTCGTGCGCACCCAGCGCGGCCAGCTTTCCGTTGCCCCTAAGAGCGCGACCCTGCTTTCCAAGGCCGTTCGTCCACTGCCCGAGAAGTTCCACGGTCTTTCCGACAAGGAGACCCGCTATCGCCAGCGCTATGTTGACCTGATCGCCAACGACGACGTTCGCGAGACCTTCCGTAAGCGTTCGCAGATTCTATCCACCTTCCGTCGCTTTATGGAGTCCGACGGCTACATGGAGGTCGAGACCCCCATCCTGCAGACCATCCAGGGCGGCGCTACTGCCAAGCCGTTCATTACCCACTTCAACGCGCTCGATCAGGAGTGCTACCTGCGTATTGCCACCGAGCTGCACCTCAAGCGCTGCATCGTCGGTGGTTTTGAGCGCGTGTTCGAGATCGGCCGCATCTTCCGTAACGAGGGCATGGACCTCACCCACAACCCCGAGTTCACCACGATGGAGGCCTACCGTGCCTTCTCCGACCTCGAGGGCATGAAGGCGCTCGCCCAGGGCGTCATTAAGGCGGCTAACAAGGCCATCGGCAACCCCGAGGTCATCGAGTACCAGGGCCAGACCATCGACCTTTCTGGTGAGTGGGCCAGCCGTCCCATGACCGACATCGTCTCCGATGTGCTCGGCAAGCAGGTCACCATCGACACGCCGGTCGAGGAGCTTGCTTCCGCCGCGCGCGAGAAGGGCCTGGAGATTAAGCCCGAGTGGACCGCCGGCAAGATTATCGCCGAGATCTACGATGAGCTGGGCGAGGACACCATCGTCAACCCGACCTTCGTGTGCGATTACCCCATCGAGGTCAGCCCGCTTGCCAAGCGTTTTGAGGACGACCCGCGCCTGACGCACCGCTTTGAGCTGGTTATTGCCGGCCACGAGTACGCCAACGCGTTCTCCGAGCTCAACGACCCGGTCGACCAGGCCGAGCGCTTTGCCGCCCAGATGGCCGAGAAGGCCGGCGGCGACGATGAGGCCATGGAGTATGACGAGGACTACGTGCGCGCCCTCGAGTACGGTATGCCTCCCGCGGGCGGTATTGGCATTGGTATCGACCGCGTGGTCATGCTGCTTACCAACCAGGCTTCTATCCGCGACGTGCTGCTGTTCCCGCACATGAAGCCCGAGAAGGGTTTCCAGTCCGGTGCCGCTGCCGCCAAGGCTGCCGAGGCCGGCAACGCCGCGAGCCCATTCGTTAAGTCGCTTAAGCCCACGCTCGATTACTCCAAGATCGCCGTTGAGCCGCTGTTTGAGGAGTTCGTCGACTTTGATACCTTCTCCAAGAGCGACTTCCGCGCTGTGAAGGTCAAGGCATGCGAGGCCGTCAAGAAGTCCAAGAAGCTGCTGAACTTTACGCTCGACGACGGCACCGGCACCGACCGCACCATCCTCTCCGGTATTCACGCTTATTACGAGCCCGAGGACCTGGTTGGCAAGACCTTGCTCGCCATCACCAACCTGCCTCCGCGCAAGATGATGGGTATTTCCAGCTGCGGCATGCTGATCAGCGCTGTCCACGAGGAGGAGGGCGAGGAGCGCCTCAACCTGATCCAGCTCGACGCCTCCATCCCCGCCGGCGCAAAGATGTACTAGGGGGTTACGGCGTTTTGCCAAACGCCGTAACCAGTTGACGCTGCAAGCCCGCCAGAGCGGCAATCTGCCTTTCAACTTCGGCGGCATGACCAAAAGGTCAATGCCGCCTTGTTTCAAGGCACCTTGCTCGCTCTGGCGGGCTTTCGCTGTCGTTGCCAAGGCATCGGCGTTGCCTTGGCTGTCAATAGTCATTGTGGACGTTCTTAAACGACTGCCCAACGGCTGTTGAGCACATGGCTCGCATGACAGTCGTCTCTTTTATGTTTCCTTTAGCCGTTGCTGCCTAGGATGGGGGTTAGTCGGTAGGAAAGGAGCGCCTGTATGGACGACGCGAGCGAGCGTGCAATCGAAGAGGACATGCTCGATCAGTTCAACTACTTTGATGATGAGGATGAGGAGCTAATCGATCGTCGCGAGCCAGCGCCGCTTGACTCATTTGATCTGGTCGATGAGGAGCCCGGCGAGGACGAGGGCGAATCAACGGAGCCCCCACAGCCTTCGCGCCTTGACTCGCTGCTTTCGAGAGCCCCCCTACACCATGGCGTTCGTGCCGGCGCACTCCATATGAAAACTGACTGGCACCAGATCGTGACGGCAGGCGATGAACTTGCCGTCGATGCGCCGCTCACCGATAAATCATCCATCATTTGCCGCACCGGCATGCTTATGCTGGCAAGCGGAACGGGTGCCTGGCGCGTGCGCGATACCATGAATCGTGTTGCCGCTGTACTCGGCGTCACGATTCACGTCGACCTGAGTCTTCTGTCGTTTGAGTGCACCTGCATCGAAGATGGTCACTGCTTTAACGAGGTTGTCAGCCTGCCCACAACGGGAGTCAATACCCATCGCATTTGGATGATGGAGAGCTTCTTAAAGGAAATCGAGACGTATGGGCGCCGGTTTACCGTGCACGAATACCACGAGATGCTCAAGACCGTTGAGAGCTCAAAGCCCGATTACGCTCCCTGGCAACAGGGCCTTGCGGCAGCCTGTGCTTGCGGCGCCTTCGTCTTTTTGCTCGGCGGCGGCCCTATCGAGATGGCCTGCGCATTCGTAGGCGCTGGTGTCGGTAACTTTGCCCGCTCCCATATTCTCAAGCAGGGTCTTGGCCAGTTTAGCGCGCTGACGACTGGTGTTGCGCTCGCTTGCGTTTCGTATCTGCTGGCATTGCTCGGCCTTGGCCAGGTCGTACCGGGGGCAATGTCGCACCAAGAAGGCTATATCGGCGCCATGCTCTTTGTGATTCCCGGCTTTCCCCTCATTACGGCAGGCCTCGACATCGCTAAGCTCGATATGCGAAGTGGAATCGAGCGTCTTTCGTATGCTGTGTCGATTATTGTGATGGCGACCCTCGTAGGTTGGATGGTTGCCGAGTGCGTGGGACTGGCGCCGGATGACTTCGCCCCGCTCGGCCTCTCACCGTTGGCTCTTACGCTCTTGCGCATACTGATGAGCTTCGTTGGCGTATTCGGCTTCTCGGTGATGTTCAACAGCCCGGTAAAGATGGCCGCGGCAGCTGGGTTGATCGGCGCCGTGTCCAATACCCTGCGTCTGACCCTTGTCGATGCGCCGACGATGATTCCCTTCCTGGGCCTCAGCACGGGAATGCCTCCCGAGGCAGCAGCGTTTATCGGCGCGCTGGTATCGGGGCTGCTCGCAAGCTTGGCTGAAGTCAAGCTCACCTACCCGCGCATCGCCCTCACGGTGCCTTCGATTGTCATTATGGTGCCGGGCTTGTATCTGTATCGCTCGATGTATTACATGTGCACCTTCGACACGGTCAATATGCTCGGCTGGTTTGTGCGCGCAGTGCTCATCGTAGCGTTTCTGCCCGTTGGACTGGGTGTGGCGCGTACGCTCACCGACCCTCGCTGGCGCCACACCAGCTAATTGGTGCAAGGGGGACAGGTTACTTTGCACCCCCAATGAGTTGCGGTGAAATAGGGACTGAATTGCTGCTTAAAGGGTCAAAACAGTCCGTATTCCACCGCAACTTATGGGGTCGGGGGGATTATTGGTGCCCTGCATCTCCATAAACTCAACGCTTACGAAGCGCGCGCCGTTCGTGCTAGGCTGGTTCCACCACATAAGTAGTCGCAGACGCGCGTAACACGGGCGGGCGAGATGAAGTCCCAACAGCTCCATCTTGCCCGCCCGTTTTTGTTGCGTGGTGCCGCGGCGTAACACAGAAAGGAATCTGCCCTTCATGCCTATCAACAAACGAGAGAGCCTGCTGTTCACCTTTATCATGTGCTTTTGCATGGTACTCTGGATGAGCATCTACAACGTTGCCCTGCAGCACGGGGCCATCAACGGCGAGGTCGTTGCCGCTGCGTGGCTCGGCTTCCCCGTTGCCTACATTTTTGCCATGTGCTGCGACTGGTTCGTCGCCAGCCCGCTCGCCAAGGGTTTCGCCTTTAAGTACTTGGTCACGCCGGGCAAGAGCTCGCCGCTTGCCATGACGCTCGCCGTCAGCTCCTGCATGGTCGTTCCCATGGTTATCATCATGTCGCTGTACGGTGCCTGCGAGGGTCTGACGCACATGCCCGGCGGCATCCTTGCGAACCTGTATTCCGTGCCCGCGATCTGGATGATCAACATCCCGCATAATTTTGTGATGGCGCTGCCGTGGAACCTTTTGGTAGCCGGTCCGATTTCCCACTTCGTCTTCCGTCGCGCCTTCCCTGTGGGGACGGTTTTCGAGGAGGAGCATGCCGAGCTCTTGGAGCAGGCTATGGCTCCTGAGTGCGAGTAGCTCGCTTAGGGATCTGCTGAGCGCGGGCGACTTGCTTGGTTGGAGCCCTAAGCGTGGATAGCTCTCTCGGCGACATCGCGGGCGTGAGCGGTGCGCATGACCGGAGGGCCCGTGCTGCTCCGTTGCCCGACGTGCTAGCGCGCAGAACAATCTGTTGGTGCATTCGGCGGCTGCTGAAGCGTTTCGGCAGCCGCTTTTTATACGGAGTTTAAATACAACAGTCTGTTGTATTACGTAGAGTGGTATATCTCTAGCGGGAAAAATGCGAGAGACGGAGCATTATGGCGTTGCTAGTAGGACTGGACGTAGGGTCGACGACGACCAAAGTTTACGCGATGCACGAGGATATGACCGAGGCGTGGTGGGGATATCGCCGCCACGGGGCGTGTCAGACAGCGAGCGTGCGCGCCATGCTCGGCGAGCTCGCCGAGCGCTTTCCCCATGAGTCACTGCGCGTTGCGGTGACCGGCTCGGGTGCGCGCGATATCGCGACCGCGCTGGGCGCCTCGTACGTTCAGGAGGTGGTCGCCAACGCGCTCGCGATCAGCAGGTTCTATCCGCAGACGCGCTGCGCCATCGAGCTGGGCGGCCAAGACGCCAAGATGATCTTCTTCCGCACCAACGATAAGGGAGACATCGAGGTTGCCGACATGCGCATGAACGGCTCGTGCGCAGGCGGTACCGGTGCATTTATCGACGAGATGGCAAAGCTCATGGGGGTCGGCACCGAATCGGGCGAGTTCGAGCAGCTCGCAAGCCGGGGAACGACCGTCCACGAGGTCTCGGGCCGCTGCGGCGTGTACGCAAAGACCGATATCCAGCCGCTGCTCAACGAGGGCATTCCTACCACCGACCTGGCGCTTTCGGCGCTTCACGCGGTCGCCCGCCAAACGATCGGCGGTCTGGCCCAGGGTATCGACATCGAGCCGCCGGTAATCTTCGAGGGCGGTGCGCTCGCCTACAACCCCACACTGGTCCGCGTGTTCCGGGAGCAACTGAATCTATCGGACGATCAGGTTATCGTCCCGCGCGATCCGCAGATCATGGTCGCGCGCGGTGCCGCCCTGTCGCTGACCGACATGTTCGCATCGTCCCAACCGATCGACCTTCCCGACGCTTTTGTCCGGCTGGATAAGCTCGAGACGGTCGCGCCCGCAAGCGGGGAGGGACGTCTTGCCCAGCCCTTTTTTGCCACACCTGCCGAGCAGGCGGATTTTACGGCACGCCATGGCAAAGAGACGCCGGCAAAGGGTCCGGATGCGTATGCGCCCGGAGAGACGGTGCGTGTGGCGCTCGGTATCGATTCGGGGAGCACGACGACCAAGTTCGCCCTGGTCGATGAGGCGGGTGAGCTTGTCGATTCGTTCTACGCGTCTAATAACGGCAGACCGCTCGACGTCGCCCAACAGGGTCTTGTCAGCTTGAAGAACCGCTGGGAGACAGCGGGAGTCACGCTTGCGATCGATGCCGTGGGCACCACGGGATACGGCGAGGAGCTTTTCGCGCGCGCGTTCCACGCCGACTACCATACGGTCGAGACGGTCGCGCACGCCCGCGCCGCGTGCGCATGCGTTCCCGATGCGACCTTCGTGCTCGACATCGGCGGACAGGATATGAAGGCCATCTGGCTCAACCACGGCGTGCTGACCGATATCGTCGTCAACGAGGCGTGCTCTGCGGGCTGCGGCTCGTTCCTCGAGGGTTTTGCCAAAAACCTCGGAATAGCCGTTGAGGATATCGCGACCGAGGCATTTTCGTCCAAAGCCCCCGCCGTTCTCGGCAGCCGCTGCACGGTGTTCATGAACAGCAGCGTCGTTTCCGAGCAGCGGCGCGGTAAGGGTCCGGGCGACATCATGGCCGGTCTCTGCCGTTCGATTATCGAGAACGTGTTCACCAAGGTCATTCGCGTTTCAAATCTCAACCGTCTGGGCGACAAAGTCGTCGTCCAGGGCGGCACGTTCCGAAACGACGCGGTGCTGCGCGCATTCGAGCAGTATCTGGGCAAACCCGTCACGCGTGCGCCCCACCCGGGGCTGATGGGCGCTATCGGTATCGCCCTGCTCGCGCGCGAGGAATGCCGCAAGGGCGACTCCGGCACGTCGTTTATCGGGCTCGATGCCGTGGAGCGCTTCGAGCATCGCGAGTTCGGCGGCGTTACCTGCCGTCGGTGCAACAACCGCTGCCAGCGCGCGGTCGTGGCATTTGGCGACGGCTCGCTTTACGTCACGGGCAATCGCTGCCCGCGCGGCGGCGCCATCTCATGGGATGAGCTCGTGCGCGAGGTTCCCGCGGCGGAGGAGCTGCGTCCGCAGGGTGCTTGCGAGGCACAGGCACCCGGCACGGGGCACGACCGGACCGCGGCTGCCCCCAATCTCTTTGTCGACCGCGAGAAGCTGCTGTTCGAGTCGTACCCCACGGTTCCCGTCTGCGGGGGGCGCGATGTCACGATCGGCATTCCCCGTGTGCTCGAGTTCTGGGACACCATGCCGTTCTGGTCGACGTTCTTCAGCACGCTCGGCTTTAAGGTGCGCGTCTCGGGACGCAGCACCAAGGCGATGTACGAGCGCGGTCTGGCGCACGTCACATCCGACACCGTGTGCTTCCCGGCCAAGCTCGTCCACGGGCACATCCGCAATCGCGTCGACGCCGGCGTCGACCGCATCTTCATGCCCATCATCACGACGGTGCCCACCGAAAACACCGCCTCTACCAGCGAGTGGATGTGCGCCGTCGTAAAGGGATACCCCTACGTGATGCGCAATTCCGATAACCCGGAGGAGCGTTTCGGCGTTCCGTTAGATACGCCGCTGTTCCACTGGTACGACGAGGGCGACCGAAACCGCCAGCTCAAGGCGTGGTGCAAGGAGACCTTCGATATCGATGCCGACCTGGTTGCCAAGGCGACCGAGCAGGCGGACCGCACGCAGGAGACGTTTGAGAACCAGCTGCAGCTGCGCGGCAGGCAGGTGCTCGAGAACGTGCGCGAGGACGGCGGCTACGCGGTGGTGATCGCTTCGCGCCCGTACCACAACGACCCGCTGGTCAACCACGGGCTGCCCAAGCTCTTCTCTGAGCGCGGCATCCCCGTGCTGACGCCCGATGCGGTGCCGGGGGTCTGCAACGTCGATCTTTCCAACAGCCGCATCGACATCGTGAACAACTACCATGCGCGCATGCTGTCGTGCGCGGTCATCGTCGCATCGACGCCCGAGCTCGAGCTCGTGCAGATGGGCAGCTTCGGCTGCGGCCACGATGCGTATCTCACCGACGAGATCGCGCGCATGATGGGCGAGATGGGCTCCAAGGTTCCGATGATGATCAAGCTCGATGAGAGCGACGTCGCCGGTCCCATGGGCATTCGCGTGCGTTCGTTTATCGAGTCGGTCAACCGTCGTCGCGCGGAGGAGCGTGCCGAGGGCGCCCGGGTGCACGCGGTCCATCCGCTCGACGACCCGTATAAGGTCAAGTACACCAAGCGCGACCGGCACGACAAGATCGCGCTGGTCCCCAACACCTCCCATGCGTTCTGCAGGCTCATGACCGCGGCGATGCGCAATCAGGGCGTGCGCGCCGAGGCCCTTGATATCGGGCGCGAGGATGCCATCCGCCTGGGCAAACGCTATGTGCACAACGACATCTGCTTCCCCGCGCAAATCGTGATCGGCGAGGCGCTCGCGGCACTCGAGAGCGGTAAGTACGACCCGCACGACGTCGCCGTGGTGACTGGCAAGTATATCGGCGACTGCCGCCTGACGCACTACATGCCCCTGCTGCGCCGCGCGCTCGACGACGCGGGATACGACTATGTCCCGGTGCTCACCAACGACGACGTCGATGCCCACAATGCGCATCCGGGCTTCAAGCTCGGCCTTGGCCCGAGCATCCAGATCGCCTACGGTCTTCCCATGATCGATGCCCTCGAGGCCATGCTTAGGCGCATCCGTCCCTACGAGCTCGAGAAGGGCGCGGCGGACGCCGCGTTCGACCGCGCGCTCGATGAGGTTATCGAGGGCATGGAGCGCTCCGGGCTGAGAGGCCAGGCGACGGGCTTCAAACGCGCGCTTGCGATCATGGACGCCGTTCCGTACGACCGCTCGAACCCGCATCCGACCGTTCTCATCGTGGGCGAGTACCTGCTCAATTTCCATCTCGGCGCCAACCACGAGATTGAGCGCTACCTCGAGGACAACGGGCTCGAGGTCATCGAGGCGCGCATGACCGACGTGATCCGCAAGACCTATTTCTACAAGCATGCGCAGTCGCGCGAGTTCCACGTCGACCTGTCGCTGCCCGAAAAGGCCTGGTACGCCACGGCGGACAACCTGTTCGAGCTCGCGCACGACCGTTGCGACCGCCTGGGCGCGGCGAGCCCGCTCTACGAGCCGCCGACGCGCATGCCCGAGCTCGTGCGCGCGAGCGATAAGATCCTGCACCATACGTTCGATGCGGGCGAGGGCGTGCTGATTCCGGCGGAGATCCTCGAGCACGCCAAGCGCGGCTGCCGCAACTTCGTGATCCTGCAGCCGTTCGGGTGTCTGCCCAACCATGTCGTGGGGCGCGGGCTCATCCATGCGCTCAAGGAGCAGTATCCCACGGCGCAGTTCCTGCCGCTCGACTACGATCCCGACGTGAGCTTCGCCAACGTGGAGAACCGTCTTCAGATGCTCATCATGAACGCCAAGGCGCAGGGGTGCGGTGAGGCGCATGGCGAGACCGCGTAAGGACGCCGATGCGCCCGATGCACGCACCCGTATCATCGAGGCGTTTTGGGAGCTCATCGAGAACAACAGCATCTTCGAGCTGTCGGTTGGCGAGGTGACCCGCGCCGCCCAGTGCAATCGCGGAACGTTTTACTACTATTTTCACGATTTCGATGAACTCGTCGCCATCGCCATAGCCCAGCTGCTGCAGGATAACGAGCTCATCACCGATGCCCTCTGGCATTTTTCGAGCGAGGGCGACCTTTCGGCGTTCGACCGGCGCGACGTCCGCTGCCTGCTGCGGCGCATCGTCATCACCATGAGGGCGGGTGCCGCCGAGCAGGTCGTGCAGGGCATCCATACGATCATCATCGACCGCGTGAGAGAGATCGTCCACCCCGACGGAGAAGAGCTCAAGGCAGATTCGAGCTTTGCGGTGGGCTTTCTGGTCTCGGGCATCATGGGCTTTGTGATGGCGGTCGGCTTTGCCCGGGAGGGCGGCGAGGAGATAGACCTCGAGCAGCCGGGGGACAGCGCGTGCGCGTACCTGAGGGCGGTCGCCATGCAGACGGTGGAAACGGTCGCGCAAGTCGAGGGCGTCGATACATCCGAGCTGCTCGAACGCGTCTCCAAGGAGGCCGATGCCTATCGCGCATCGCGTGCGACGAGTCCCGACGTGGTGAAAGACGCCTAGGGTTTCTCTTGCGGGGCGCCTGTCGCGCATCGCGCGGTGAGTCCCGCGATGCGGTCATAACCTGCATTCATGTGAGCCGGGTTTATAGATATTCCTCCAGCTGTTAACATAGACAACCTGTGGGTAAAGAGACAAAAGCGCCGCCGACGGGCGGGCGTTTTGATTTCGATGAACTCATGTAAGGAAACGAGCATGTTAGATAGATTTACCGATCGAGCGCGCAAGGTCATGTCGATGGCCAAACAGGAGGCGCTCGATCTGCACTCAAATAAGGTGGGCACCGAGCACCTGCTGCTCGCACTCGCCAAGGAGGACGAGGGCATCGCTGCCGAGGCGCTGCGCTCGCTTGATATCTCCTACGACGACATCATGGACACCCTCAAGGAGGTCCAGACCACGGTTCCCGAGCCCAGCGAGGAGACCGAGGCTGCCAAGCTTGCCTTTACGCCGCTCGTCATCAGCGTGATGGAGCGCTCCTTCCGCGTGGCACGTGAGAACAACCAGACCTACGTGTCGACCGAGCACTTGCTGATTGGCATCGTCGAAGAGGGTAACGGCATGGCCATGGACATCCTCATGCGCCTGGGTGTGTCGTCCGCCTCCATCAAAAAGGCTATCGAGAAACTTACCGCCAAGGACCAGGACAAGAAGCGTCCGCTCGCCGGCGCCGGTGCCGGGCGTCCCGGTGCGGGCCTGCCGTTCTTTAGCGGCTCGGACGCGTCGCAGCAAAAGGGGAGCGGCACCGATACGCTCAAGCAGTTCGCCACCAACCTCACGCAAAAGGCGCGCGATGGCGAGCTCGACCCTGTAATTGGTCGCGAAAAGGAAGTCCAGCGTATGATGGAAATTCTTTCGCGCCGCACCAAGAACAACCCGCTCATTCTGGGCGACCCCGGCGTGGGCAAGACGGCCATCGTCGAGGGCCTGGCTCAGCAGATTGCAGCCGGCAACGTGCCCGAGAACCTCATGAACCAGAATATCTGGACGCTCGACCTGCCGGGTCTTGTCGCGGGCGCCAAGTATCGCGGTGAGTTTGAGGAGCGCCTCAAGAACGTGATCCAGGAGGCCACCGAGGCTGACGACGTCATCCTGTTTATTGACGAGATGCACACCATCATCGGTGCCGGCTCTGCCGAGGGCTCCATCGACGCGAGCTCCATGCTCAAGCCCGTTCTCGCACGCGGTGCTTTCCAGATCATCGGTGCCACCACGGCCGAGGAGTTCCGCAAGTACCTCACCAAGGACCCGGCCTTCGAGCGTCGCTTCCAGACCATCGATGTCGAGGAGCCGAGCGTCGAGGACACGGTCAAGATCCTGACCGCGCTCAAGCCGCGCTACGAGGAGCACCACCATGTGCGCTATACGCAGGGTGCTATCGAGGCCGCCGCGAACCTCTCCAACCGCTACATCCAGGATCGCTTCCTGCCCGATAAGGCCATCGACCTCATTGACGAGGCCGGCGCCCGCGCCCGCATCGCCGCCAACCGCGCGCCCGAGCCGGTGCGCGAGGCCGAGCATCGCATAGAGGAGCTCAAGGCCGCCGCGCAGGAGGCCACCGAGAGCGACGACATGAACAAGGCCGCCGAGATCACCGAGCAGCAGAAGGCCGCCGAGATTGAGCTCGCCGAGGCCAAGGCCGCCTGGACCGCCGAGCTCGACGCCAGCCCGCTCACCATCGACGTCGCCCAGATTGCCGACATCGTGTCCGTGACCTCTGGCGTGCCGGTTTCCTCGCTCACCGAGAGCGAGAGCCGGCGCCTGCTGCAGACCGAAAGCGTGCTCAAGACCCGCATCATCGGCCAGGACGAGGCTGTCGAGGCCGTCGCCAAGGCCGTGCGCCGCAGCCGCTCGCCGCTCAAGGATCCGCGTCGCCCCGGCGGCAGCTTTATCTTCCTGGGTCCCACCGGCACGGGCAAGACCGAGCTCGCCAAGACGCTCGCCGAGTACCTCTTTGGCAGCAAGGACGCGCTCATCAGCTTCGACATGTCCGAGTTCGGTAGCGAGTTTGAGGTCTCCAAGCTCATCGGTAGCCCTCCGGGTTACGTGGGCCACGACGAGGGCGGTCAGCTTACCAAGGCCGTTCGTCGTCACCCGTACTCGGTCGTGCTGTTCGACGAGATCGAGAAGGCGCACCCCGACATCTTCAACATTTTGTTGCAGGTGCTGGAGGAGGGTCGCCTGACTGATAGCCAGGGCAAGACGGTCGACTTCCGCAATACCGTGATTATCATGACGTCCAACGTGGGCGCCCGCGAGATCGCGCAGGATGCGAGCGTCGGTTTTGGCACCACCGGTGAGCAGGGCCTTACCTCGAGCGAGATTAAGGGCCGTGCGATGGGCGAACTTAAGCGCTTGTTCCGCCCCGAGCTGCTCAACCGTATCGACGACATCGTGGTGTTCCAGAAGCTTTCGGGCGAGAATCTGACCAAGATCGCGCACCTGCTGGTGGACGACCTGCGTCAACGCCTGATTGCCAACGGCATGAACATCAAGCTCACCGATGCGGCCTACGACAAGATTGTGGCCGAGGGCACCGACCTCACCAATGGCGCGCGTCCGCTGCGCCGTGCCATCCAAAAGCTCATTGAGGACCCGCTGTCCGAGGAACTGCTGGCCGGTGAGTGGGGCGAGGGCGATACCGTTCAGTGCGATGTGGCCGACGGCAAGTTTGTCTTTAGTCACGGCACGGGCGAGATTCCGGCACCGCGTCCGGCGGGCACGCTCGGTGGCGATACCGCCCCGGCGGCTCCGCACACCGGCAACGTCGCGCCCGTGAGCGGCGGCGTGACCTCGGGCCCCGGCGGCATGATGCAAGCCGGTTCCGGCGCGCTGTAGGGCGTGGCGACAATTTGATACGCGCAATCGAGGCGCTCCGGAAAGGGCGCCTCGATTTGTAGAGCTGCGGAAGTTGTGACTGTTGCGCTATACGGTCCACCGTTAGCCGATGATGCGGGGGCGCTCGGCGTTTTCGACTGGTTTATGCAGGCAAAGTCTGGGAATATACAAGGCGCATGTCTTACTGTCTAACCAGTTGCGCCAAGGAGGCACCATGGACTACAAGATTACCGGCTACGAGCCCGCCCAGCTGTTCCATTTCTTTGAGGAGGTCAGCGCGATTCCCCGTGGGTCTGGTAACGAGAAGGGCATCAGCGATTTCCTGGTCGCGTTTGCCAAGGAGCGCGGCCTCGATGTGTACCAGGACGAGGTCTACAACGTCATCATTCGCAAGCCCGCATCTGCCGGTGCCTCGAATGCTCCGACCGTGATGCTGCAGGGCCACATCGATATGGTGTGCGACAAGTTGGGCTCCGTTGAGCACGACTTTACGACCGATGGTATCGACCTGGTCGTCAAGGACGGCGTCCTCACCGCTAACGGTACTACGCTGGGCGCTGACAACGGCATCGCCGTCGCGCTTATGCTTACTGTGCTCAACGACGATTCGATTGCCCATCCGGCCCTCGAGTGCGTATTCACCACCGACGAGGAGACTGGCCTGGTCGGCGCCGAGACGCTCGACAAGTCCCAGATTAGCGCCCGCACCATGATTAACCTTGACTCCGAGGAAGAGGGCGTTGCCACCGTCAGCTGCGCCGGCGGCGTCGTCGTTACCTACACCTGCCCGATCGCGCGCGAGCACAAGACCGGTAGCACCCTCACGCTCGAGATTTCTGGCCTGTTGGGCGGTCACTCCGGCGCCGACATCCACCTGGAGCGCGGCAACGGCAACCTCATCATGGCCCGCATCATCGACCGCCTGATGGTTGCCGGCGAGCCCGCCATCGTTAGCTTTAACGGCGGCACCAAGGACAACGCCATCAACCGTGAGTGCAAGGCTGTTCTGGTCTACGCCGACCACGCTGCAGCCGAGGCCGCGGCCCAGATCGCAAAGGGCATCATCGCCGACGTCACTGCCGAGCTCGAGGTCTTCGACCCCGGCTTTACCTGCACGGTTGAGATTGCCGACAACACTGAGGTCGAGGCCATGGACGAGAAGTCCGCACTTGCCCTTATTCGCGCTCTGCGTCTTGCCCCCAACGGTGTGATCCGCCGCAATGTCGCCACCGACGGCTCCGTCGAGGTTTCCTCCAACATCGGCGTGGTTGCCACCTCTGACGACCAAGTCAAGATCATGCTGTCCCCGCGCTCCTCGATCACCTCGCTGCAGAACGAGTTCAAGGACCGCCTGCAGACGCTGGCCGATGTCCTGGGCTTCGACGCCAAGTTTGAGTTCGAGTATCCCGGCTGGAGCTATGCCGAGCATTCGCCGGTCCGCGACGTCTTTGTCGAGAGCTATCGCGAGCTCTTTGGCTCCGAGCTGCGCATCGAGTCCATTCACGCCGGCCTTGAGTGCGGCCTGTTTGCCGAGGCCCTGCACGGCCTGGACGCCATCGCCGTGGGCCCGACGCTCTCCGATGTCCACACCCCGGACGAGAGCATGGAGCTCGCTTCTGCCGAGCGCTTCTACGAGCTGCTCATCGACGTCCTCAAGCGCCTCGCTGCGTAAAGGTTGCGCTAACGGCAGTCCGAGCCACGTGCTAGCGGATTGCAGATGACATTACGAGAGGGGGCACCCGGTCTTTGCGACAGGTGCCCCCTCTCTTCTTTTGGGAAATGGGAAATTGCGGGCGTCTAGCCCATATCCGCCTTGATGAGGTCGAGGGTGCGCTGGCAGTTTTCGCGGACGGGGCCGAGCATATGCTCGCGCAGGTCCGCCATGCCGGGCAGGTCGGCGTATTCGTCCATGACCTCTTCCATGCAAATGGGTACCTCGTAGGCGAGGTCCATCATGGTCGCAAAGCAAAACTTCTCGGATAGCCCGGCATCGGTGAGCGCCGCCTCCAGCGCGGGGTCGCCCATACCGTGGTATCGGCGAATTGCGTTGGGTCCGATGCGCCCCACACGGTTCTCGCCGCCAACGCTCATGGCGAGGCGCGCTTTTCGCCGCATACGTTCGTATGCCAGCCCAGATGCAACGTCATACATACGGGCCATCATAGCTGTGCCGCCGTTTCCAAGAAGCAGGGAATAGTTCTTCGCATGCGCGTCCGGTGCGCCGATGATGGCGTTAAAGAAAAGTATCTGCGTAAACAGATACAGGTTAAGTTGATGATGGCTCGTATTGACGAGGAGTTCCTGAATATCGCGTGCGGTCGGGCCGCCGTCTGCCGTGTACTTTTGGGCGGGCATCACCCCAAGTGCCTGACAGAGGTCTTCTTGATGTAGGCGCCTGATCGTTCCGTCTTTGACTTTCACGCGGTCATAGCGCTCAACAATGAGGGCAGGTTCGTCCTCAAACATACGATATTCGACGTTTGCCGTTGCGATGCCGACGCGCTGGGCGCTTTTCATGCAGACAAACTCATTGAGAGCCTCGAGTTTAAATCCGATAACGCCATTTTTGAAAATATGCGTCGTGGGCGAGGAGCCCATGCATTCGCACCAGCGGCCGTTTATGAACGCGAGCGCGAACTTGCCCTGGTTGCCTCCAAGTGACCAACTTTCATCTAGACCCATCCACGATGCATCGCGGTCATCTCTGATCGACTTGAGACGAAGAGCAATTTCGTGGTTGTCTATAGGGCGGTATTCGCCAGCGCGATGCAGGACGGCGTCGGTATCTTCTTCGGCACAAAACTGCACGCCGCCCGGACAGTCGAGTCCGATATGGCTGAGCAACGCAACGGGATTGTTGGGCCTAACGTCGAATTCGGCGGCAATCGCTTTTCGTTGGTCCTCGCTGTCGGGTAGAAGGCCAAACAGGTACGGATTCATGACCTGTTGTCCGTATGTGCGATTCGATACGGGTATGTTGGTCGATAGGGCTGGCCCGTCATAGTCATGATCGTAGGTAAAGCTGATAAGACCGTTCTCATCTTGCGTGAGCGTTCCAGCAGGCACGCCGCAAATAATGGTCCGAAGTGATGTTCTGGCCATTGGCTATTTCCCTTCGGGCATGGTTTGGCTAGATGCGTTTGTGGCAATCGAGACTCCGAGATTGGACATGGCGAAATCGGCGAAGGCCCTGTCGTAGAGCTCGGACGTAAAGGGGGCATCTGCAAGAGCCGGAATGGTTGTGCTGCGACGGTTGCGATGATGAAGACGTTGGGCGTGATGGCGTCTGGAGGTGCTGCAAGGTTGATCAGCATGCGGGGCGTCGACTGGTTGCTCATTTTTCGTTTCGCCTATATCCCCTTGAGCGGCGAGCGCCAGTCCAAGAGCACCGAAAACTGCCAGCAGCTTGTCGAGCCGAATGCCCGTGGCATCTCCCAGCTCGAGCGATGCGAGCAGGCGTTCCGAAACACCGGCTTTTTTAGCGAGGGCGGCACGGGTGATCCCCTGCGACTCGCGTGACTGGCGCACGTAGATGCCAGCTTGGCGCGATGTGGTGATGGGAAGGGTATCCACGGCGATCTCCTAACGTGCAGACTTTTGCATATCAGTATGACATGCAAAAGTCTGCACGAAAAGGCCTCATGCAAAACTCTGCATAAGGCCTTGTGCTGGCGTTGAGTTTTGAGCGATTGTGCTTGGCGTTACAGCGCCAAAATCCCCAGATGCTCAAGCAGGATCTTAAGCCCGATGAGGATGAGCACGACGCCACCCACGATGGTGGCGGGTTTTTCGTAACGCGCGCCAAAGGTGTGGCCGATTGCTACGCCGGCGACGGAGAAGATAAACGTTGTGACGCCGATAAGCGATACAGCGGGAACGATGTCAACCGAGAGCGCCGCAAACGAGATGCCTACGGCTAGGGCGTCAATCGAGGTAGCAATGGCAAGAATCAGATATTCTGCCAGGTCAATTTTTTCGGCATCCTTGCCGTCGCCCTCATCCTCGTCTTCGGTAAAGGCTTCCCACAGCATTTTGCCGCCGATAAAGGCCAAAAGGATAAAGGCGATCCAATGGTCGATGGGGCCGATGATGCCCATGAATTGACTGCCGAGCGCCCATCCGATTACGGGCATGCCGGCCTGAAAGCCGCCAAAGAACAGGCCGAGCACCACGGCAACTTTAAGGTTGATCTTCTTCATGCCAAGGCCCTTGCAGATGGAAACGGCAAAGGCGTCCATCGAAAGGCCAACGGCGAGCAACACGAGCTCTGCGAGTCCCATAGTCTGGCTCCCTCTCTGCGGGCGGGCCCGCGTGTACCTCTTGGGGGAGTAACAAAAAAGACCCGTGGCGTACGCGTTGCGCGCACAGCCACGAGTCTCGTTCATTAAGGCAAGCCAGGCCGCATCGGCCAGTGTGTTGACTTGCCGCGTCACCGGAGGCGAACCTGATCACGCGACTACTCCCTCATTTATGCGAATCCCGATGCTACCACATAAGCAGCTCATTTGGATTGGGGCTCTCAGCTGTGTTCGCTCATTCTGTAAGCATCGGATTTTGCGGGCGTCACAGGGGCAAACCGTGAGAAACTTATTGACGTTTATGGAGCGTATACGATGGGAGCGATGCCTTGGATAAGAACGAGCTGCAAAAGCGTATGGAACAGGCCATTCGTCTGACGGCACCTGGCCAGCCGATCCGCACCGCCCTCGACATGATCATTGCCGGTCACCTGGGCGCCCTTATCTGCGTCGGCGACACCGAAAACGTGCTCGCTGCCGGTAACGACGGCTTCCCGCTCAACATTTCGTTTACCTCGAACCGCCTGTTCGAGCTTTCCAAGATGGACGGCGCCATCGTTATCGATGGCGACCTCACCCAGATCCTGCGCGCCAACTTCCACCTCAATCCCGATCCCTCGCTCGCCACGAGTGAGACGGGCATGCGTCACCGTACTGCCGCTCGCATGTCGGTGCTCACCGATGCCATCGTGATCTCGGTTTCGGCTCGTCGCGCCGTCGTCAACGTGTACGTTCACGGTAAGAGTTACGAGATACAGCCCGTCACCACCATCATGAGCTCGGTCAACCAGCTCGTCGCCACGCTTCAGACCACCCGTCAGTCGCTCGATCGCTCCTTGCTGCGCCTGACAGCCCTTGAGCTCGACGACTACGTCACGCTCGCCGACATCACCGGCATCTTTTCGAGCTTCGAGATCATGCAGCAGGCAAAGACCGAGCTTAAGGATTGCATTGTCAAGCTGGGCAACCAGGGCAAGCTCGTGCAGATGCAGCTCGAGCAGCTCGCGGGCTCCAGCATGGATACCGAATACGACCTGATGATCCGCGACTACGCAAGCGATTCCTCCGAGGCAAACGCCGAGAAGATCCGCGCCGAGCTGAGCCGCATGACGCCTAAGGACCTGTCCGACCCGCAGCACGTGGCGGCAGTTCTGGGCTATGACGACCTGGACGAGGACTCCGTCATGACACCGCTGGGCCTGCGCACGCTTTCGCGCGTGTCCGTCGTGCGCGACGGCGTGGCCGAGAAGATCGTCGACGAGTACGGCTCGCTGCAGGAGCTCATGGATGACATCAGCGAGGATCCGGAGCGCCTGGGCGACTTTGGCGTCAACAACCCTGCCATTCTTGCGGACTCGCTGTACCGCATGAAGGGCACCAAACAGGGGAACGCATAATGGCGCCCGTATGCGCCGTGGTCGTTGCCGGTGGCAGCGGCCAGCGCTTTGGAAATCCCGGCGGCAAGCAGCTCGTTAACGTGGCGGGCCTTCCGCTCATGAGCTGGTCCATCCGTGCGTTCGATCGTAGCGACAAGGTCGGCCACATCGTCGTGGTTTGCCCTGCCGAGCGCCGTGCCGAGATGCGCCGCCTTGCCATCGACCCGTTTGACTATGACACGCCCATCAGCTTTGCCGATGCCGGCGATACCCGCCAGGATTCCACCCGTGCCGGCGTGCATGCGGTTCCGGCGGGCTTTGAATACGTTGCCATTCACGATGGTGCTCGTCCGCTCATTACGACCGAGGCCATCGACCACGCGATCGACGTGCTTGTGGGCGACCGCGCCCTCGACGGTGTCGTGTGCGGTCAGCCCGCGATCGACACGCTCAAGATCGTTGACGGCGATAATATCGTCGAGACGCCGCCGCGCGAGCTGTACTGGGCCGCGCAGACGCCGCAGATCTTTAGCGTCGATGCTATGAAGCGCGCCCATGCCGCGGCGATTGCCGAGGGCTTTATCGGTACTGACGATTCATCGCTGGTCGAGCGCATGGGCGGGCGCGTCCGCTGTGTCCAGAGCCCGCGCGATAACCTTAAGGTGACGGTGCCCGAGGACCTGCGTCCCGTAACCGCGATTCTGCTTGGCCGCATGGCCGAGGGAGAGGACCTTCCCCATGTTCAGTAACCTGCGCATTGGCCATGGCTACGACGTCCACCGTCTGGTGGAGGGGCGTCGATGTATCATCGGCGGTGTCGACATTCCCTACGAGCGCGGCCTGCTGGGCCACTCGGATGCTGATGTGCTCGCGCACGCCTTGGCCGACGCCATTCTGGGCGCCTGCCGCGGGGGAGACATCGGCAAGCTATTCCCCGATACCGACCCTGCCTACGAGGGCGCCGACTCGATGGTGCTGCTTGCCCGCGTAATGGACTATGCGCGTGAGCTGGGCTTTGAGTTTGTCGATGCCGACTGCACCATTGCCTGCCAGCAGCCTAAGATCACCCCGCATCGCGATGCCATGCGCGCCAACCTTGCCCATGCCCTGGGCGTTGACGTCGAAAACGTGGGCGTCGCCGCCACTACGACCGAAAAGCTCGGTTGGGAAGGCCAGGGCGAGGGAATCGGCGCCTGGGCCGTTTGCCTGCTACAGAAAACCGTTAAGGAGTAACGAATGCGTATCTACAACAGCGCTACCCATAAAAAGGAAGAGTTCCAGCCCATCGAGTCCGGCAAGGTCCGCATGTATGTGTGCGGCCCCACGGTCTACGACAACATCCACATCGGCAATGCCCGCACGTTCATCAGCTTTGACGTGATTCGTCGCTGGCTCATCGCGAGCGGCTACGAGGTCACGTTCGCCCAGAACCTCACCGATGTCGATGACAAGATCATCAAGCGCGCCAACGAGCAGGGCCGCACTGCCGCCGAGGTCGCGACGGAGTTCTCCGACAAGTTCATCGGCGTCATGCGCGCCGCCAACGTGCTCGATCCCGATGTGCGCCCCCGCGCCACCAAGGAGATCGGTCCCATGATCGCCATGATCAAGACGCTCATCGAGCAGGGCCACGCTTACGCCGCCGATAACGGCGACGTGTACTTTGCCGTGCGCAGCGATCCCAACTATGGTCAGGTCTCGGGCCGCAACATCGATGACCTTATGGTGGGTGCGCGCATCGAGGAGAACGAGGACAAGAACGACCCGCTCGACTTTGCCCTGTGGAAGGCCGCCAAGCCCGGCGAGCCCAGCTGGCCGAGCCCCTGGGGCGAGGGCCGTCCCGGTTGGCACACCGAGTGCGCCGCCATGGTACACCGCTACCTGGGCACCCCGATTGACATCCACGGCGGCGGCTCCGACCTTGCCTTCCCGCATCACGAGAACGAGTGCGCCCAGGCCACCTGCGCCTGGCACCAGGGCTTCTCCAACACCTGGATGCACACGGGCATGCTGCTGGTTGACGGCGAGAAGATGTCCAAGTCGCTCGGAAACTTCTTTACGCTGACCGAGGTGCTCGAGCAGCACTCTGCCGCGGCCCTGCGCCTGTTGATGCTGCAGACGAGCTATCGCTCGCCGCTCGACTTCTCCTGGGAGCGCCTGGAGGGTGCCGAGAACTCACTCACGCGTATTGCCGGTACGGTCGAGAACCTTCGTTGGGCTGCGAACCATGCGACGGCCGATGCCGATGCGGGTGCCGCCGAGGCGTTTTCCGCCAAGGCCGCCGAGACCCGCGCCGCCTTTAAGGAGTGCATGGACGACGACTTTAACACCGCCGGTGCCATGGGTGCTGTCTTTGGCTTTGTCACCGAGTGCAATCAGTATCTGGAGCAGGCGGGCGATGCTGCCGACAAGGCCGCAGCCCTGGCTGCCGCCGATACGCTGGCCGAGCTGCTCGATACGTTTGGCGTTGAGCTTCCCGAGCCCAAGGTCGAGTTGCCGCTGGGCCTGCTGGGCGTTGCCGCCGGTTTGGTTGCCTACACGGGCGACGACGTGGACGAGGCCGCTGCCAAGATTCTCGAGGCTCGTGCCGAGGCTCGTGCCGCCAAGAACTGGGATCTGGCCGACGCCATCCGCGACCAGCTCAAGGACCTCGGGCTGACGATCGAGGATACCGTCGCCGGCACTCGTATTAAGAGTCTCTAGTATTTGTCGACCGTTCGAGGTGCGGCAGATTGCCTTGAAAGAGGAGGGCATAGACCTGGTGGTCATGCCCGACGATTGAAAGGCAAGGTGCCGTGGCTCGGACGGTCGATTCTTGTTCGTTATCTTTTTAAGGAGGCCGTTTTATGGCCGACAATCGCAAGCGTGCACCGCGTGGAGGCAAGCAGGCTGCTTCTGGCTCGCGTCCGATTCGCCGCAACGACCGCGCTGCCGCTCCCAAGGGCCAGCGCGAGCGCTCCCAAGCCCAGGCTGCACGTCCGCAGCGAGATCGCAACCGCGACAACGTTCAGGCTCCCAAGGGCGAGTTTATCGAAGGTCGCCGTGCTGCCGCCGAGGCGCTACGCACTGGTTTTCCCATCAAGTGTGCGCTCATTGCCGAGGGCGGGGAGCGCGATGCCGCCTTGTCGCGCCTGATCGATGACCTCAATGCCGCGGGCGTCCGCATTAAGTATGTGCCGCGCGCGCAGCTCGATGCGCTGTCGAGCCATGGCGCTCACCAGGGTATTGCGCTCGAGGTTGGCAACTTCCCCTATGCCGACGTCGCCGACATCCTCGGCCGCGCGGGTGACGGACCGGCGCTCGTCGTCGTGCTCGATCATGTGACCGACGACGGTAACTTTGGTGCCATTGTGCGCTCTGCCGAGGTCGTGGGCGCGGCGGGCGTCATCATTGCCAACAAGCGCGCCGCCGGCGTGACCGTTGGCAGCTACAAGACTTCTGCCGGTGCTGTCATGCACCTGCCTATCGCACAGGTTCCCAATATCGCCCGTGCGCTCGATGACCTCAAGGCCGCTGGCTTTTGGGTGGGCGGTGCCTCCGAGCACGCCGAGGGCAGCTGCTGGGATGCTCCCTTCGAGGGCCGCGTGGCGCTCGTCATGGGCTCCGAGGGCGACGGCATCTCGCGCCTGGTGCTTGAGAAATGCGACTTTTTGACCAAGCTTCCCCAGCGCGGCATGACCGAGAGCCTCAATGTTGCCCAGGCGACAACGGCGCTGTGCTTTGAGTGGCTGCGCCGCAATGCCGGCGAGCTCATGGGGGAGGAGTAGCGCATGTCCAAGAAGAACCGCGCCAAGTCCAAGGCCAAGCGCTTTGGCGAGGGCTCGGCCAAGCCGATTGTTTCGGCTGCGACCTATGGCGTGGGCGGCAATGCGTTTGCGCAGGCTATCGCCGACCCAGTCTCGACGGTGCACTCCAACAAGCCCGAGCTGCTGGTGGTCGACGGTTACAACGTGATCCACTGCACGCCGCGCTACGAAAAGCTCGTGTACGACCATTCCGACGATCCGTATTCCAGCGACGTTCACGATATGGCGCGCACTGCCCTCATCAACGACGTTGCCGCGTTTGCCCAAGGCCGCTACGAGGCCGTAATCGTGTTTGACGGCGCGGGCAATATCTCCAGCGAGCGCCCCAATCTGCCGGCCCGTGGCGTGCGCATCGAGTTTTCGCCGACGGGCGTCTCTGCCGATACCGTGGTGCAGAAGCTCTGTATCGAGGCACGCGAGGAAGGCCGCGCGTGCTCCGTGGTATCGAGTGACGGTACGATCCAGGCCGTCGTCATGGGCAAGGGCGTTACGCGCATCTCGAGCCGTATGCTGGTGGACGAGATCAAACAGATCGATAACGACGTTCACGAGGCAGAGGAAGCTCCGCAGATCAAGATGACCCTGGGCAGCCGCCTGAGCCCCGATGCCCTGGCCAAGCTCAAGGCCCTGCGCGGACGGTAGGGGAGCTGACGGCGCGACGCTGTCTCGCTAACTCCATTCAGCGATGTCGATCATTCTACGGAGGCGCCATGTAAGCGCCTCTTTTAGATATGGCAGCCTTGCCGTGAGCGCGTCGTTTCTGGACAGAATCTCGATTGCCTCGTCAACGAAGCCTTCGAGTTTGTCGCCGTCAAACCAGCCCATGTCCTCGACGAGCAACATTTGTTTGGCGGGGCTTGAATGAAATTGTGCGCTGGTAAAACTGTGCTCTCCCGCCCTAAGCTCTTCTAGTGATATGTTGCACCAGAGTGATGAGCCCGAATCGAAGATGGGGGCTGGTCTGCAGGCTAGCGTGTTTACGTTTCGCACAAGGCCAAAGTTACGCCAATGGCGGTCATAGTTGGCGATGATGTCGTCGCACACGATCATGCGGTCAAGGGCGTCTTTTATATCTGTCGCTCCAAGCTCTTCGCAGTTTGCTACATACCGTTCGTAATCGGTTAGTCGCTCGTCTGCATTTGCATGCTGGTTTACATAGAACGCAGGGACATATTCTTCTTCGTCAGTTAAGAAGACATTGCATGTGCTCAAGGCGGAAGTACCCGCGCCTTCGAGCGAGTAAGGCACATAATCGCAGGCGTTTAGGATGCGACGGTGGAGTGCGGTCGCCACCATCTCGTTATAGGGTTCCTGGTTTAGATGCGCACCTGCCTTGTGGAGGATTCGACGGTCACCCTCGCATGTCCAGTACTTTTGAAGATTGCCGTCCGAGGTGTTGTCGGGCTTGGCAGCAGCTGCCTTGCCCTCTGGGGCGAAGGGTGCAATGGTTAGCGAGACGTCATCAAAAGCATTATTGAAGAAATTGATATCTTTCCACGCGAGACCGGAGTCTTGGGGCCTAATCCAATACTGGTCGGATAAGGAGAGGCCAAGATTTCGCTGTACGAGTTCATCGGGAACATCAACTGCGGCTTCTGCAAGCAGGGAGGCTAGCCCAATGCGTGCGAGCGGGATGCCGCGGCCACGCCACCAAGTGCGGAAAGAGTCGAGCGATATGGGGCTATTAGGGCCAAATACTCCAATAGGGGCGTGGGCGTAATCGATGTCGGCGCCGATATGGGTAAAGTCTTTTCGCGATGTGCTGTAGACCAGCTGAGCGACTTCGTGCGTGCGATTCATGAGGGTGAACGCGATCTCGCTCTTACCGTGGCCGCGGCGGGGACGTCCCCCCGTTTTGGTCACGGAACGGAGGCGCGTGTCGACGCTGTCTTTGTCGATGAGCCATACACCAGAAGCCTTGCGGGCATCAAGTGCTCCGTTTTTTATGAGCTCCTGCACCCTGCGCGGAGTGATGCCGAGCAGCTCGGCGGCTTCCTTGGTAGTAAGCATCACGAAACCCTTCGTCAAAACGAATAGTTTTATATATAGCAATTGTAATTAAAACTATTCGTTCTGACGAATGGTTTTGAGATTGAGGGCGAACCGACAGAAATGAACGGGCCTGGTACCTGTTGTTGCTGGATTTTGCATATTTGTATAACGCCGTGTGGCCTGTTGCGCCCCGTCCGTAATTCCTTTATTCTTAACAGGCTTCGCGCGAAAGCGCCAAGTGTGCCAGTGTGGCGCAACGGTAGCGCAACTGATTTGTAATCAGTGGGTTGCAGGTTCGATTCCTGTCACTGGCTCCATGAGAGTTTCGGGCTCTGTCTCTATATGGGACAGAGCCCGTTTCTATTTAGGTGGTGCGCCATCGGGTTAGCGCCCATCCCGTTTTTGGTTTGTCTCGTCCTCCAGTTTGTCTAAATCTGTAACACCAAGACCGATATTTGGCATCTAACTGTTACAGATTGAGATGAAACTTAGGGTGTTTTAGGAATATCTTGATCTGTAACATGTAGAAGCGGAATAGGCCTCTTGCTGTTACAGATCGAGACAAGGGCGGGTGCGGGCCTGGATGTTCTGCTCGAGCGTGGATTTCTGGACACGCGAGAGAAGAAAATCTTCCGACCGGAGAACGAGCGTGGATAATTAACTTGGATAGGGAGCTAAGGTAAACACCGATTGTCTATCGAAGGCTTTAGAAACAACGACCCCGATTTCATTGTGGAATCGGGGTCGTTTGTGCCTGAGGAATCCGAATGGATTAATCGAACTCCTAAGGGACTTCTTGGGTTCTTGCTAATGGTCTGCCGAGGATGTCCCCAATGCAAGCAGCGGGCATCTACTCAATATAGTTGGGATTCTTCTTGATGATCACGCGTGCAGCGATGAACGAGACAACGATGGCGATGACGGCGACAACGCACGCCAGTACGAAGTTGCCCATGGATCCATCGGGAGCGATAAAGATCAGCGCAGAAAGAAGACCGGGGCATGCTCCCGCAACATACTCCTTCAGGACGAAGATGCCTGCAGGGAGTCCCGCGCAGAGGGCGCCGATTGCTGTGCCGACAAGCAGGCGGGGACGCTCGATGAGGCAGCCGTAAAATGCGGGCTCAGTTACGCCACAGAGTGCGGTGACGGCAACCGTGGTGACCATACCTCTCTTCTCCTTGTTGCCTTTCATTGCAGTTGCCAAGGCGAGACTCGTGCCGCCAATGCAGAGGTTTGAGATGAAGCCAAAGATGATGGGCGCCCAGCCGAGCTGCGCCAAGCTCGTAACTTCGATCGCGATGTAGGCCTTATCAAGACCGAGCATGACAAAATAGGGGTTAAGGGCTGCAAGGATTGGAGTAGCGATAAATGCCACGTTATCCATGAGCCACGTGGCGGCATCACTCAGCGCGTAGCCCATCATGCTGCCGGCGGGGCCGAGGATAATCAGCTCAACAGGCACGACGATGAACATGGTGAGCAGCGGCTTCAAGAACAGTTTGGTAATGTCGGGGATGATTTTCTGAAGACCGCGATCAACAAAGTACATGAACACAACGCCCAGTACGATTGGCACCACCGTGCTCGAGTAGTCATTCGTCGGGATGGGGATGCCAAGAAAGTCGAGACCCTCAGCACCGCTAATAGACGAGCTAATCATGATTGCGCCCAGCAGTGCGCCCATGATAGGCTGCATCTTCATGACGGCGGCGAGCTGATAGCCGAGGTAAACGGGCAGGAAGCTAAATGAGGCGCTGAAGATCGCCAGCAGAACCTGGGCGGTTCCGCTATCGGTGCTCAATCCACAATAATTGACCAGGAGATTCTTGATCGAAAGAATGAGTCCGCCAACGATGAGCGCCGGGACGATGGGCATGAATACCTGTGCAGAGACGTTCCCGAATTTCTCAATCAAGCCCATGGCGGTGTTACCGCTTTTAATGCCTTCTGCAAGGTCTTTGGCGGTTTGGGCATCGTCGGCAACCGTGCCACCGCCGACTTCGATTCCCGCGAAGTCGAGGAAGTCGTTGTAGGCCTCGGTGACGTTGGGGCCGATGATCACCTGAAGCTGGCCACCGCTGACTACTGCCCCGAGCGCCTGGTCAGCCGATTTGGCGAGCTGGAGATCGATGATCGAGGTGTCTCGTGCGTCGATGCGAAGGCGCGTCGCACAATGAGTTACCGATGTAATGTTCTCTTTGCCGCCAACAGCCTTTAGGACTGTTTCGGACATTGCCTGATATTTCATCTCTTTCTCCTAACCTTCCTGCTCCTGATACTTCGAGATAAGGTCTCGGTACCAATACCAGCTCTTTTTGGGGGTGCGCTCCAGATTGTTCTCGAAGTCGATATGGACAAGTCCGTATCGTTTTTCGTAGCCGTTGATCCAGCTATACAGATCCATCGTCGACCAGAGGTAGTAGCCCTCAACGCGCGCGCCGTCGCGCTTAGCCCTCATCATGTGCTCGATGAACTGGCCCAGAAGCTCGATGCGGTCATCATCGTGGATTATTCCGTCTGCGTCTGGTTGCTCATAGGCGCCATGTCCGTTTTCCGTAATAAAGATGCGGGGCGCGTCATAGCGCTCGTGGACATCCATGATGGTTGAATACATGCAACTTGGGAGTATTTCGCGGCCCCATTTATTGCGGGGAACATTGCTGTCGCGGGCGCTTTCAAACAAGGGCGCAATGCATTTTCCTTCGACCTTTTTGCTCGAACCGCCCTTATTGTTCGCCGAAACGGCAAGCTCTCCACCGTGCCAGTCGGTTACATACTCTCGGCAATACACGTTGAGTCCAATAAAATCGACTTTACCGTCTCTGAATTCTTCTACGTCATTTGGGGATCGATAGAGCGAGACGCCAAGTTTTTCAAGGATTTCGTCCATTTCTGGCGGCAGTTGACCCTGAAGTGCTGGTGCCAGAATCATGCGATTGGCGAAAAAGTCTGCGTATCGAAATACGTCATCGGGGTGCTCGGTTGCCGGGTCGAGTTCGACAACGCCGCCATCGTGGACGGCGCCGATGATGCCGTCGTAGCCCATTTGACGATATGCTCGGACTGCGAGTGCGCTTGCGCGCATCAGGTTGTACTGAAACTGCATGTACGACTGAACGTCGAGCGATCGATTGGGGGGATAGTTGCCCAACATGTTTACGCAGTAGCTGTAGAAATGCGGCTCGTTAACGGTAGCCCAGATTTTGACGCGGTCTCCAAAGCGCTCAAAGCAAATCTTGGCGTATTTGCAGAACCACTCTGCCATATCGTTGTTCAGCCATCCGCCTTTGCAAGCAAGCGTGAATGGCAGATCGTAATGGAACAGCGTAACGTTGGGCTCTATGCCATTTTCGAGGCAGCAATCAATGACCCGATTATAAAAATCGATACCCTTTTCATTCACTTCACCGATACCCGTGGGGATGATTCGACTCCATGAAAGAGAGAAGCGATAGGTGTTTTGTCCGCCTTCTTTCATCATGCGGATATCTTCTTCATAGCGATGGTAGAAGTCGCAAGATACATCACCGTCAACATGGTTGATGTTCTTATTGCTTGTGTGGTTAAAGAAATCCCACTCGCCAAGGCCTTTGCCGTCTTCGTTCCAGGCACCCTCGCACTGATAAGACGCCGTGGCGGAACCCCAGAGAAACGGGATGTTGTTCACGTTGCCCATGAATCCCCTTTCCATCATTCAACACGGTGGATACGTGTGGCGGAATTACGATTAAGATGACGTCAACTGATTTGAATCATAGGAGAACGACCAAAGCTGTTTGATTCAATAAATGAACTATGATTTCGAGGAGAGCGGAAAGAGGGATCACGTGAATATCAATGACTTCGATGTGCTCAATCGCATTAGCTCCATCATCAACAGCGAGTTTGGGTCAAACGATGCCGCCATCGCTCGATATCTCATCGCTCACATTAGGCGTTCGAGCGAAATCAATGTTGCCACAATAACCCGCGATGCATTCGTGACCCGTTCCGCTGTTCGTCGTTTCTGCAATCGATTGGGCTACCAGTCTCTTAGCGATTTGAAAGAATCATTTACTCAATCAGTCTTTCCAAGCGACTTAAGCCATCGAGAGGAGGAATTTGGCTACGAGGAGTACAGGGCAGAGCTCGACGTTCGCATGATCGAGATGTTCGCTGAGGTTGAAAGCGGCGTGTCCGATATCGCTATTAAGCACCTTGCCGACGAAATTGATGGCCATAAAAACGTTGAAATCTGGTGCACCAATAATGTGAGCGCCAATCTCGTACGATTTCAGCAGGAAATGTTTTATGCGGGCAAGATAGTTCGCATAGTTGCTGGGGCTAACGTCGCGGAATTGAAAAACATGGGAGACGCTTCGCAGTCATTGATAATTCTCGTATCGGTCTCCGGGCTATTTGCGTCCCAGGCGCGTGAGTATCTTGATTGCCGTTCGGGCAGGAAGATTCTAATTACTGCGTTTAGCAACGATGACAAATCGAGGTCTTTTGACCGTGTATATCGTCTTGGTAATGCGGGAAACGGAATTGACCGACTCGGCGTTTATTCGAAATACGCCATGACCTATTTCTTCGACTTGCTATCGTCGTGTTACTTGAGTCGCTACCCCTGCACCAAGGGGGAGCCGCTCTATGGGTCTACTTTGGTCTGGCCCGAGCAGTAGCGGCTCTATAGTTCTCCCGTCTGGAGAATGAGCGTGGATAATCTCCGCTTTGGGCTTAGAGCCGCGCTAAAAGCGGGAGATTATCCACGCTTGAACGTGCCGTGGAAGCACGATCGTGACCTATGTAATAGTGCAAGAGGGTCGGTATCGAAGGTCGATGCTGCAGATGTACTCCACCGTGACAAAGTGTTCCCTCGTGAAATGTCACAAGCGTAGCCAAATCCACCGTCCTTCATATCCAAACTCAACAAAACCGCAGGTCACAGCTATATAGATACGCCCGGCACCGTGTATCTAGAGGTTTTCGTTGACAGCCCCCAAGGTTGCATCGTATTATCTTTTTCGTTCGCGGGGGCGGCGGTCCAAAAGACCAAAGGACCTGCGGATACTTGAACGATTGGGAGTTTGCCCGAGTGGTTAATGGGGACGGGCTGTAAACCCGTTGGCTCTGCCTACATAGGTTCGAATCCTATAGCTCCCACCCGTCAAGTGCCTGTATAGCTCAGTCGGTAGAGCACTTCGTTGGTAACGAAGAGGTCACCAGTTCAAGTCTGGTTGCAGGCTCCATCCGGCGGTGTAGCTCAGTTGGTTAGAGCACACGGTTCATACCCGTGGCGTCACTGG
>WGSL01000018.1 GCA_014871665.1 Collinsella sp. | reverse complement strand
GGATACCGTTCTGTCGGCCCGCACTCCATTCCTTCGGCGGGGTTCCCCAAGTCTGTCGAGGCGCATGCGGAGGGCTCCGCGCGCACAGCGAAATAGGGGGTATCCCCGAAGGCCGCCCGGCTCGCCGGGACGGGGGCCATGTCTATTCCGCGCCCTCCCGGCACATCATGCCGAGGGCCCAGAGCCACCTCACGAGCTCGGCCGCGGTGGCCGCGTTGGCCTTCGCCGCGGGCACGCCGCGGGCGAGCATCTCCTCGCGCCGCCGCAGGAGCCGCTCGGACCCCTTCCTCCCGTGCATCCTTATCTCGAGGGGCACGCCCGTGTCCCTTGGCATGAGCTTCGGCTGGTGCCGTGCCGCGGCGTAGCACCATGAGCCCTCAACGGCCAGCTTCCTCACGAGCGCGTTGCCCGCACCGCTGATGCCTCCGAGCCGCACGGAGTCGCCACTCGACCTCTGACTCGGCGCGAGGCCGAAATAGGCCGTGACCTGCCTTCCGGAACGGAACCTCGTGAAGTCGCCGACCTCGGCCGAGAAGGCCGCGGCCAGCGCGAAGGCGCAGCCCTTGATCGACTGGAGGGCGGCCACCTCCGCGGCGATCGGGCTGGCATCCACGGCGGCCCTGTACTCGGAGAGCAGGTCCGCCCGGGCCTCCGCCGCGGCCTCGACCTCGTTCCTCAGGGCGGCGAGCGCCCGAACCCCGCCATCGTCCTCCGGCCTGGCCTTGTCGAGCCACCTCAGGAAGTCGTAGGTCCAGTACTTCCTCGGGTTGCCGGCGGGCGTGGTGCCGCCGTAGACGAACCCCCGCCTTGCGAGGAAGGCGAGCAGCCGCTGCTTGGCGGTCGCCAGGCGCGCGGTCGCCCCGTCGTAGGCGCCGGCGAGGTCCCTGATGCCCTCGACCTCGGGGGAGGGTGTTAGCGTCAATCTATTTTTCACCAGTTTCGCTAAACAGGCGCACCGTTCGCGCAAAGGCGGTTTCACCGGTTGCGCTAACGCTTTTTCACCGATTCCGGTCACGGCTTGACGGGGCCGTCCCTCGGCAGGTCCTTCAGCCTGTAGGACCTGCCCGTTATCTTGACCAGGTGGCAGTGGTGGCACACCCTGTCCGCGATCGCGCTCGCCGCCACGTCGTCCCCGAACACCCTGCCCCAGCCGCTGATCCCCACGTTGGTGGTGATGATCGTCGAGCGCTGCTCGTAGCGCGTCGATATCAGCTGGAACAGCAGGTCCGCGCCCGCGCTACCGACGTCGAGGTAGCCGAGCTCGTCGATGATCAGCAGCCTCGAGTGGGCGTAGTACTTGAGCCTCTTCTTGAGGATGCCGCGCGACGAGGCGTCCTCCAGGTCCTCGACGAGCCGGGCGCAGTCCACGAACCTGACCTCGCGCCCCGCCCTGACCGCCTCGATGCCCAGCGCGACGGCGAGGTGCGTCTTGCCCACGCCGGGGCTCCCCACGAACAGGACGTTCTCGGCCCGCTCGACGAACCTCAGGGTCGCGAGCTCCTCGATCTCGGCGCGCGGGACCGACGGCTGGAAGTCCCAGTCGAAGTCCGCCAGCCCCTTGACGTAGGGGAACCCCGACGACCGTATGCGCTGGCTGGTGATCCTGACCTCCCGGGCGGCGACCTCGACGCGCGTCATCTCCTCGAGGGCGGAGGCGAAGCCCCGCTCGCCCGCGGCGACCATCCTCACGTAGTCGGGCAGGGACGCCGCCATCTCGTGCAGCCCGAGCGCGGAGAGGTTCGCCTGCGCCCTGATCGAGGGGCTACCCTCCGCGACGGCGCCCATCACGCCCCTCCGAGCGAGTCGAGCAGCGCGAGGTTGGCGCGCGCGGCCTCGGCGATGTCCGCGTCGGCCAGGCCGCGCTTCCCCTCGAGGGCCTGCCCATAGTGGTCGGGGTCGTAGTTGATGGGCCTCGACGGCCCGGACGCGGCGTCGTGGACGGCGACCTCCTCGCCGGCCATCCTCACCACGACCTGGCCGCCGGGCATCGCTATGACGCTCACGCGCCGGCCGACGCAGCGCCTGGGCACGGACCACTCCCTGCCGGCGGCCCTGACGAGCATGGTCGGCGGGACGGTCTGGACGCTCACGTCGCCCACCATCGACTCGAGGAGACGGAGGTTCCCGATGGGTCGCAGGCTCTCCTTCTCCCGCATGAACAGCGCGTCGGGCGGCAGGCCGGTGGTGCGGTTCGGCTCCGAGTTTGCCTGGGCCTCGATCCGGGCCACCGCCTCGGCGAGGCCGCTCCACCCGGTGAACTCGCCGCCGTAGGCGAGCAGGCGGTTCAGGAAGCGGTTGGCCGACTCGTCCTTGCCCTTGGTCTGCGGCGAGCGCGGCGCGCAGAGCCTGAGCTCGAAGCCGGCCTCCCGCGCGAACCGCCACGCCCTCTCCTGCCTGGTCCTCCTGCGGCCAGAGACGGTCACCAGGCACGACATGTTGTCCGTGATGCACTCCTCCGGGACGCCGCCGAGGCGGGTGAAGGTGGCGAGCAGGCAGGACAGCAGGTCGTCGAGCGTGCGGCTCCTGACCGGTGTTAGCGTCAATATAATTTTCACCATTTCCACCAACGCATTTTCGCCAATCGCGCCAACGCGGATACACCGGATTCGCCAACGCGGATGTGCCGCTTTCGGCGCCTAGGCGCCCTCCTCCTTCCCGTCCTCACCGCCGATGGACACGTCCTTCAGGCGGTACGACCGGCCCGTTATCTTGATCATCGCGCAGTGGTGGCACAGCCTGTCGGCGACCGCCGAGGCCGTGACGTTGCTGCCGAACACGTCGCCCCACCTGCCGACCGGCACGTTGGTCGTGACGATCGTCGACCGCTTGAGCGCGTAGCGCCTGTTCACCAGCTGGAACAGCAGGTCGGCGCCCTCTTTCCCGATATCGAGGTAGCCCAGCTCGTCTATTATCAGCAGGCTGCAGTGCTCGTAGAACCGCATCCTGCGCGCCAGCGCCTCCTTCGCCGAGGCGTGCTTGAGGTCCTCGACCAGCCTCGAGCAGTCGGCGAAGTACACCTGCTTGCGGGCCATCACCGCCTCGTGGCCTATGGCTATCGACAGGTGGGTCTTGCCGACGCCCGGGCTGCCGACGAGCACGACGTTGTCGCCGCGGTCGACGAACTCGAGCGTGGCCAGCTGCTCGACCAGCCCGCGGGGCACGCTCGGCTGGAAACCCCAGTCGAAGTCGGCCAGCGTCTTTATGTAGGGGAAGTTGGCCATCCTCGTGCGGCGCTCGTCGTCGGCGCGCCGCTTGAGGGCTATCTGGGCGTCGGTGAGCTCGAGCATGGCGTCGACCAGGCTCTTCCTCCCGTCGGCGACGAGCCTGACGTACTCGGGCACCGACGACGCCATGCCCTCGAGCCCCAGCTCCTCGAGATTGGCCGCCAGGCGGTTGAGCGGGCTGGCCTGCACCGCGGCGCTCACAGCGAGCCCCCTATCGAGTCGAGCAGCCCGAGGTTGGCGGCGGCGGCCGCCTCGATGTCACCGGCGGCGTCGCCGAACCAGCGCTTCCCGGCCATGGCCTCGGCGTAGTGCGCCGGGGCGTAGGCCGGCCCGCCCGCCACGTGCGTCGCCACCAGCTCGCCGCCGACGTAGCAGTCCATCGCGCCGCCGGGCATGCAGACGATGCGGGCGGGCCTGCCGATGCAGCGCCTGGGCACCGACATGGGCTCGCCGTGCGCGCTGACCAGCATCGTGGCCGGCACCCTGGCCACGCGCACCACGTCGCCCATCGCCTCCTCGAGGGCGCGGAGGTTGCCGACGGGCAGCAGCGCGTCCTTCTCCTCCATGAACAGCGCGGAGGGCGGCAGCCCCGTGGTCTCGTTGGGCTCGGAGTTGCTGGCGTCCTCGATCCGCGCGATGATCTCGTCGATGTCGTCCCAGCCGTCGAAGTCGCCCTGGTAGGCCGCGAGCCGCGACAGGAAGCGGTTCGACGACTCGACCTTGCCCTTGGTCTGGGGGCTGCGCGGGCGGCACAGCTTCAGCTCGAAGCCGGCGGCCTTGGCGAACTCGTATGCGCGCTGGACCTTGAGGCGCCTGCCGCCCTTGACCGTCACCAGGGCGGACATGTTGTCCGTGACCCACTCGCGGGGCACGCCGCCGAGCCTCGCGATCGTGGCGTACATGCATCTGACCAGGTCGTCGGTCGTCCTGGTCCCCGACCGGATGAATATGTGCCTGCGGGAATGGCCCAGCGTCGCCGCGAACACGTTGAACTCGAACAGCTCGCCGTCGCGGTTCGCCATCCTGACCGACTCCTTCCAGTCGAACTGCAGCTGCAGCCCGGGCGGCGTCTCGAAGCGCGGGTGCGGTTCCGGGCCGACGGAGGCCCCGACGGCGATACCGTTCTTGCGCATGAACTGGGTGAAGGCGTTGTAGCCGCCCAGGTTCTCGCCGGGATACCTGTGCAGCAGCCACTCGTGGATGCCCTTCTTGGTGACCCCCGGCAGCTGCGCCTTGGCGGCCACCTCCTCGATGTGCGCGTCGAAGGAGCCCGCCCTGTCGGCGCGCCCGTCGCGGGGCCGGCCGCCCTCGGCCCTCCAGTACGCCGCCACGGTGTGCCTGTCCTTGCCGTAGCGCTTCGCTATGTCGCTGAAGTTGGGCTTTATGCCCGCTTCCCTGTACATGTCCAACTCTCCGATCAGGTTCTTCTCCGCCACGGCCGCTCCTCCCGAAAGCATCGTTCGCTTGTCGGTCGAAGCGTAAGCCCCGGCGTTGGTGGAAATGGTGAAAATGCGTTGGCGTGATCGGGGAAATTGCGTTGGCGGAATCGGCTAAAGTGCGATGGCGAAATTGGTTGTTTTTACAGTAGCGCTAACAACGGTATGAAGCGGTGCTTCCGGGAGTAGCCGAGCGTCGCGGTGAACACGCTGAACTCGAAGACCTCGCCCTCCGAGTCGACGAGCCTCATGCCCTCCTTCCAGTCGAACTGCAGCTGCCTGCCCGGGGGCGCCTCGACCCGCGGGTGCGGCTCGCGGCCGCCCACGCCCCCGAAGGGCACGTCGCGGGCCCGGCACCATGCGGTGAAGGCGCCGTACCCGGGCAGCCCCTCCCCGCGGCCCTCGCGCAGGAACGCGTACACGGCCATCTTGGTCATCCCGGGCAGCTGGGCCTTCGCGCGGATCACCTCCTCGAGCGGGTCGAAGGCGCTGCCCCTCGCGGACCTCCCGTCGGCGGCGGACTCGCCCTCCCGCCAGTACTTGGCGACCGTGTGCCGGTCCATGCCGTGCCTCCTCGCGATCTCGCTGAAGTTCGGCTTCGCGCCGGACCCCCTGTAGACGTTCAGCTCTCCCATTACGTTTCGCTCCATATCCCGCTCCTCCCGGGTCGGATACCCGATCGGAGCATAGTTCCGTTAGCGCAGTTGGTGAAAGTACGTTAGCGGGTTCGGCGAAAGCGCGTTAGCGCATTCGGCGAGATGCGTTTGCGAAAGTGGTCAATTTTAGATTAGCGCTAACAGAGGGGACCCATACGGGGGAGATGTCGTGGGCGAGTATCGCCTTGGCCATCCTGGCGGCGTCGTTCCTGTCGTTCTTGGAGGCCGAGTCGGCGGCCGACCTGGGGATCTTCGAGACCGCGGCGACGACGCACTCGACGCCGAGCCCGGCGAGCTCCCTTTGCGGGGCGAAGCCGAGGTAGCCGCTCTCGTAGGCCGCGAGCGACGGCCCGGGGAACCCATCCATCCACCCGGCGATCTCGCCCCAGGGGTTGCCGGGGAACCTCCTCGTCACGGCCTCGCCGGTGTCCGCGTCGAGGGCGCAGACGGTGGTCGACCTCAGGTGGACGTCCATCCCGAACGCGGTAGAATACTTTGGCATGGGAGCCTCCCAACCTCGTTGCGGCGCGGCTGCGCCTATGGCACTTCAACATCATTGTCGCAGCCCCGACCCGCGGTCACGAGCGGGGGCTCCTATCTTTTTAGTGCCCTCGGATTGGGTCATAGTGTCTGTCGTTGCCAAGACATCGGCGTTGCCAAAGCCGGCACTTGGGGACGCTCCTTTTGAGGTAGTCGTGACAGTTAGGGATGCGGCAGTTAGGGACGTTCCTTTTCTGCCGGCAGTCTGGGATATTCCTTGGGGCAGTCATTGGGGACGTTCTTTAATGACTGGTCGTTTAAGAACATCCCCAACGACTACCCAGAATGAGAGTGGATAATCTCCCGTTTTTGGCCTGCTTTTCGGGCGAAAGTGGGAGATTATCCACTCTCGTCGAACGGGCGTCCGATAATCCACTCTCATTCCCTCTTGGAGCCCTCCGCCCCCGTGGGATCGGGGGTCGTCTACCGAATGGTTGATGCGGCGGCTCTGCGGCCATGTCACACTCAGAGGTGGCCTGACCCAACTTGGAAGGAGCCTCCATGAGCCTTGACAACGTAACTCTGCGTGCCGCCACGCTCGATGACCTGGCCGGCATCGCCGCCATCTACAACCAGCTGTGGTGCAACACGTTGCGCAACCGAGGCGACGTCGAAGCCGCCGATTTCTGTGCGCGCCTTAACATCGCCATGCAGCTGCAGCGCTCCCCCATCGCGCTCGTTGCCGAAGCTGAAGGCCGCATCATCGCCGCTTGCTGCATCGGCATCTTCGAAGACGGCAAACCACGCACCAATCCCACGTGGGAGCCCTGCTACAACGAGATGTTCGCCCAGGCAACCGAGATGGCAAAGACCGCCGATGCCAAGCTCGAAGGCTCGCTCTTTGGCGATAGCCGCGAGAAGGCAACAGCCGACCGCTTTGCCGCCACGGGCAACGAATATGCCCAGGGCCAGCTCAACCTGATCATCATCGTGCCCGAATGGCAGGGCAAGGGGCTCGGCCGTGCGCTCATCGACCTTGCGCGCGCCGAACTCGCCAAAGCCGGGTGCACCAAATTCTTCCTGATGAGCGACTGCAACTCCGATTGGCAGTTCTACGAGCACCTCAACATGAAGCGCATCCTGGAGGATCACAGCCAGGACACCGGCGACGGATTTATCGTCTATATGTACGGAGGCACGCTCTAAGTACCCCTTCAATCAAGGCGAGCCGGGCACCCGGCCCTTGGCCTCTGCCCAGGAATAACCCAAGGGGCCGGACCGCCCGTCCCTAAACCTGTCCGACAGCGCGATATCTCGTCGCCCGAGCGCGCCCCTCTTTAACGAGTGCGCCTTCCTCAAGCAAACCGTTGATAACCCGCAGCGTCACGTCGCGCCCAGTTCCCAGAGCGTCCGAAGCATCCTGGCGCGTAAAACCGCGGGGCCGCTCAAGGGCAAAGCGAATCAAGGTGCGAGCGTATCCACCACGTCGCTCGTCCGAGACATCCTGTAGCATCGCGGACGCCTTGCACGCAACATCAAAGCCAAGCTCCTCCACGAGCTTGGCACGCACCTCGTGGCCGCAGTCGCCATTCATCGACACGTGCCCCTCTCGCTGCGCTCGCACGGATGCAAACGCCTGCGAAACATCGGGCGGCAGCGCCCCTTCCCGCTCGAGCTGCTCATAATCGCTGTAATCCCCACGCAAGTTGGGACCGCTATTGCCACGAGGCGTCAGATAGGAATTGCGCACGGCGTTGACGTTGGGCAGCGACAACCTAAACATTGCAGGGTAGGCGCAGACCTCGGGTTCCAACCCTTCTGCCTCATAGAGCGCACGGATCCCCTTGAGGCCCGTTCCAAACGCCTCAACCATCCCCAGACGCAAAAAGAGCAGTTGCAGCTTTGGATTCCGAGCGTCCGAGCCGCCCGCAAGCGCCTCCTCGACGCTGATGTGCTGCGGCCCTCCCGCATTGGTAAATTCAAGCGCCGTACGGCTCATCTTGATAAGAGACGCCACCGAAGATTCGTAGTCGCGATGGATAAACAGGTTCAGAATTCCCTCTCGAACAGCCTCGCGGGGATAGTCGTCCTTATCTATGCGATCGAGCCTTCCCGGCACAAAGTACATACGCGTTGCGTTCGATATATTGAGGAACCGTTCGATATCCTCTATCTGCCTGAAGATCGAGCCTTCGCCATCCTGACGGTCGATAAACTCGGTATACGCATCGTCGTTGAAGAGGCCAGCGCGGACTGCAAAGGGGTTTTGGTCAGAGACCAGCAGTGCCAAATTGGTGTAAAAGCCCAGCTCATCGATAAGGCCGAGATTCTTTTGAGAGGTTTGGTCAAACGTAATCTCCGCGCGCCTAAAGACCCGCTCGGCTTCAAAAAACGTCAAGCTCTGTTCATGAGAGCGCGCGGTCTCAAAATAATCGCCGTCGGTGCGCTTGATCATCGAGCGGATCTGGGCCATCTCGATGGGCACGTTGGCAGGTCCTAGGCGCCGATATACCCCGGCGGGAACAAATCCCTTCGAGCACAGGCAGTACGGCTTGTGAGGGCCCGCTTCCACCTCGATTTTCACCAACGCTACGCCATCGATGTCCAATGCGGAGACCGTCGTGATTTCAGAAACGTCGGGATACACGCCATCGGTTATTGCATTAGAGCATTGAAGCATGGTGGCATCGATATCGTCCACGCCGACGATGCTGCCAAAATCGTCGATTCCGATATACAAGGTACCGCCATTCGAATTGGCAAACGCCACCACAGCTTTGAGCAGCTTAGGGGTAAATGTGCACTTGAACTCCACGGTCTCACTTTCAACAAGCTGCATGCTACCCCCTATCATCGATTATCGACGATTCTAGACCAACTATCGACGATAAGCAAGGCCCCTGGTACCCTCGCTTAGACCCGAGTGCCCGCGTGCAACGCTGCCCGCCGCACGCAAAAGGGCTCGCCAGCGTGTGCGCCAGCGGGCCCCAGGTCATATCGACACTACCCCGTGTGCCTGCAACCGCCTCTACTTGCAGCGCGCCTTGGGCTGCTGCTGGGTGATGCAGTGGATGTTGCCGCCACCATAGATGACCTCGCGCGTCATGATGCCGATGACTTCACGGTCCGGATAAGCAGCCTGGATATCCTTGAGCGCCTGGGCGTCATTGGGATCGCCGAACTGCGGTACAAGCACTGCACCGTTGATGGGCAGGAAGTTGAGGTAGCTCGGCTCGAAAGCGTCCTCGGGGGTACGCGGCAGCACGCCCTCGACGGGGTCAATCGTGCTGGCCTCCTCCTCGGTCATATACACCGAGGTCGCAGGCATAATGACCTTGTGCACCTTAAGCTTGCGGCCCTTGGCATCGGTCGCCTCGGAGAGCGTCTTGAAGGCCTCCTGGCACTCCTTGTAGAACTTATGGTTGGGATCGTCGGTCCACATGCAGCAGACCTCGCCGGGCGCACTAAAGCATGCAACATCGTCCACGTGCCCGTTGGTCTCAAACGGGTCGATGCCGTCCTTGATCCAAATGACCTTCTCGATGCCCAGGTACTCGGCAAGCTTCACCTCGATCTGCTCCTTGGTGTACTGGGGGTTGCGGTCCTCATTGAGCAGGCACATCTCGGTGGTCACCACGGTGCCCTGGCCGTCGCAGTTAAACGAGCCGCCCTCGAGGATGTAGTCCTCGGGACGATAGCGGTTGACCTGCTCGAGCTGCGCCACCTGCAAGCCGATGCTCGCATCCTTGTCCCACGGGAAATACAGACCGTCGATAAAGCCGCCATACGCGTTAAAGTGGAAGTGCGAAAGAGCAACCTCACCATTGTCATTAACAAGGAACGCCGGGCCGGGGTCGCGAATCCAGCTGTCGTTGTACTCCATGTGGATAACGCGCACGTTCTCAACGCCATCGAAAATCTCGCACACCGCAGGGAAATCCTCGGCATTGACACCAACGGTGATGGGTTGGAAGCGCGCAACGGTCTTAATAATCTCGGTAAAGACCTTTTGCGCCGGCTTGGCACCGCAGCGCCACACATCCGAACGATGCGGCCACAAAATCCAGGTGCGCTCCTGCTCCTCGTACTCGCCGGGCATGTAGAATCCGTCCTTCTTTGGCGTAGACTCGCTCTCGTAAATGGTCTTCATGTTGGCTCCTAACGATATGGACGACCCTTTGTGATGACGGCCCCATTGTGCGGCTCCGGAAGCCCACTCTCAATGGGCCTAGGGGACCCTTTCGCCACCCAAAAGGACACCGTTCACTGACCTAAAGTTCTAGTGGCGCGCGAGACGTGTCATACTGACAAAGCCGCATGAAAGGACATCCATGACCAATACCATGCATACCCGCTTTAACCCCGATGAGATCCACGGGGGCCGCTGGTCCGCCCTCAACGAATGCGCCTTATGGATTCATGGCTGCGACGACTTCGCCACGCTTCAAGCCGGGCTTCTTGATAGAGTTAATCAGGTGATATCGCACCGGGCCTCGATGTTTGATATCGCACGCGCCGGCACACACGGACAGACAGAATTCGTAAGCCCCGTTGCCCGTGGCATGGCAGAAGACCAGCTCGAGAGCTACTACGAACGCTATGCCGCCTTTGACTACACCCTTTGGAGCTTTGACGTTCACAACGTGCATGTTTATCGCGACCTGGACCTCGTGGATGTCGAGCGCCGCAACGCAACGCCCATCTATCAGGAGTGGATGAAGCCGCTCGGCATCTACTATGGCTGCACTGCCACGCTCGCGCACGGGGGCACATCCCTGGGGTCGCTCACGCTGTTTCGCGCACGAAAAGCGGGGGATTTTTCGGACGAAGAGCTCGAAGCCCTGCGCCAGCTCGCGCGGCACCTGAGCCTGCGCCTGTACGGGATCCTTGCGCAGAGCACCGCACGGCAAGCTTGCGAGAACCCCTTAGAGGCGCTCATCAGCGAGCTCGAAGTCCTCCCCCGCGAGGCAGAGGTGCTCAAGATGATGCTTGCCGGCAAGACCAACCGCGAAATGGCCGAGGAGCTCTATATCTCGGAGTCGACCGTAAAAAAGCATGTCAACGCCCTCTATCACAAGCTCGGCGTCAAAAACCGCCTGGGCCTCATGGCATTGGTTCGAGAACAATCATAAGCCGGCCTCTAATTTGAAAGTAGCGCTGGCAGATTGCCTATTTGAACCTCGCTGCAAAGAACCACCGCAGACGCCTTGGGAGCATCTGCGGCGGCTTGCATTAAACAGTCGCTGTCATGTGTCGCAAGCGCGCGTTGGCTACGCGGGAAGCCCGCTCAGGCGCTTGGACTCGTGCGCGGCGAGCGCAATGGAGATGATGCCAGTAATGGCATCGGCCACCACCAGGGCGATCCACACGCCCTCGACACCCATCATGTTGCCGAGGAGGTACATAAGCGGCACCGAGCAGATCACATAGCGAAGCAGGCCCGTAAACGTGGCGACACCCACCTTCTCGACCGCCTGGAAATACATCGACATGGTCATGGCAAGATAGCCCAGGGCAACAGCCAGGATGACAGTACGCGTGGCGTTGGCGGCAACCTCAACGAGCGCAGGATCGCTGCCGGCAAAGAAGGCGCACACCGGGGTGGCGGCAAGCCAGAGCGCGACGGTGACCAGCGCCAGCGTCACAACCTGGTACTTAAGCGTGCAGGAGAGCGTCTCCTTAAGGCGTGCCCAAGCCTTTGCGCCGGCGTTGAAGGCAGCGATGGGCTGCAGACCGTAGGAGAAGCACTGGGCAACCATCATGGTAATGTAGAGGATGTAGCCGTTGATCACGCCAAAGGCTGCGATGTAGAGCGAGCCCATGTCGCCGCCGAGCGAACCCAAAAGCGAGTTGGCAACGGTATTAAAGATAAAGGTCGCACCCTGGACCAGGAAGAACGGGAAGCCGATCTTGAAGATCTGGCCGCAGATGGCGAGGTCGAGCTTAAGGTCGGCCAGGCTAATCTGGAGCTGGGACTTTTTGCCCCCGATGAACCAGAAGATACCGATGGCCCAGATACCGATGGAAAGCCCGTAGTACACGCCGGCGCCCATAACGCCAAACTTGAGCACAAACGTGGAAAGCGCGAGCCAACAGATGGCGACGATGGCCGAAACGGTCATGAGGTTGGCCTGGATCTGAACCTTCTCGTCCACACGCATCACAGCGGTGATCATCTGGCCAATGACCGTGAGCGGCAGCAGCACGGCGAAGGTGCGCACGCCGGCAACGGTATCGGCCATGATGTCGGGCGTGGCGCCAAAGAATGTGCAGATGGGCTCGGTAAACACTGCCATCACCACAGCAAGCAGCACACTCACGATCGTGGTGAGCCAAAAGCCCTGGCTAAAAGCCTTGCTTGCGCCCTTGATGTCGCCGGCACCCAAAAGATTGCCCACCACGGCGGGCACGCCGGTGCCAAACAGGTTGCCAAAGGCCAGGTTGATGTACTCGACCGACATAATGATCGAGACACATGCCAGGCCGTGGGCACCTAGGCCCCAACCCATCACGAGGCCCTCAAGGACCACCATGATGATCTGGGCGAGCATGCCCTGGCCGGTGACGATGGTGTACTTACGCACCAGACCGGGAATCGGTTGGGAGGCGAGCTCGCGCTCCTCCTCCACGGCAGCGGTTACTTCTTCTGCCATTGTTCTCCCCTTTCCTTGAGAGAGTAGTGCTGAATGGATGTCAGGCGGCTGACAACTGGCACCAAGCCGCCCAATCAAACGATGGCGCTATGCCTCAAAGACCACCTTGCCGGCGATCATCGTGAGGGCTGCGGTAGCCTCGAGCACCTCGGCCGGCTCGCAATCAAAGAGATTGCGGTCGAGCACGCAGATATCTGCCTGTTTGCCGCACGCGAGCGTGCCGATGCGGTCCTCGGCATGCATGGCGTAGGCGCTGCCATAGGTGTAGGCGCGCAGAGCCTCGGCCATGGTAATGCGCTCCTGGGGGAACCAGCCCTCAGGGTTGGAACCGTCCTCGAGCATGCGGAAGACCGCGCCGTACACCTCCTCCATGGGCTCCAAGCCCACAACGGGGAAGTCACTGCCCAGGTGCACCACGGCTCCGCTGGCAAGCAGGCTATGCAGGGGCCACGAAAGCGCGGCACGCTCGGGACCCACGGCTTCGTCCTTGGCAAGGTCAGCCATATCGAGCAGCATGTGCCACGGCTGCATGCCGGGGCAGACGCCGAGCTCGGCATAACGCGGCATATCCTCGGGTTGAACCGTCTCGTTGTGCTCCATGGAGTGGCGACAATCCCGCTTGCCATGCAAGCGCTCGCCCTCCTCAAAGCAATCGAGCACAAAACGCACCGAGCGATCGCCGATTGCATGGATGCGCGTGTCAACGCCCCATTCCTGCGCCCTCAGGATGGCAGCACGGATGCGCTCCGGCTCCTCCGCGGGCTCACCACAGGTGTCGGGTGCGTTGCTATAGGGTTCAAGCATCCAGGCGGTATGGTCGGAGCACACACCATCAAGGAACTGCTTAAAGCCGTGCCACTCCACCTGCGTACCCGGGAAGGCGTATTTCTCCTTGATCTGCTCGAGCGTCAAGGACTCGTTTTCGAACAGGTCGGTGTACAGGAACACGCGCAGCGGCAAGTCGCCCTTGGCATTAAGACCTGCCAACACCGCATACGGGTTTTCCATGCTCACAAACGTAGGATTGACCATGCCGACCGTAGTGATTCCCAGGGCATTGGCGCGCCGGGCGGTTTTTGCAAACGACGCGTCAACAACCTCGGGCGCTGGGTCGTAGACCTCGTCCATAAAGAAGGCGCCGGCGTTGTTGGAAAACACGCCCGTCAGATTGCCGTCGGCATCCTTAAGGATCTTGCCGCCTGCGGGATCGGGCGTCTGCGAAGTTACTCCCACCTTGTTGATGGCGCAGGTATTGGCACTAAAGGTATGCAAGTCAACCTGCTGCAGAAATACCGGGCGGTCGGAGATGTACTCATCGATCATCGCGGCCGTGGGCATCTCGGGGACATCCCACTGGAACTGGATAATCTGGCAGCCCAGAATCCACTCGTTATCGGGATGGTCGGCCGCAAACGCCACGACACGTTCCATCGCCATCTCAAAACTGGTGCAGTCGATGAGGTTGACGGCAAAATCGGGGTCGGTCATAAACGCGCCCTGGGCAAAATGCGTGTGCGAGTCGATCAGGCCGGGCATGACGAGCTGGTCGCCAAAGTCGCGCACCTCGGTATCGGGACCGATAAACGGTGCCAGGTGAGCGTCGTCACCGCAGGCAACGATTTTATCGCCCCGCACGGCAACGCCGCCCTTAAACGGCTCGAGCCCATCGCCGGTAAAGACGGCGTCGCTCTTGATAACTACATCAGCCTTGTCCATGCGAGCCTCCTCAGGCATCTTTGGTTGTAACGCGGACGCACCGCCCGCGTGGGCACTCGGTTGGGAGCGTAGCGCTCCCGCATCGGCGCGTGCCTACAAGCCGTGCTCGGACGTCTGTCCCACGTCCGCGGCTTCGCGCTACACCCATTGATACACAGGGGCAAATCCGTGCCAAGGCCAGGGACCGCAAACGGTCAGTTTAAGCAGGTTTATACGCTTTACCTGCAGGTTTATTGTCTGAGATTATTACCGCTTCATTACGCCCAACGGTGTGGCCGCCCACACAGCAAGACCCGCATGCGAGGAAGAATGAGGCTAGGAACGCCAAAAGGTATCTATAAGGTCATCTCGGTTGGAGACGCCGCTTTTAACGTAGATGCGATGCAAGTGTGCCTTGACCGTGCCAGGGCTGATGACCAACTCGCTGGCGATGTTTTGGGCGTCGTTGCCCTTCAGCACCAGCGTGAGCACCTCCTGCTCGCGCCGTGACAGCTTATGGGCGTCGGCATAAATCACCACACGCGATGCGAGATCGTCCTCAGAGCTTGCGCTCTCGGCTGCCACGTCCTCATCGGCACGCGGATGACGGGCATACACACGCAGGATATGGCTAAACTGGCAAAAAAGCTGAGCCGCGCATACCACGAGCAGCACGTTTTCGGAGATATTGCGCTCGGACAGATACCACAAAAAGAGGCCGATGACGGGGTTTTGGGAGTCGGGGCGGCAGAACAAGATCATGTAGGTGTCCTCGGCGATCACGCAAAACACAAGAACGAAGGCCACCTTCCAAAAGAGCTTTGAGTGGTCGAGGTCGAGTTTCTCAACACGCGTTGCTCTGTACCGGTAATGCCAGGCGGCATAGGCAAGACATCCTACATTACCCAGGTCACGCGTGAGCCAAAAGAGATACTGCTGCACCTCTCCGGCAGCGCCGCTGCGAGGCACCAGCAGCAATTGCAAGATTGAAAACGGCACGATAGCGAGTCCGAGCATGCGCGACGTCGGTCTTTTGCGCAAGCGCGCAAACATCCATAGCACCACGCAGGCATAGATGGCAATACCAAGCACGCAGCGCAGCAAGGGGTGCTGCAGCGGCTCGCTAAAGGTAACGGCGTAGTCGTATTTGAGCCGATTGTACTCGTCAAAAAAGATGACCGACATATCGAGCATATAGAGCAAAAAACCCGCCGCGGCCACGAGGCTGTCGCGACGGCGCGTCATGAGCCAAACCACCAATGCCACGGCACTGGTCACCAGAGCCACACCCATGATAATCGTGGTGTAGATATAGAACGCGAAACTCATGCCCGCCTCCCCTGTCTAGATGCTGTGAGGATGTTGACAGATTCTTTGCCGCAAGATTAGACTCACCGATTAAACGTACTGTATCGTTTAGATAAACAAGCTGTGTCTCACCGATGAAAGGAGATGCCATGACACCGATCGCTCCGCTCAAGATGCTCGTCGCGCCCGCCGCCAAGGCCATCACCCGACTCGGTTCTTCCATGACCTACGACAATGTCCCCTGCGCCGTTGAGGCGCGTTCGGACAGCTGCCCCTACCTGGGCCACGTCCCCTACTTTGCACCCAAGCTCGCATCTGATCCCGAGCAGCGTGAGCAGTAATCCAAGATGCATCTAGCACCGCACAACTCGCGGCGCTACTGTTTTGGTGCAAAGCGACCTGTCCCCCTTGCGCCAACGCCGGGATTGTCGATGCTGCGGCCGCGGCGCGATATGAGGCGCGAAACCTCGCCCAGCAACACGCCGATCACCACACCCATGAGGATCGGCAACTTTGACATCTCGGCGGGCGAGCTGTTAAGCGGCACGATTGTCGCAACAATCGAAAGCACGAGTTCTACCACCGGCACCGCAAGCGCTACCGCAAGCACCTTGCCCTCGAAGGGCGCGCGAAACACACGCGGGCGGTCGTCGTATTTACGCAGGCGCCAAAACGCCGGGAACATCGGGATATAGCTCATGAGCAGAAAGACGACGTTCATCGAGAAGAAGACCCAAAAGACGTCGGAACCTTCACCCAGCGGAATCTGAAGTAGCAGCACCAAGCTGGCAAAACAACCGTTAATGAGTGCCGAGCCGTTGGGCATGCCGGTCTTCTTGGACACCAGCGCAAAGGGACGCGGCATGTTGCCATGGCGCGCGGCATAGCTCGCCACGTTGTTGACGCCAAAGCTCCAACAGATCATGTTGGCAAACAGCGTTACCAGAAAGGCCACGCCCACGACCATCGTCAGCGGGTGAGCGCGCCCCACCATGGCGGCAACCGCGTCCACAATGCCCGAATCGAGTGAAAGCTGCTCGGTGGGAACCGCGGCTCCAATACCGATGCCACAGATAATGTAGATCGCCGCGATGGCAACGCCACCGGCGATAACCGCCTTGGGGATATCGCGCGATGGGTTCTTCATCGTGCTGGCAAAGGTCGCGACCACCTCAAAGCCCATAAAGTTGAATAGGATGATTGAAAGATACGTCAGTGAGTTAGTGTCTCCCAGATCGGGGACAAATGTCTTAAACGACATATCGTTGGCAAAGCCGTTGTTGCAGGCAAACCAGATGCCGATGATTCCCACCACGGCGGCAATGAGCACCTTGATGACGGCGCCGCCATCCATGACCCAATCGGCCTCGGCCACCGGCTGCATTGCCATGACCGTGACGCCCCACACAAAGGCAAGCTCGATGGCAATTCGGACCCCAAGCGAAAATTCGATGCCCCATACCGCATTGATGACACTGGGGAACATGCAGGCGATACTTGCCACCCACAGTGGAAAGTTGACCCAATAGCACCAGGAGCAGCGTGCACCCCAACGGTCTCCCAAGCCCAGGCGAACCCAGTCGTACAGGCCGCCCTCGGAATCGAACGCCGTACCGAGCTCGGCCACCACCAGGCCATAGGGAAGCAAAAACGTAATGATAAGGAAGATCCACCAGAAGAACTGCACGTTACCCATGGCAGATGCCGGAGCAGCCGCCTCGATGGTAAAGACAACGCAGATAACCGAGAGGATGACCTCGAACAGGGAGAACTTTTTACCTGCCATGGCACGCTTCCCCTACAGCAAAAAGGATGGCATCTGTACCGAAGGCGCAGCCCAAGGTAGGGTTGCAGGCCGCGTCACCGGTGCAGGTGCCATCCCAAAGAGAAGAGAGGATGCAATTGTTGGACCAACGCTCGCGGAACAGGCGCGTGTAGATAACGATACACTGGTACATAGATACTCCGATCAAAACGGCCGCGATTGCGACCGGAATCTTTTGGCAATTGAAGACGCGTCTGACCTGGGATATTCAAGCGAACAATTGGCCTAACCCGCAATAAATCCCAGATCAGACGCGTATTCAATCAAAGAAAAAGGGCACTCCGAAGTGGAGGCAACGGAGTGCCCAAAGAAAACCCAGCCAACCAAGACATCAAGCAAGCCAACCATCAATGCCCCGAGATGGACTGATTTGCCGATTGTCCAGTTGATCGGCTGGGTTTCTGAGGTACGGCAGATTCCCGTGAAAGAGGAGCGCCGCGTACTTTGGTACGCAAGCGACGAATGAACGGGAAGGTGCCGTGGCTCAGGAAGCCAGGCGATTAAGCGGACGGCTCCTGCTGGGTAATGCAGTGGATGTTGCCGCCGCCGAAGACGACCTGCTCGGACTGAACGCCGACGCACTTGTAGACGCCCTCGCCCCAGACCTCGTCATAGATCTTCTGGAGCGTGTCAACGGCCAGCTGGTCGTTCTCGTCGCCGTACTGCGGAACGATAACGCCATGGTTGGTGACCAGGTAGTTCATGTAAGAAGCGATCAGCGGCTCGTCGGCAACGCGCGGCTCGGCGTTCTCGTCGGCGTCGATGGTGTCGCAGGAAGCCTGGTCCATGAACAGCGGGTTCACGGGCATACAGAGCTTGTAGACCTTCATCTTGCGGCCCTTGGCGTCAACGGCGTTGGAGAGGGTCTCGTAGGCAGCGTGACACTGCTCGTAGAACGGATACTCGGGATTGTCGGTCCAGATGCAGGCCATGACGCCCGGGGCGATGAACGTAGCGACGTCATCGATGTGGCCGTTGGTCTCCTCGGGATCGATGCCCTCCTTGACCCAGATGACCTTCTCGACACCCAGGTAATCCTTGAGGTGCTCGTCCATATAGGCGCGAAGCTCCTCGCTCCAGGGCTCAAACTTCTTCTTGAACTTGGGCCAGATGGACTCGGGATCCTCTTCCTCCTCCAAAACCGCAGAGCAGGTGCGGCCCGGGGAAAGCAGGCACTGGTCGGTCACGACAAGGGTGCCCTCGCCGTCGACGGTGATGGAGCCGCCCTCGAGGATCATGTCATCGGGACGATAGCGACGGCAGCCGGAGAGCTCAGCCATCTTAAGGGCGATCTGCTCGTCCTTATCCCACGGGAAGTACAGGCCGTCGACAAGACCGCCGTAGGCGTTGAAGTGCCAGTGGTTGGCGCGCTTCTCGCCCTTGCCGTTGATGACATAGGTAGCGGCGGTGTCGCGGAACCAAGCGTCATCGGTGGTCATCTCGATAACGGTGACGTTCTCGTCCTCCTCGAAGACGGCCTTGCAGTTGGCATAGTCGGCCTGGTTGGCGCACATGGTGACCGGGGTGAACTCGGCGATGGCGCGGGCGATGGCGGCATACTGCTTCTGAGCCGGCTTGGCGCCGTGGGCCCAGGTGTCGGTGCGGTGGGGCCAGCCCATCCACACGCGATCCTGCGGGGCGAACTCAGCGGGCATAAAGAAGCCGTCGGCCTTGGGGGTGGACTCGGACTCGGTGATCGTACGCATAAGATATCCTCCAAATCGAACGATCGCTTGCCGCGGGCGGGTTACCCGCAGCCTAAAACCAAGAGTGAAAGGCGCCCGTTCCCCGGCAAAGGTCGGGGCGCCCGGCGCCGGTTTTCACGGAGTCGCACCGGCAAGCGACGACGTAACCTGGTGCGCGGAGACAAAACGCACAAAGGATACGGGAGAGAGATTGGGGTGGGCGGTGGTTACCGGAACAATAGCTCACACCCACCCCAGGGAGTGGTTGGCAAACCTGTCGCCTGGGCACGCCTCAAAAGAGGCCGGAGTGCCCGGAGTCGGGAGCGACAAGCCCGACGAAGCGCACTTTTGTACGCGAGGAGGGTTGGAGCCCCGAATCTGGGCGCTCTAGTCCTCTTCGGCCTCCTCAGCGAGACGCTGAGCAGCAAGCTCGGGGGTGAGACCCTTGTACTCGGTCTCGCGGCCCTTAGCGCTGACGACGCGGACGACCTCACCGATGAGCAAAAGCACGATGAAGATAACGATCATCGGGACCTTGTCGCCAATTTCGGCGGCGGAGAACGGGATCAGCGTTGCAACGATAGCCAGGATCAGCTCGATGCAAGGGATGGCCAGCATGACCTTCATCATGGCGCCCTTAAACGGGAACGTGAAGATGCGCTCACGGTTGGAGTCGTTCTTACGAAGGTTGAGGAACGCCGGGAACATCGGGATATAGGTGAGCAGCAGGAAGACAACGGAGGTGCCAAAGAGCATCCAGAAGACACCCTCGGAGATGGCATCGATGGGGACCAGCTGCAGGCACAGCACCAGGGAGGCAACGATGGCGTTGACCAGGTTGGCGCCGTTGGGCATATCGTCCTTGGAGATCATCGAGGCGAAGACCTTGGGCATGTTGCCGTGCTCGGCGGCATAGCGAGCGACGGAGTTGACGCCGAAGGACCAAGCAGCCATGTTGGCGAACAGGGTGATCAGGAAGGCGATGCAGATGACCTTGAAGATCATGGAGTCGCCCACCATGGTCTGGACGGCAAAAATCATGCCGTAGTCGGGGTCGATGGAATCGGCCGGCACAGCGGCGCCGATGCCAAAGCCAGCGAACAGGTAGATCACGGCGATGGACAGGCCACCGACGATGATAGCCTTGGGGATATCGCGAGCGGGATCGGCCATGTCGTCAGTCATAGTGCAGATGACCTCGAAGCCCATGAAGTTAAAGATGATGATCGACAGGTAGCCGAGAGCGTTGGTGTTGGTGAGCTCGGGCATGAAGGTGGCAGCGGACATGTCGTTCGCAAAACCGTTCTCCATGGCATACCAAATGCCCAGAGCGCCGACGATAACGGCAACGGCGACCTTGATGATGGCGCCACCGTTAAGGACCCACTCGGAGTCAGCCGCCTTGGAGCGGCCCATGAGGTAGACGATCCACACGAAGGCAAGATCGATACCCATCTTGGCGATCAGATTGAACTCGACGCCAAAGACCATCCCCAAAATGTCGGGGAACATGGTAGCCAGCGAGGCAATCCACAGCGGGTAGTTAACCCAGTAGTAGTACGAAATGCGGGCGCCCCACTTGTCGCCCAGGCCATCGCGCACCCAGTCGTAAATGCCGCCCTCGCCGTCATAGGTGGTGCCGAGCTCGGCGACAACCATGCCATAAGGGAGCAGGAAGGTCAGGATCAGGAAGATCCACCAGAAGAACTGCTGGTTACCAATGGCAGCAGCAGGAGCGGCGGCCTCGCAAACGAAGACGACGCAGATGATGGTCGAAATGACCGTCAAGAAGGAAAGCTTTTTCTTTCCGTCGCTCATGATGAGCTCCTTCGCTCGGTCTTGGACAGATCCGAAGCCCAAAGTACTAAGGCAATCGTTTGGGCCTCGGTGAGCGGGCGACAGGAGACGAGCATCCGCCGCCCGCAAACGTGCTTTTAGAAGCCTAGAGGCTTAGAGCTGCTCGAGAGCCTCGAGAGCGGCGTGGAGCTCGGCCTTGGCGGAGTACTCGACACCTTCGTCGTTGAGCGGGGTGCGCTTGCCCAGAGCGGCAAGGAGAGCACGGATGGAGTGCTTGCGGTTCTCGGCCTCGACCCAGCACAGGGAGCGCTCGGGATCGTCCATGACCTCGTCGACGACCTCCTCGTTGCGGGTGGCCGGCAGGCAGTGCATGAACTTGGAGTTGAGGCCGGCGAAGTTCATCATGTCCATGGTGACCTGATACTTGGGATAGAACACGTCCATGTAGTTCTCGCCCGAGACCTCCTCGTCGTACAGGCCATACCACACGTCGGTGTAGATGAAGTCAGCACCCTTGATGCACTCGATGTCGTCGGAGATAACGATGGAGCCGCCGGAGACCTTGCAGTTCTCCTCGGCGATGGCCATCATCTGCTTGCCGAACTCGGCGCGCTCCTCAACGGTGCCGACGTGCAGGCCGCCGTCGGGGATCTGGTGGCCCTTAGGTCCAAACTGGACAAACTTCATACCGACCTTGGAGGCGATGAACATGAGGGAGACGCAGACCTGGGTGGCGTCGCCGATGAAGGCGAGGGTGCAGTCCTCGATCTTCTTGCCCTCGGGGAGGTTCTCGAGCATGGTCATGAGGTCACCCATCTCCTGCGTGGGATGGTTGAACTCGGACATGCCGTTGATGACGGGCACAGCGGAGCCCTCGGCGAGGCCGACGACGTCCTTGTGGCGGTCAACGCGAGCCATCATGATGTCGAGCAGCGAGCCCATAACGCGAGCGGTATCGCCCAGGGACTCGTGACCACCGAGCTGGATGGTGCCAGGGCCATAGAACTGAGCGTGGCCGCCGAGGTCGGTCATAGCGGTCTCGAAGGAAAGACGGGTGCGGGTGGAGACCTGCTGGAAGATCATGCCAAGGCTCTGGTTACGGAGCAGGTGCGGATAATAACCGTCAACCTTGATGGCCTTCTTCATTGCCAGGCCAAGATCCTCGATAGCCAGGATCTGCTCTTTGGTGAACTCGTTGGTGTCGATGAAATCCTTAGGCAGTGCCATGTCGATTTCCTTTCCGCCGGTCTTGCCGACTATTACTATGAGGCGCTCGAACATCACGCCTCGTGTTGACAAGACCATCATTCACCCGTATGCAATTTTTACCTAGTTTATTCGGGATTAAAGACCGTTCACGGAGTTACACCCTCTCTAATCCTCTATAAACCCGCAGGTCACGTGTTTACAGGGGGTTTACTATCTGGAACCGCGAACGGCATAAGGCTATCCTATATTTTGGTGTCTAATCCGCGGTGAAGCGACCGGCTGGGACATGTATACCCCCGGGGATTATATGGAGCCAATCACAGATCAAATGAGACGGGACGGTGACAGATGAACACGCTCATGTTCTTCTATACCTTGGCAATACTGGTTATCTGTATTGTGACGGCGGTGCTTTCGCTTGCCGCCTATGCCTCGTCCCGTCGACGCTTCTTTATCTATGGCAGCGGCGTTTTTATTTGCTATGCCATCGAGATGACCGAAATCTTCTTTTTTGAATACACGCTGCAAAACCAGAGTTTTCCCGCCAGCGACTATTACTCAATTACCATGCCTGTGTTGCGGACCCTTGTGGCGACCGCTTCACAGGCTTTTATTTGGGCCATTGCCATGGACCTGCTCGACAAGCATTCTAAAAAGCAGTTCGTTATCCCCGTCGCAACGTTTTTGTTGAGCGAGCTGCTGATTATCGTCGCCGTCCCCAACGGCCCCATGCACCAGTGGCTTTACTACACGATGCGTCAGGTGTTCCTTGTCTTTGTGGGACTGTATATCTTTTGGACGGCTCACAAGAGTACTAAGGTTGAGCTGAAGGCGCGTGTCAGCAAGCAAAAGAGGCATTTGATTATCGGCGCCATCATGGTCGCCTGCATCGTTGCCGAGGACTTCTACAACATCCTGGTGGTCCCCATGAGCCTGGCGCCGTCTTGGCTGCAGCTGTACCTATCCGAGCGCAACTTTAGCGAGAACGTCTTTGCGTGCTACTTTGCCATTCTGCTAATCATTTACGCCTATCACGTGCTTTCGATCCGCATGCAGGAGGCGCCCGAGGAAAAGAACGTCAGCGATCTTGATCGACACATCGAAGAGCAGATGCCCTCCTATCGCAACGCCTATAAGCTTTCCAACCGCGAGACCGAGGTCATGCGTCTGGTTGTGCTGGGCAAGTCGAATCAAGAAATCGCTGACGAGCTATTCCTTGCCGTGGGCACCGTCAAGACCCACATCCACAACATCCTGGTCAAAACCGAGCAGCAAAACCGCACCACGCTCATCCTCCACTTCTGGAAGCGTTAACCTGCCAAAAAGGGACAGGTTGATTTTGGTAGGTTTTATCTGGGCAAACGCCCAAACCGCCGCAAGGGAGCTGCTTTCCCTCGCGGCGGTTTTCTGGCTCACGCTTTCTTTCGTCTCAATCTGTAACATATGGAGACCAAATCGCCGTCTTACTGTTACAGATCGAGACGAGTTACAGAACGCGCGTCGAATAATCTCAATCTGTAACAGGTAGAAGCGTTTTTGCCAGTCAGATGTTACAGATTGAGATAAACGCAGGAGCGGCATCGTTAGATCAATCCTCCGCAAAGTAATTCGGAGACAATCTGGTCCTAGGGTTATCTACCAGGTACGATATGTACACTTATATTTCGTCTCAAACCCAGGCATTCCGTTCCCGCGTGGGCTTAACGCTGCACCTGTATAGAGGATCGTTTGCCCCGTACGAGAATAAGAGGTTTTGAAAGACAGCCTCTTGTATGTCTGGTCGAAGCAATCAACATTCTCGCTCGGGTAGCTCGCGGTGGAGAACGATTTGTAGGTGTCCAAGACATCCGCCGTCACAAGACGACAAGGTGCAACAGAACCCGTATCTGGCTGCGCCGTCGCATAATTGGGAATTGCGCCCATCGACAGTGCAAGCATAAAACATGCGGCCAATGCCTTCACCAAGTTCTTCGATATATGTCGTTTCATGGTTATCTTCCTCTCCTAGTTTTTGCTGTCGTTCGTCTTGAATAGCTGCGCGTACACATTACCGATCCATTTCGAATCACCTCCCATTTCTCGAGTAACGAAGTGCGAATCATCTCGTGTGAGCAAGACGGAGCCATCGCAGAGCGATTCGAGATTCCCGATAAGATGGGAAGAGATAATGACATGCGCTCCCCTACCTGCTTCATCTCTAAGAGCATTCGAAACGATTGCGACATGTCCCACATCAAGCGCATTCATGGGCTCATCCAAAAGGACGACTTCGCAATAAGACATATAGGCCATCGCAACATTAAGCAATTGTCTATTTCCGTCAGACAACCTAGATACGGGCATATTCTTCAACTCAGTCAAGTCAAAGAGATTAAGCACTTGATCCAAGGTACGAGGCGAATGCCAAATTTTCTTGCATCGATCGAGATGGAAAGCAACGGTCATGTGCCGAATCAATAGAGACGGCCCGTTCGGAACTAAGAAGAAAACCTTTCTCATTTGCTCACAGTCAACGCACGCTTTCGCATGAAAACAGAGAGAACCCAACACGCGGACTGATTGCCCAGCGTCTCCCCAAAGAGTATTGAGTAACGTTGTCTTTCCATATCCATTTGGAGCGACAAGACCCCATATCTCGCCAGCGGGCATATCAAACTGCAATCCCTTTACGAGCTGATTATTTCCAACCGTCAACGTATCCAGCGACAGGGATAGCACGCTTTCCTCACCCAAACTGCCCGGGCGAATTTGGTTCCAGGCCCAGCGATTCCTACTTTTAAGAAGCGAAAACGAGATGATTCCCAACGCACAAATAACAAATGTGCTCACCACGGCAAAGGCGCAGTGCAATGCATTGGCTTCAGGAACAAGAGATACCTCCGCCCCATTGGCGTAAGAGGCGCCGCCAAGCGCAAGCGAAGAAACGGAATAGCTCGACACCATATACGGCAACAACGCATGCCATGGAGCATCTTTGCTCGCATAAAACGGAAGCTGGCTTATGCCCCCCACAAGAGCGATCACCATGGACGAAATGGCCCTGTTTCTGCTTCCGGCGTACACGCACACGCCCAAGCAAGCAAACATCATCGACAGCACAGCTTCAAAGACGACAAATAGCCCTAGCTGAACTAACACAGTTCTTTCGACTACGTCACCATACTGAATGAATACGACCGGGTACTCTGTCTGGCCTACACCGTTAAACACCGTTGCCAATACAAAACAGGGAGCCAACGCCAGCACCAAAACCAGCATCGATGCAATACCAGAGACGAGAACGCGGCATGCATTCATCTCTAACTTTGACAACAACGCTCGATCGTAGAACCGCTTTCCATCCCCCTCAAGCGACATATAGAGGACGAGAATCGGAACTAAAAGCCACGCTATTGCAGGAACAGCGCCGCAATAATATGCGAGGAGAATCATCCCAGGCATTTTTGTCGTTGAGTCGTACGATTCCGGATAGGTCAGCACTGATATGGCTCTGGGAAGACGCTCTTGGGCTTCAAGCGATAACTCCGAATCAACACCATTCAAATAACCGAGTCGGTATTCCTTGAGCAATAGATTGTCGTAATCGGCAATCGCATCGTAATACCCTCTGGAGTCTGCCTTGCTTTCAAGCGCTCGATCAAGACATGCCCTTTCGTCGGCAATGATGCTGTTGAGCTCCTGTGGGGCAGTGTCATAAACGCCGTCAGAGACTTGAGAGACCAAAAGGGCTCTCTGGTCTTCGATGGAAGCTCTACCATATAGATAATCTGCTCCCGTTGGAACGGATAGAAATACCGGGATGCAGAATACGAGCGCGAGCAGCGCCGTCAGCAACATAATTCCCCGGTTGCGCGCAAGAACTTCTAAATTAAGCCGTACATATGTGAGGCAATCACAGGTCTTCACAGCAAGCACCTCCGGTTCGCAACACACGAGTCGTCGGACCCGTTGTCCGGAAGTATCGCCTTCATCGTCAGAACTGTCTGTAGACGTGTAGGATGGATTTACAATCTTATTTGTCTACAGGCTTCTACCTGCTATTTTCTATAACATCTGCCATAAGACTAAAAACCCTATCTCTAAGTTCACGCTCCGAGTGAACTCCAAGCAAGGCATAGCTCTTGCTCTTGGCCTCTTTGACGGTTCCCCGAGCAACGTTAAGATGCGCGCAAATCTCGGTGGTTCTATTGCCATCAAAAACGCATGTCATGATATCGGCATAAAGCGGCGTGAAGCCAAGCCTCAAGAAGGCCTCACGCACGGTATCGCGTCGATCACCCACCCGAACCGTATCTTTCGAACGCAAGAATAGCAGCGAATTAGCCATAAGGATAAATACGACAAGGAACGCAGTCACGCGTAAGGCAGGCATAAGGCCGCCAACGGCCTCACCGCTCCCAACGGACTCAAAGAAAATGTACAGTCGACTTACCACATCGTGAACCCAGAACGCTGCTCCAGCACCCACAGACACCGAAGAAAGGGTGAGTTCAGGCGAAAGGCACAAGTGCATTTCAGACATCCACCGTATAGCCGCACGGCAACACAGGGCCACAAGCACTATAGCTATCGATAGGATTATCGCATCATGCTCAAAGCCGAAGCATACGAGGATTTCCTCGATGCCCATTCCAGACGCATACATAAACAGGAAGCAGACGAAGACTATCCTGCAGTTCTGATTGAACGATGAGGACCCCAGCGATTCTGAACGGTGATCATGGCCTTTTGTTGCGTCAAGATGCCACGCATCCTTTGACAAGAGAAGTCCAGCCGTCGCCTCTGAAATGCTTTTATATCCGGTTTTAGTCAAGGCCCGCGACAAATAGGTACGGGCAGTAGACGGGGAAATGTCCAAGGCAGAAGCAATCTCCTCGTACGTTTTTCCCTCTATCCTCATAGAGAAAACCGCGGACTCCCTTTGAGAAAAACCCGAAGCCGTAGGGATATCGGCAACTGCAGAGTGTTTTCCTCCTAATTTGGCGGCCGCAGAAAAAGCGCTCGTTAAGTCGGGGAAAAATCGCGTTATGGCCCTGGCAAGGATACTGCCCAAAACGGTAACCAGAAGCAATACGATCTCTTGATGCCCACCAAAGCTCAGGAGCACAGCTCCGATGTTTATATTGCGCGAAAACAAACAATCCGTATCGAGAATAACGGCGGCATTACCAAACGCAAGAGGTTCGACGAGCAAGGCAGCAACCCCCATCTCGGCGTTAACGGAAAGGAAAGAACCGATGGAGTCCATCAACGGGACGAGAAGAAACTGAAGGCCAACAAGCAAAGCAATCAAGAGCACAACGGGACTGTAAAGTGCGAGCTCAGGATACCCGTGGAGAGCAGAGCCATCGGCCACATGTTTCCCCTTTAATCCCGCACGTATGTTTGCGAATTCACCGCCAAGCGCCCAAGAACAGCAAGCGACAAGCAAGGGGGCTAGTAACAACAAAATGAACGCGAGCGCCGAAACCACAACATGAAATTGATGAAAGACATTAAGAGATATCGTGTACATCACAAGAAGTGCAATGTCTACGAGCATAAGTCCAAAAAGCCTTTTGGAAATACCCTGTCTCACAGGGCGAGAGATGAGGCCCACACAGAAGCCCGAAAGCAGATGCAGACCGATAAGAACGGTGCCAGAAAGGCCCGTATAAATACTTGGCGCCACACAATACAGACCAGCCGCCCCTATAAACAACATAATTGAATGCCATAGGAACGAGTGCGTCACGTTTTGCAGGGTAGCTGCCTCGGTTGCCATAAAATCAAAGCTCCTAGATAGCATTTTGGTTATTTTAACATCGTTCCCGGCGTTAAAAAAAACTGTTACCCGAATTAATCAATATCCCCCCTCCACCAAAAGGCACCACGCTGATCCTCCACTTTTGGAAGCGATAACCTGCTAAAAAGGGACAGGTTTATTTTGGCAGGTTTTATCTGGGCGAACGCCAACCGCCGCAGGGGACTGCTTTCCCTCGCGACGGTTTTCTAGCAGAAAAAACCAAGTGAGTAGGCTTTTTGCAGGAGGCCAAGCACGCCCCAAAACGCCACAGCCCTGACCTGCTGTTTTATTGGGCGCCACCCGCGATGTACTCGACAGATCCAAAAAAGTCTACTCACTTGGTCTTGAGACTCATCAGTCAGGCAAAAAACGCCGCGAAGGGGGGCTGGACTCCCTTCGCAGCGGTTGTTCACACTGGTTTTGCAACAGTTTTGCCCGCTTGTTACTCGCTGTAGCGGGTGGCTATGGCGGCTTGTACCATGCCGGTGCTCATGAGGTAGGTCACCAGGAAGTAGCCGCCGTAGGCCGCCAGGAAGATTGCACAGGTGAGGCCCACGGTGCCGCCGATGCTCATATTTCCGAAAATGCTCACCAGCTCGATGATCACCTTAAGTGCCACAAAGGAGTGCGCCAGGCCCACTGCCAGCGGGAACAGGAAGAATACCGCTTGCTGCGCCATCACCGAATGGCGAATCTGGCGGTCCTCACAGCCGATCTGTGCCAGCACACGATAGCTGCGGCTGCCGTCGGCCACATTGGAGAGCTGCTGGATCGACAGTATCGCCGCGCATGCAACGACCAATACAAAGCCGATGTAGATGGCTAGGTAGCTAATAAGACCGTTCATTTGCGCTGCCTGCGTGTACATCTCGGAGCGTGTGATGAAGGTTCCCCACGACCCCGACTCCTTGCCGTCAACGAGCAGATTGTCGAGCACAGTGTATTTAATGCTCTCGTCTGCCTCGGTTGTATCCATCCCCTGTTTGTAGTTAACGAGCAGGCTACTGGAATACGGCTGCAGATTAAGTTGGGACAACAGCTCGTCGGCAACGACGACGGTGCCCGGATTACTACCCATCGCCGAGTTGGCGATGGCCGCCGTATCTTCGTCCGACTTATCGGCTGCGGGCTTGAGCGTATGCCCGCCCAAGGTAAGGGCATGGCCGCCAGCCATATACTTGGTGTACAGGTCGACCAGCTCGCCGCCCATATCACACGTGAGCAGATACTGGTCGTGACCGATGTGCACCGGCTCCTCGCCCATCATCTGGCGCAGCTTGTTGTACTGACTTGCCGGTGTCACAAACAGACCCATCGCATCGGCATTGCTACCCCCGAACGCCTTGGGAAGCTTTTCGCCCATGATCTTGCACATCTCACTTGGAGTCACCGAAGGATTCGAGCCGCCAAGCGGGTAACTCAGATACGAATCGATCTGCACATGCTCACCGGCAACATCGGAGATATCGACCTTCTTGCCGGTCTCGTCGTTGTTGTCCGCCGACTTGCCCTTAATACCGTCTGCAACGTTATCGTGATCGATACGATCGCCGTGCCATGCGGAGTACAAATCGACCGTACTATCGGCCAGCACCATTCGATCGGCCTCAGACGGATTGAAAGACTCTTTGTAGAAGTCGAGCGTATCGGGCGTGTAATAGACATACGTCTGCGACATGTCGGCCGGATTATAGCGCTCCAGATTCTCGTTCATCACATTGGCAATCGACATACCGCACGTCACCGAGGTGATGGCCAAAAACAGGAGCATCGCGATGACGCCCATCGAAAAGCACACCGTGTTGACCTTGGCCGCAAGCTGGCGCACGGTAAACATGTTGAGGCCGCGCCAATACACGCCGCGCAGGCTCTGCAGCAGCTTGATGAGCATGCCCGAGAGTCCCCATAACAGGGCAAAGGTGCCCACGGTAACCATAGCGGTCGTAATACCAAACTGGTTCATGGCCTCTTGCAGCTTGCTGTCCGTCGCGGTTAGCGGGAACCCATCACGTAGCAGACGGTAATAGGCCACGCCCACAAGCGCCACGCCCACGACAAAGATGGCAATCGCAATCCAGGGGTTGCGTGTCTTGATGCTCTCGTTGCGACGCTCGGCACCCATAAGCTCGATGAGTTTGGTACGACGCACGGCGCGAAGGTTCAGCAGTAGCGTGAGCACAAACATTACGAGCATGCAAGCAAGGGTCAGGTTGAACGCATGCACCGAGAAAAAGAAGTGAAAATTGGCGATCTGTGTCTTAAAGAGCGAGGCCGTAAAGAACGTCATGAGCTGGGAGAGTCCCACACCCAGCACAATGCCGGCGACAAAGGCCACGACCGAAACGATCACCGTCTCGAGCGCCATAATCGTGGCGACGCGCCCGCGCCCCATGCCGAGCACCTGGTACAGGCCAAACTCCTTCTTGCGGCGTTTCATGATGAAGTTATTGGCATACACCATCAAAAAGGCCATGACACCGGCCAAAAAGTACGTCAGGTTGCCGAGCATGCTGCCCATAACCTGCGCCAAGCCCTTTTCATCGATGCCGGCGATGTCGACCTGCATCGAGATGGTGTTAAAGGCATAGAAGACCGTGACGCCCAGGGTGAGCGTCAAAAGGTAGACGAGGTAGTCGCGGCCGGCGCGGCGGACGTTGCCCCAAGCGAGTTTACAGAGCATCGGAGCCCTCACCGCCCATCATGGCAACGACCTCCATAATGCGGTCGAAGAACTCTCGGCGGTCGGTGTCGCCGCGGCGCAGCTCGGTGAAGATCTTGCCGTCGCGGATAAACAGCACACGGCTCGTGTAGCTGGCGGCAAAGCTGTCGTGCGTAACCATGAGCACGGTGGCGCGCAGGCGGCGGTTAAGGGCCTCCAGGCTCTCGAGCAGCAGGCGAGCGCTCTTGGAATCGAGAGCGCCGGTGGGCTCGTCGGCCATGATCATGGTGGGGTCGGTGACGAGCGCGCGAGCCGCGGCAACGCGCTGCTGCTGACCGCCGGACATCTGGTAGGGATACTTGTCGAGCACCTGACTGATAGACAGACGCGCGGCCACATCCTGCACGCGGGTCGAGATCTCTGCCGAGTTTGTGCGGGCGATGGTGAGCGGCAGGGCGATGTTCTCGCGTGCCGTGAGCGTATCGAGCAGGTTGGAGTCCTGGAAGATAAAGCCGAGCTCCTCGCGGCGGAACTGCGAGAGCTTGGCCTGCTTCATGCGCGTAACGTCCTGCCCGTTGATGCGAATGGTGCCGCTCGTGGCGCTATCGATGGTCGACACGCAGTTGAGCAGCGTCGACTTGCCCGAGCCCGAAGCGCCCATGATGCCAACAAATTCGCCGCGGTTGACCGTAAAGCTGACGTCATTGAGCGCGCGGGTCACGTTGCCTAGCGCTCCGTATACCTTTTCGAGATGCGCGACCTCCAGTACCGGGGTCGCCATGTGCGTGGTTTGCATACCGAGTCCTTTCTTGCAATTAGTCTACGGCATCTATAGTCGCAAGAAGACGAGTCGGCTACCATCGATATGGCTTACGCTTGCCTTACCGTTGTGTAAGGTACGGGTAGCTACCCTGCCGCGTGTTGATGTTGAGAGAGGACTCCTGTTGAAGACTGTTCATGTTGCCGCTGGGATCATTCGCAAGGAAGGATCTGACGAGCTGCTTGCCGTGCAGCGCGGCTACGGCGACATGCAGGGACTTTGGGAGTTTCCCGGTGGCAAACTCATGCGCGGCGAGACACCCGAAGACGCCGTACGCCGTGAGCTCATGGAAGAGCTGCAGGTAAAAGTCACCAACCTGCGCGATTTCTATACCGTTGAGTATGACTACCCCGATTTTCATCTCTCCATGGAGTGCTACTACTGCTCGCTGGCAACCGATTCTGATGAGCCTCAGAAGCACGACCGCCAGCTCGATATCCGCTGGATTCCGCGCACCTCGCTTGCCACGGTAAAATGGATGCCCGCCGACAAGGGGCTCATTGATACTCTGATTGAGTTAAAGGAAGATCGGCTTGAGGCTAACGTCGCCAACGATGCCGAGGCCACCACGGCCGACGAATCTGCCGCCAAACCCAAGCGCGCACCTAAGCGCCGCAGCAAAAAGCGTCCCAAGCCCGGTCTGCTCGACGGCATCGATACCTCGGACCTCTCCGCTGACGAGCGTGAGCTCGTGCGCCGTCGTGCCGCCATCAAAAAGTCCATGAAGGGTAACAAGCGCGCCAACACCAAGCCCGAGCTGCTCGTACGACAGCACCTGCGCGCAGCGGGCCTTACGGGTTACCGCTTGGAATGGAAGGTTCCCGGCAAGCCCGACATCGCCTTCCCCGGCCGCAAGATCGCCATCTTCGTCAACGGCTGCTTTTGGCACCGCTGCCCCAAATGCAACCCAAGTCAGCCCAAGCGCAATGTCGAGTTTTGGGAGGCAAAGTTCCGTCGCAACGTCGAGCGCGACCGTGCCGCCGTGGCAGCGCTCACCGAAATGGGCTGGACGCCCATAACCATCTGGGAATGCGAACTCAAAAAGGACCGCATCGACGCCACGATGGAAAAGGTCATCGAACAAGTACGCGCCGCCGCACCGCAGCGCTAGGAACGAGCCGTCCACACGCCCCACACAGGCGAGCCACATCCGCACCACAAACCTTAGAAAGCCCTTAAGCTCAAAACCTTTCAAGAGTGTTACTCAATACCTCTGACCTGCAGTTTCATCGTAAAACCAAACCAGGTTAAGCCTTTCTTTAGCGCTTCTTTGCAGCAGCCGCGGCATAATACTGCCAACGCACGGGACCTAGCAGCACACCCCGTGCGCAACCTTTTGGTGGATATCGAGGAGGCCGCATAAGCATGCATTCTTCCAACGACGCAGCACAGCAGCCATCCCTAAATCATGCAAACCTTTTCTCCTTCCCCCCGACACAGAGAAACGGCCTCCTCGACTCCCCCACCACAAAAGCCAAACGCTCTGCAGACCAACACCTCAACCTGCAGACATCCTTCGAAAAACTCCAAGCCTCACTAGACCAGGCATTCCCCAACCAAGCCCGGGCATACTAATCCCCCATCAGCAAAGAAGCCCTAACGCTCCAATTTTTCCGCTCTAACGCCACAAGGGCGACGACCTCGAGTAGGTCAACCTGGGAGGGACGAGGGCTTAGTTCCCCAATCTTTCCGCAGGGGGCAAAAAGCCTCGCCGCCCGAAGTGCGCAGCGAGGCTTTTTGCATGCCCGCGGACGATTGGTGAACGAAGCCCTCGTCCCTCCCCGGGATATGT
>WGSL01000017.1 GCA_014871665.1 Collinsella sp. | reverse complement strand
CTGCGCAAGACGGAAAGCACATTAAGTGCTTTCCTTTGCGTGCGGAACTCGCGACGAACTAAACAGCCAGGCACGCTGTGCACGTTCGTCATCATCCCGGGGGTTATCTGATGGAAGAAGGTGCGCCGGCTTTCGCCGGCGCTTAATAAGGGGTTTAGTTGGTAGCCATCTTTTTTGCTGCAGACTCTACGTAGTTGGCCATGTCGGCTACGTCGCAGACGTCTTCGAAGCGGACGGGTTTGGACTCGAGCTCGGCGAGTTGGGCCGGGGCGACCGTATTGGTTGTCTGCTCGAGCACGCGCATGGCCTCAAAGTCGTCCTCGGGAACGTCGAGCCCCAGGGCGTCGCAGCAGGCGCGCGGGAACTTGTAGGGGCTGGCGGTCGAAAGCAGCACGCGGGCCTTGGCGCCCTCGGCGGGGGCGACCTTTTCAAAGACGTGATAGCCGCAAGCGGTGTGCGGGTCGATCACATAGCCGTTTGCATCCCAGCAGTTCTTGATAGCAGCGCGGACCTCGTCCTCGCTGGCCCAGCCGCAGCCAAACACACTCTGGATCTTGGCCAGCAGCTCGGCGGGCACCTCATAGCGACCAGTCTGTGCCAGCTGCTCCATAAGGCCGGCAACGAGCTCGCAGTCGCCGTCGGACAGGAAGTAGAGCATGCGCTCCAGGTTGGAGCTAATAAGGATGTCCATCGACGGCGAGATGGTCGTGAAGAACGGACGGTTGCGGTCGTAGACGCCGGTGGTCAGGAAGTCAGCCAGCACGTTGTTCTTGTCGCTCGCGACGATGAGCTTGGCGACGGGCAGACCCATGCGCTTGGCATAGTAGCCGGCCAGGATATCGCCAAAGTTGCCGGTCGGTACGCAGAACTCCACGGCGTCGCCAGCCTCGATGGCGCCGGCGCGCAGCAGCTGCGCATAGGCGGCAAAGTAGTAGACGACCTGCGGCACCAGACGGCCGACGTTGATGGAGTTGGCGCTCGAAAGCACGGTGCCAGCGGCCTCCAGACGCTCGGCAAGCTCCTTATCGGCAAAGATGCGCTTGACGGCACTCTGGGCATCGTCGAAGTTGCCGCGGATGCCGCAGACGGCGACGTTATCGCCCTCCTGAGTGGACATCTGCAGATTCTGCACGCGGCTGACTTTGCCTTCGGGATAAAAGACGGTGATGCCCGTGCCCGGGGCGTCGGCAAAGCCGGCGAGTGCCGCCTTGCCTGTGTCGCCCGACGTGGCGGTGACGATCATGATGCGCTCGGCGCCGCCGTCCTTGGCGGAGGTGCGGGCCATCAGGCGGGGGAGCATCTGCAGGGCGACGTCCTTAAAGGCGCTCGTGGGGCCGCCAAAGAGCTCCATCACATAGGTTTGAGGGACGTCGGCGCCCGGTGCTGCATCAAGTTTGACGAGTGGTGTGACCTCTTCGCTCGCGAACGTGCCGCGGTAAGCCTCATTCACGCAGGCCGAAATTTCTTCGGCTGTGTAATCGTTCAGTAACATTCCCAACACATTTTGAGCGATTTCAAAGTACGATTTATCGGCAAGCGAGCTGATATCGACCTGCTGGGTGCCAAGCTCGTCCGAGACAAACAAACCCCCGTCGGGAGCGATGCCGGTGCGGATTGCCACCTTACTTGAGCATGATAAAGTGCGTCCTCGTGTACTATGATAAGTTCCCATATAACAGTGCTCCTCGGATACCTTGGTCCCAATCGGTGAACCCATGGTATCAGAGCGCGCAAAACAGGTTTGCAGAGGCTTTTAGAAAGGTAACCTCCACGCCATGATAAAAATTGCCAAGTTTGGCGGCTCGTCGGTCGCCGACGCCGAACACTTCAAGAAGATCAAGGCCATCGTTGATGCCGACCCTGCCCGCCGTTTTGTGGTGGTTTCTGCCTGCGGTCGTCGCTTTAAGGGCGACACCAAGGTGACCGACCTGCTCTACTTGGTTAACGCGCACGTTAAGTATCACGTGTCGTGTGAGGAGCTGCTCGAGGACATTGGTCAGCGCTATTTTGATATCGCTGACGAGTTGGAGCTCACCTATCCCATCCGTGAGGAGTTCGCGGCCTTTGCCGAGCGCGCCCGCTCGGGCGGCTACTCCACCGAGGAGCTCGTGAGCCGCGGCGAGTACTTCACCGCTCGCCTGATGGCCGAATACCTGGGTCTGCCGTTCCTGGACGCTGCGACGGTTGTGGCATTCCATCACGACGGTACGCTCAGCATGAACCGCACCTCCGAGCTGGTGCAGGAGTACGGCCAGCAGGGCGGCTTTGTTATGCCCGGTTTCTACGGCGCGACGCGTGAGGGCCAGATCAAGCTGCTCGATCGTGGCGGCGGCGATATCTCGGGCTCGATCCTGGCCAAGTGCCTGGGCGCCGACCTGTACGAGAACTGGACCGACGTTTCGGGTTTCTATTCTGCCGATCCGCGTATTGTTCCCGAGGCTCAGCCCATTGCGCGCGTTACCTACGAGGAGCTGCGCGAGCTTTCGTACATGGGCGCAAGCGTCCTGCACGAGGAGGCCGTGTTCCCCGTGCGCGAGGCAGGCATTCCGCTGGTCATCAAGAACACCAATGCGCCGCAGGACCCCGGCACCATCATTAGCGAGACGGCTGATGAGGGCGAGGCAGAGCCCATCATTACCGGCGTGACCGGCAAGCGCGGTTTTGTCGCCATCAACGTCGCCCGCGACCGCACCAAGCCCCGTGTTGGCTTTATGCGCCGTGCGCTTTCGGTCTTCGAGCGCTATGACGTTTCCGTCGAGCACATGCCTACCGGTGTCGACCGCTTTGGCGCCGTGGTGCAGGAGAAGGATGTACACGATTCGCTGTACTCGCTTGTGGGCGACATCCAGCAGGAGGTCGAGCCGCTCGAGATCGAGGTTGTCGAGGGCTTGGCGCTCATCGCGACCGTCGGCCGTAACCTGCGAGGCCGCGCGGGTATCTCGGGCCACCTGTTTGGCATGCTTGGCCAGGCCGGCGTGAGCGTGCGCATGATTTCGCAGAGCTGCGACGAGATCAACATCATTATCGGTGTCGAGGAGAAAGACTTCGACCTGGCGATTCGGACCATTTACCGTGCCTTCTCCGACGAGAACGGCATTGTGAAGGTCTCTGACCTGGAGGCTCCCGCGCCGGCCGATCCCACCTTGGCCGCGCTCAAAAAGTAGCGACTGCTCGGTAGATTTTTGGGTCATGTCTCAAAAATCTACGGCGGGGCGTTTCGTTTCGGTTTCGTTTCGACGGGGCGGGTTTCGTGTCCGCCCCGTTCTTGTATACACTGGCAACAATAATCGGCCTGCTCGGCGTGCGGGCAAAAGCCACAACCTTTAAAGGGGGAAGCATGAAACAGTACACGGTTGCTATTTTGGGCGCGACGGGAGCCGTGGGCACCCAGATGCTCGAGTGCCTCAACGAGCAGGAGTTCCCGGTTGGCAAACTCAAGCTGCTGGCGAGCGCTCGTTCTGCGGGCAAGACCGTCGAGTTCCGCGGCGAGCAGATTGTGATCGAAGAGGCTTGCCCCGAGGCCTTTGAGGGCTGCGACATCGTACTTGGAGCCGCCGGCGACGACATCGCGAAGGAGCTACTGCCCGAGGCCGTCAAGCGCGGCGCCGTCGTGGTCGACAACAGCCATGCCTTCCGCATGGATCCCGAGGTGCCGCTGGTTGTGCCCGAGATCAATGCCGACGACATCAAGTGGCATCACGGCCTTATCGCCAATCCCAACTGCGCGACCATCATCGGGCTGGTTCCCACGTGGCCGCTGCATCAGCTCGCCGGCGTGAAGCGCATGATCGTTTCGACGTACCAGGCGGCTTCGGGTGCTGGCGCTCCCGGTATGGCCGAGCTCGAGGCTCAGCTGGCCGCCCTGGGCCGTGGCGAGGAGATTCCCGAGCCGCGCGCGTTTGCCGCCCAGCTGGCGAGCAACCTGATTCCGCAGATTGGCGGCGTCAAGGAGGAGGGCTTTACCTCCGAGGAGATGAAGCTGCAAAACGAGGGCCGCAAGATCATGCATCTGCCCGAGTTGCGCGTGAACTGCACCTGCGTGCGCGTGCCCGTGCTGCGCTCGCACTCCGAGAGCATTACGCTCGAGTTCGAGCGCGACATTACGGTTGACGAGGCCCGTGCTGCGTTGGCTGCCGCTCCGGGCGTGAAGCTGGTTGACGACATGAGCGCCGAGGATGCGCACGATCGCTTCCCCATGCCGATGGATACGTCCGACCAGGACCTGATTTGGGTCGGTCGCGTGCGCCGCGACATCTCGAACCCGGAGGCCGCGCGTGGCATTACCTTCTGGTGCTGCGGTGACCAAATCCGTAAGGGCGCGGCAACCAACGCCGTCCAGATCGCTAAGCTGCTCTGCGAGTAGTGTGACCTGTCCGGCGGGGGCCGGGCTCAGTTTTCAGAACGTCCTCGACCATGTGTGGCGCCTTGTCCTGCTCCTTCGGAGCCGCGGACAAGGCGCCACACTGGTCTGCGGAGTGTTCTGAAAACTGAGCCCGGCCCCCGCCTGCGGTGACGCTGCTGCAAGCGGCCTGCGATGGGGTCGTTGTTGGTTGAGGCCGCTGGGCTGATGTGGGGGCGCGTGGCTGTTGCGGGCCCTGGTCCCGGCGGCGGCCTCGGCGCTGCGCGCCTGCTGCCTTGGGTGACTTTGGGGTCGATTGGGGTTGTCTGCACAATTCGCGGTATTATGTTGCGGAGTTTTGAAAGGAGCCGCTGGTGGTCACGACGACGTTTGCTTCGCCTTTGGGCGAAATCTTGCTTGCCGCTGATGGCCGCGGTCTGACGGGGCTTTGGTTTGAGGGACAGGAGCATTTTGGCTCCACGCTTCTCAAAGAAGATCCTGAACATGTTGAAGGCGCCGATGCAGTTTCTGGTGCTGGCGGCATGTCGTCGGTGAGTCCTGCAAATGGTGCGGCGTCTTCGGTGCTTGAGCGTTCCTGGGCTTGGCTGAATGCTTATTTTGCAGGGCAGGAACCTCGGTTTACGCCGCCGTTGCATATGATCGGTACGGCGTTTCAGCGTGAAGTTTGGTACGAGCTGCTTTCCATTCCGCGCGGCGAGGTTGCCATGTATGGCGAGATCGCCCAGCGTGTTGCGGCTCGACATCGTGTACCGGGAAACGAGGCGCCCGTTGTGTCTCCCCGTGCCGTGGGGGCCGCGGTCGCGCGTAATCCCATTTCGATTATTGTGCCGTGCCATCGCGTGGTCGCGGCAGACGGTTCGCTCAACGGATATGCCGGTGGGCTCGACCGCAAGGAGTGGCTGCTTCGGCTTGAGGGCGCGTACGAGGACTAACGTTCAAGCACTTTGCATGGCCAAGACACCCTGAAAGAACGAGTCGCCGTCCTTTCGCGGCCGGCATGCGTCCAAGCGCTCGGCATATGTGCCTTAAGTTTGGCTAAGCCCTATCCAGCGTTTTTAGAAACGTGCAGGTTGAGCAGCTAAGGCTGCGCTAAGGCGGCTGGCGGTGCGCTATCATCGGCAATATCGAAATCTGTATAGCCGCGCGCCAAAGGAACAACTATGAAGCTGATGCTTGCCGAGGACGAACCCGGCCTCTCCCGTGCCCTTACCGCGATTCTTCAACATAGCGACTACGAGGTCGACACCGCCCTCGACGGTCTGACGGCGCTCGAATATCTGCTCGCCAACGACTATGACGCCGCAATCCTGGACATCATGATGCCCGGCATGGATGGCATTGAGGTGCTCAAGCGCACACGCGCCGCCGGTAAGCGACTGCCCATCATCATGCTCACGGCAAAAAGCGAGGTGTCCGATAAGGTCGAGGGCCTGGATGCCGGTGCCAACGACTACCTGACCAAGCCGTTCGCCGCCAAGGAGCTGCTCGCACGCATTCGCGCCATGACGCGTGCCGCGACGGCAATTGACGCCACGACGCTCAGCGTGGGCAACGTGCGCCTCGACACGGCATCGTGCACACTCGTGGGCCCTTTGGGCGAGGAGCACCTGGCCAATCGAGAGTTTCAGCTTATGGAGCTCTTTATGCGCAACGCCGGCACGCGCATGCCCACCGAGCGTCTGATGCTCGGGGTTTGGGGTGAGGACGCGCCCGAAGGCGCCAACGTGGTGTGGGTCTACATCTCGTACCTGCGCAAAAAGCTGACGGCGCTTGGTGCCAACGTGGCCATCCGTGCATCGCGCAACCAGGGCTATTCGCTCGAGGTTGTTGAAGAGGGCGAATAGGCGTGAGCGCGAGTGCGTGGTGGAAGCGCACGACGGCAAAGCTCGGCATGGGCGCGGACTCGGGTAATCCGGGGCGCGCCGATGCTGCCAGTGCAATGGGACGTCGCCTGCGTCGTAAGTTCATCCTGGTTGCCATGGGTGCCGTGACCGCCGTGCTTACGCTTATCATCGCCGGCATCAATATCGTCAACTACTCGCATGTCTGCAAGATGGCCGACGCTCGTCTGGGCTATATCTTGGCGGGCAAGGACGGCATCGATTGGACGGATGAGCCTAAGGCCGATCCCGGTCAGGATGCGGTTGCCGGCAAGGTTGCTACCGGTAACCGGGCAGCCGTTCGCGATGGGCATTTTGAAGGCATGACGGCGGAGTCTCCCTTCGACACGCGCTACTTTACGGTGTCGATTGCCGGCGGGCAGGTGACCGATGTCAACACGGCTCGCATTGCCGCGGTGGGCGCCAAGCGTGCCGCCCGCATCGCTGCAGGACTGTATTCCAAGGGTTTGACCTCGGGCTTTTCTGGTAACTACCGCTATACGGTTACGGTTCAGGGCGACGAGACAACCTATGTATTCGTCGACTGTTCACGCGAGCTCACAAGCTTCCATTCGTTTTTAAGCGCGAGCGTGGCCATCAGCTGCATTGGCTGGCTGGCGGTGTTGGCAATTGTGGCGGGTGCCTCGGGCGCGGTGATTCGACCGATGGTCGAGAGCTACAGCAAGCAAAAGCGCTTTATTACCGATGCGAGCCACGAGATCAAGACGCCGCTGGCCGTGATTGATGCCGCTAACGAGGTACAGGAAATTGAGAGCGGCGAGAGTGAGTGGACGCAGAGCATTCACGAGCAGGTCGCGCGGCTGACGGCACTTACGGAGCGTCTGGTATTTTTGGCTCGCATGGACGAGGGCTCGGCGGGCTTTGCCATGACATCGTTTGATCTTTCGGAGGCGGTGGACAAGGCGGCGGCGCCGTTTGAATCGGTGGCGGTTTCGCGCGGCAAGCGGCTGTCGACGTCGATCGCGAGCGGTGTGCGGGCCCATGCCGATGCCGCGGCAGTGGCGCAGGTTGTTGAACTACTGCTGGACAATGCCACACGCTACGCAAGCGAAGACAGCGTTATCGAGCTGAGCCTGCGTGCTGTTTCGCGCGGTGCGGGCAAAGGCTCGGCCGAGCTTGTCGTTTCGAACGCCGTGGACGAGCTGCCCGAAGGCGACCTAGATCGATTGTTCGACCGCTTCTATCGTGCGGACGTGTCGCGCAGCTCCAAGACGGGCGGCTCGGGCGTGGGCCTATCCGTGGTGCGTGCCATCGCCGAAGCCCATGGTGGGAGCGCTTCTGTCTGCGGCCACGGCAACCAGATCACCTTCACCGTCCGCCTCTAAAACCTGCCAAAATGAACCTGTCCCTTTTTGGTCGGTGCGAAATGGGTAATACTAAGGAGTTATCCGACCAGATGGGAATTAATCGATGGCTTATATCGAATTCAAAGACGTCATCAAGGCGTACGGCGAGGGCGATGCCCGCATTCACGCGCTCGACGGCGCGAGCTTTACCGTTGAGCGCGGCGAGCTCGCCATTATCCTGGGCGCCTCGGGTGCCGGCAAGACTACGGCGCTCAACATCCTGGGTGGCATGGATACGGTAACCTCCGGCACTGTGACGGTGGACGGGCGCGACGTGAGCTCCGCTAACGAGGCGCAGCTCGTGGAATACCGCCGCGCCGACGTCGGCTTTGTCTTCCAGTTCTACAATCTGGTCCCCAACCTGACGGCGCTCGAAAATGTTGAGCTTGCGGCGCAAATCTGCCCTGATTCGCTCGATGCCGAGCAAACGCTTTGCCAGGTTGGCTTGGGTGAGCGCCTCGCCAACTTCCCCGCGCAGCTTTCGGGCGGCGAGCAGCAGCGCGTGTCCATTGCCCGCGCACTGGCAAAGAACCCCAAGCTGCTTTTGTGCGACGAGCCCACGGGCGCACTTGACTATAAAACCGGCAAGCAGATCTTGCAGCTGCTGCAGGACACTTGCCGCAAGCAGGGCATTACGGTCATCATCATCACCCACAACTCCGCGCTGGCGCCCATGGCCGATCGCCTGATCCGCTTTAAGAACGGTCGCGTGGAGAGCGAGACGGTCCAGCAAAATCCCGTGCCTATCGAGACGATCGAGTGGTAGCGCCCATGGACCAAGACCGCCAAAACAGCCTACGCCGCGACGCGCAGAACACGGAGCGCGAGCAGGATTTTACGACCTACCGCACTGCCCAAAGCTCAAACGATATGGTGCCGACGGTTTTTCGCCGTGGCATCTACCGCACAATCCGAGGCAGTCTTAAGCGCTTTTTGTCAATCGTGGTCATCACCGCGCTTGGCGTGAGCGTGATGTGCGGCCTTAAGGCGGGTTGCGAGGACCTGTGTGATTCGGTTGATGCCTACTTCGACCAGCAAAATGTCTATGACATTAACGTGCAGTCGACCTATGGCCTGACTGACGATGATCTCGACGCCATACAAGAGGTCGATGGCGTCGAAACGGCCGAGGGCATCTACACCGAGACCGCCTACACCGCCGTGGGTACAACGCGCGAGCGCGTGGTCGTGCAGAGTCTCTCCAAGGAGAACATCGATCAGCCGGTGCTCGTGAACGGCGATTTGCCCGAGAGCGCTGATGAAGTCGCGGTGACTTCGAAGTTCCTGAAGGCATCGGGCAAGAAAATCGGCGATACGGTGAGTTTTGCCGCCAATGACGCGAGCTCGTCCAATCAAAGCGCCAAAGACCAGTTTGCCGCGGGCGATTACACCATTACGGCCGAGGTCCTCGACCCCACTGATGTGAGCTCCGACTCGACAGTCAACGCCTTTCGCGCTGCTTCGGCGGCGGACTATAAGTTCTATGTGAGCGAGGACGCCGCGACATCTTCTTCCTACTCCGCGGTCCACGTGATCGTCGAGGGAGCCAAGAGCCTCAACTCCTATTCGGATTCCTACGCGGCAAAGATCAATGAGGTCAAGGGCAATATCGAGAAGATCCGCGAGGAGCGTGAGAAGGCGCGCGCCCAGGAGCTGACGGTCGACACGCCGGCGAGCTTGGACGCGGCCGAGCGCCAGGCGAATATGCTCTTTGGGATTGAGCAGGACAACATCAATCGCATGGCAGAGGGCAGCGAGGAGCGCGTGCAAGCGCAGACCGACCTGGATCAGCGCCGCGCCGCCGCCGACCAGCAGTTTGCCGATGCCCGCGCCGAGCTTTCCGATCTGGGCGAATGCACCTGGTACATCCAGGACCGCGGCAATATCGCAAGCTACTCGAGCGTGGAGAGCGATAGCTCGTCAATTGAGGCTATCGCCACGGTGTTCCCGTTCATCTTCTTTATCGTCGCCGTGCTCATCAGCCTCACCACCGCCACGCGTATGGTCGAGGAGGAGCGCACGCTTATTGGCCTGTACAAAGCGCTCGGCTATTCGCGCGGGCGTATTCTGTCCAAATACGTGGACTACTCGCTGTGGGCGTGTCTGATCGGCGGCGTGCTCGGCAACATCATCGGATTTGTGGGCCTGCCGCTGTTCCTGTTTACGGTGTTCGACGACATGTACTCACTGCCCCAGATGCTGCTTTCGTACGACATCGTGTCGTCGCTCGTGTCGGTGGCGCTGTTTGCCGTGGGCGTGGTGGGCGCCACGATTATCGCCTGCCGCCACGAGATGGCCGAGACCCCGGCCTCGCTTATGCGTCCCAAGGCCCCGCGCGCTGGCTCGCGCATCTTGCTCGAGCGCATCGGCTTTATCTGGCGCCGCATGGGCTTTTTGAACAAGGTCGCTGCACGCAACCTATTCCGCTATAAAAAGCGCGCCTTTATGACCATCTTTGGCATCGCGGGTTGCACCGCGCTTGTGATCTGCGGTATGGGTATTCGCGACACGTCGGTCGCGCTTTCGCCCAAGCAGTACGGCCACATCACACGCTACGATCTGCTGGCGGTCGCCAATCCCGACGATTTTTCGCAGACGTGCGCGGCATTGGATGAGCGCAGCGCGGCCAATGATTCCAACGTGACCGTGACTTCGACGCTGCCGATTATGACCGACAACGTCACCTTTACATTCGGCGGAAAGAGCGAGACCGTGCAGCTGATTGTGGTGCCCGATGACCGCACGAACGACCTGGACGACTACGTGCGTCTCGAGGATGAGTCCAAAGAGCCACTGTCTTTGCGTGACGGAGACGTGTATCTGAGCAAGAGTTCACAGCTGGTTCTTGGGATTCAGCCGGGCGACACGGCGCAGGTCCAGGATTCGTCGCTCAACGTCGCCAAGGTCAAAGTCAGCGACATCTCGCTCAACTATTTGGGCAACACGCTCTATATGACGCAGGGCACCTATGAGCGCGCGTTCGGCCGAAGCGCGCGTCTTAACGGCATCTTTGTGCTGCTTAAGGGCTCGTCGGCCGACCAGATTGCGTTTAGCAAGAATCTTAAGAGTGACGGTTGGCTCACCATCTCGAGCTCGGCCGAACATTGGCAGAACTACGAGGCGAACTTCACTATCATCAATTCCGTCGTGGTGCTCGTGACCTTTATGGCGGCGTGCCTGTCGTTTGTGGTGGTGTTTACGTTGTCCAACACGAATATCTCCGAGCGCGAGCGCGAGCTGGCGACCATCAAGGTGCTGGGCTTCCGCCGTGGCGAGGTACACCATTACGTCAACAAGGAGACGTTGATCCTCACGGCGATTGGCACCGCACTGGGCGTGCCGCTGGGTGGCCTGCTTGCCGAGAGCTTTACGTACATCCTGCAGATGCCGTCGCTGTACTTTGACGTTGAGGTCGAGCCGCTAAGCTACGTGCTCGCCGTGGTGCTTTCCTTTGGCTTTACGTTTATCGTCAACCTCGCCACCAATCGTACCCTCAACAAGATCGACATGGTCGGCGCCCTCAAAAGCGCCGAGTAACCTGCCAAAAAGGGACAGGTTTATTTTGGCAGGTTTTATCTGGGCGAACGCCGGACAACCATTAGGTGGTCCGGCGTTTGCCCCGTTTTGCTGGGGATATTTGTCGCTCAGTGCCCTTACTGGCCAATCCAGTGCTGCGCATAGCTCTTAATGTCCTCGGTAAAACCGTCAAGGTCGTCAAGGGTAATCACGCTGTCGATAAGCAAATTGGCTATCTCGCGGTGCATTGTGCTGCGGCGAATGTCGTTTGCAATTACGCCTGAGGACAGCTTGTTTCTATTGAGGCTCTCTTCTAGTGCCCAAAATCTACTGGACGCTTCGCTGTCGCCATTCAGTATCTCAACGTACTGGCCGATGAGCTTTTCCATATAACGTTCTTGCCATTGAGGAAGCATTTTCTTAAACAGCTTCCAGTCGCTTTCGGCTACGTCGCGCATATGTCCTCCGCTCGTCAAACGGGCTTTTCATTTGCCTTTCATTCTATTTGGTTTTCGCTCGCAAGCGTGGATGAGAGGCTCTCTTTAGCCTTCGAGATAGGGCTTGAATGGGTCGTATGCCACAAAATGGGCCTATCTACTATGTTTAATTGGATACCCTCAACCATGCCGGGAAAACAAAAAACAAAACCGCAGGTAGAAGGCCTGTCGATTTTCGAAAAGGCGGTCATGGTTGGCCCCATCGAGTTAAACGTAGTAGATGGCCCCATTTCGTGGCGGACCATCAAACGAACGCCGATGCTTGTGCTGTAGCCGCTCCGATCATACGTAAGTTGCGGTGGAATAGTTCCTAGATTCAGCCATTTGCGGGCTAAGCAGGAACTATTTCACCGCAACTGAATTTCAGGCCAGGCACCCGCAGCAAGAAGACGAATAACCTCGGCGAGTATGTAAACGCAGGGCCCTCCGACCCCGCCCGACGATTTCGATTGGCGACCTTTGACGGAGTCAAGGGAGGAGCCAAATCGAAATACGTCGGGCGGGGTCGGAGGGCCCGATGGGATGAATTTCGGCTGAGGCTATTCGTCGCCGAAGCTGATGCCCAACGCCTTGGCCTCGCGCACCAGGTCGCTCTGGGGATCGACATACTTGAGCTTGCCGGCGACCTCCTCGAGCGGCATGTGGCACATCTTTCCATCGCGCAGGGCAATCATGTAGCCAAACTCGCCGCGCAGGCAGCCCAGTGCCGCCTCGACGCCGCACTGGGTCGCAAAGATGCGGTCCTGAGCGTCGGGCTGGCCGCCGCGCTGCGTGTGACCGGGGATGGCGACGCGGGTCTCGCGACCGGTCTTGGCCTCGATCTCCTTGGCGATGTCGTAGACAATCGACGGGCTCGTACGCTCGGCGAGCTTCTTCTTGTACTCCTTCTTGGACAACGCCGCGTCCTCCTTGGAGATAGCGCCCTCGGCGACGGCTACGATCGTAAAGCGGCTGCCGGTTTCCATGCGATGCTCGATGGTCTTGATGACGTTATCCATGTCGTAGGGGATTTCGGGAATCAAGATGACATCCGCACCGCCCGCGACGCCGGCGTACAGCGGAATCCAGCCAACCTTGTGGCCCATGATCTCGATGACAAACACGCGGCCGTGGCTCGAGGCGGTAGTGTGGATGTCGTCGATACACTTGGTGGCGACGTCGATGGCGCTCGTAAAGCCAAACGTCAGCTCGGTGCCCCAAGTGTCGTTATCGATGGTCTTGGGCAGGGCGATAACGTTGAGACCCTCTTCGCGCAGGCGGTTGGCGGTCTTGGTGGAGCCGTTGCCGCCCAGCATAAACAGGCAATCGAGTTGCAGCTTATGATAGGTGTGGACCATTGCCGGCACCTTCTCGACACCATCGGCCTCGGGGGTATCCAGACGCTTGAACGGTGTGCGGCTCGTGCCCAGGATGGTGCCGCCGCGGGTGAGGATACCGCTAAAATCGGCGGGCGTCATGACGCGGAACCTGCTGTAGATAAGGCCCTGGTAGCCGTCCTCAAAACCATAGATCTCGATAGGTTCTTCGCTATTGGTCATAAGCGTTTTGACGATGCCGCGCATGGTGGCGTTGAGCGCCTGGCAGTCGCCGCCACTAGTAAGAAGACCGATCCTAAGCATGGTGAATCCTTCCGGGCAAGTTATAACATGCGCATAAGTTTACCCCCGCACACTGTTGATGCGGGGGTAAAACGTGTTAGCTCAAGCGTATGGAAATGTAAGCAACGTCAGGCGAGCGTAAGGACGACGGTGCCAGCGCCTTACAGCGCGAAGGCATCGACGTCGCCCCAGTGGCGGCGCAGCGTAATGGCGGCGGCGGGTTCGGTATTGTCAAAGACGACCGACCATTGCGTATTGCTGGTGATGTCTTTCGGATTGGGTTCTTGCGCTGCAGCGCGTAGGGCCTTCCAAGCGACTGCCTCGTCCTGGGCACCGACATGGGCGTCAAGGACATCGGCGATTGCGATGGCGCGCTCTTTACCATGGCCCAGCTCGCCATTCTTTTGGTTGGGCAGCACTTCGTCGCCATAGCAGGCGTAGAAGTTCGTAACCTGGCGTACAGGAGTCGCTTTGAAAGCACGGTCCGGATCGCGCGGATCCCACTCTACTACGCGCGCGTCACCGGCGGCGTCGTTGATAAAGAAGTGGTAATCGCGTCCTGCCATGGCGTGCATGTCGTAGGCGGAAAGCAGGTCGACAGCTTCTTGCGTGGTGGCGGCACGGTCGAGCACCAGACGGATGGCGAGCGAGGTATTGATGACGGGGCGTTGCGTGTCCTGGTCACAGGGCTTGGAATCCAGGGTGAGTACGGCAATGGACACGCCGCATTCGTTAACACCGTCGAGCTGGGCAAACGGGCCCATGAGTGCGGCGGCGCGTCCGGCGACGGAGTCAAGCGGAGTGTTATCGCCCAGGTTGTTAAGGGCGGCAAACCCGATGGAGGCATAGCCGCCACGTGGGTGATTGCGCACCAGCAGCGCCGAGGCGTCGTCCTTAAAGTCGTAATTGCGACCGGTGCGCACGCGGCCTTCGGTATCTACGGCGACAAAAGCGCTGCAGGCAAACTGGGGCGCCTGGACATGTACCGGCACACCGGGCAGCACCTGCGCCACCACGGCATCGATGTAGGCCTGGTCGTCGCGCACGCCAGCGGCGATAATGCGATCAAGATCGTAGTCGTAGGCGATGTCGATTGCGTACAGGTCATAGCTATCCGCGTAGCCGGTCAAGCGTTTGAGCGACGCGGCGGACTTGATTTGCTTGTGATAAACGATACCGGTGGCAGCGGCAAGGCCGACGGCGACTCCCGCGACACCGCAGGCGATGGCAATGTTACGTGACTTCATGACGGCTCCTCTCGTCTTGTTAGCGTAATTGTCGCAAAAGGTGCACGGGCATGATGGCTCAACTTGGCGAGCGGCGCGGGATTAAACACGGAATGAAGAGTGCGGCGCTGGCGCGGCGGGGTATGCTGGAAGGGACCATCAACCCAGCGAAAGGGGAGAGCATGACGGATCAGGAAACGCCCGAGCGCGTGCACGTGACGGCTGACGATATCGAGGCCGCCAACGACCTCATCGACTTTATCGAGGCATGCCCCAGCATGTTCCATACGGCGGCGACCATTATGGCCGAGCTCGACGAGGCGGGCTTTACCTACCTGCCCGAGAACGCGGCGTGGGATATCGAGCCGGGCGGTCGCTATTACACACAGCGCAACACCTCGAGCGTTGTTGCCTTTAAGGTGGGCGAGGACCTGGCTGCTACGTGGGGCGAGGACGGCGTTGCCGGCGACTATCATTTTCAGCTGACGGCGTCGCACAGCGATTCGCCGACGTTTAAGGTCAAGGCCGTGCCCGAGCTCGACGGCGCGGGCGAGACGCTGCGCCTGAACATCGAGGCCTACGGCGGCATGATCGACTACACCTGGTTCGACCGCCCGCTGGCGCTCGCGGGCCGCGTGCTGGTGCGTGAGGGTGACCGCATCGAGAGTCGCTTGCTCGCCACCGAGCGCGAAGTCGCCATCATCCCGAGCCTTGCCATCCATATGAACCGTGGCGTTAACGAGAGCTTTGCTCCCAACCGAGCCGTTGACCTGTGCCCGCTCATCAGCGCCGGTGAACTCAAGCAGGGAGATTTTGACGCTCTGATTGCCGATGAGCTGGACGTTGAGCCCGAGCAGATTTTGGGCCGCGATCTGTTCCTGGTCAATCGTCAGGATGCGCGCATTTGGGGTTGGGCCGACGAGTTTATCTCGACGCCCAAGCTCGACGACCTGGCCTGCGCTTACACCTCGCTGCAGGCATTTTTGGGTGCCGAGAACGCGCACGATGTTTCGGTCTTCTGCTGCTTTGATAACGAGGAGGTGGGCTCCGAGACCAAGCAGGGCGCCATGTCGACGTTCTTGGCCGACGCGCTGCGCCGCATCAACGGATCGCTGGGCTTTGACGACGAGTCGTACCATCGCGCACTTGCCGCCTCGATGCTTGTGAGCTGCGACAACGCGCATGCCGTGCACCCCAACCACGCCGAGAAGTGCGATGCCCGCAACCAGGTTGTGCTCAACGGCGGCATCGTTATCAAGGAAGCCGCCAACCAGCACTACTGCACCGATGCCTTTAGCCGCGCGGTGTTCCAGGCTATTTGCGATGACGCTGACGTGCCCACGCAGGCCTTCGCCAACAAGAGCGATATGGCCGGCGGCTCCACGCTTGGCAATCTGTCCAATATGCAGGCGAGTATGCATGCCGTAGACGTGGGCCTGCCGCAGCTTGCCATGCACTCGAGCTACGAGACCGGCGGCGTGCGCGACGTGATGTACGCCATCCGTGCCCTCACCGCCTTCTACGAGCGCAACCTAACCATCAACGGCGCCGAAAGCGTGGAGCTCTAAAACCTGCCAAAAAGGGATGTTAATTTTGGCAGGTTTTATCTGGGCAAATGCCAAAGGTGAAACCGAACTAGATCGGTGGTACGTGGCCGCCGAGGTGCAGTGCGCCTCGGCGGCTTTTTGTGTACAGAGTACGGCTAATGCTAATAAATGCTATACATGCTTTACGTATCTACCATAGAGTTTTATGATAATTTTAAAGTATTAAGGAGGGGTCATGACCACAACAGCCGCTCAGATCAACGTGCGTCTCGATGCCGATCTTAAAAGGAGTGGGGACGCTGCTCTCTCCAGGGCCGGTATGACGCCGAGCCAAGCGGTGCGTGCGCTCTGGCAACTTGCGGCATCTCTGGCTGATCGGCCCGGCGCGCTCCAGGACCTCCTTTCGCCCAGTCGTGCCCGGGCGGAACAGCGCGAGCGGGAGATAGTCGCCAAGCACAAGCTCGAACTCATCGACCAAGGTTTGCAACTGTTCGCTGCTGCTTGCCGTGAATCGGAAATTGACTTGGCTAAGGTGCAGCCCTCGGGCGATGAAGAACTCAAACGGAACGCCTACGCGGATCGCTACGGCGAGGAGATGAGCTGGCTCTGTGAGTGAGAATCCAAAGCGCATCTTGGTTGACACCAACGTGTGGCTCGATTACTTCATTCCCCAACGACGCGGTCGTTCGGCGGCGATTGAGTTTCTACGTGATGCGTGCGCGGCTCAGGTTGATTTGCTGTATGCGGCGACATCGTCCAAAGACCTGTTCTATTTGATTTCGAGCGAACATAAGGCGTGGTATCGGCGAGAGCATGGCTCACTATCCCAAGATGCCGCTTCGGCGGCGACATCACTCGCATGGGATTGTCTTGATGTGTTGTCGCAGCTTGCTACGCCCGTGCCCTGCGACCTGAGCGACATATGGATGGCGAGTAAGCAGCGTAAGCTCCATAGCGATTACGAAGACGATTTAATCATTGCGGCAGCGATACGCTCCCAAGCAGATTTGCTGGTCACCAACGATGTCAAACTCTGTTCACACGCACCCGTCGCAGCAATGAGTGTAGTAGACGCAAGAAACTACCTGACGTCCTTCTAGTGTTCGATCCAACAACGTAAAGTTTCGCCGGCTTGCAGGTGACGCAGATTCTCTGCGGCAATGTCGACCACGTTATTGAGCGTGGCGGCCAGGTGGAACCAGCCGGAGACGTGCGGCGAGATGAGCATGTTGGGCGCATCCCACAGGGGGCTTGTCTTGGGCAGCGGCTCGGGGTCGGTGACGTCGACCGCGGCACCGGCGAGATGACCCGACTCCAGGGCGGCAACCAAGTCGTCGGCGACCACAAGATCGCCGCGGCCGCCGGTGGCAAAGAAGGCGCCCGGTTTCATCGCGGCGAAGAACTCGGCGTTCGCCAGGCCGCGGGTCTCGGGTGTGCTGGGCATAAAGGAAGCGACGATGTCAGCCTCGGCCAGGCGCTCGGACAGGGCGTCCATGCCGTCCATGTCCTCAAACACAATGGGATAGACGAGCGGATGGCGCTTGATGCCGCGGACGTGCGCGCCCATGCTGCGGCAGAGCGTGGCAAAGTGGCCGCCGATATCGCCCGCGCCCAGCACCAGCACGTTGGCATTTTTGAGCGAGGTGACCGGGCCCAAGTCCTCCCAGCGATGTTCGCGCTGCAGATCCTGGTAGCCGGGCAGGCGCTTTATCATAGACAGCACCATGGCAAACATGTGCTCGCTCACGGCCTGGCCGTAGGCGCCCACCGAGCAGGAAAGCTTAGCGTCGGCTGGCACGGTGCCGGCGGCAAGGTAGTCGTCATAGCCGGCGGTTTGCAATTGCAACAGCTGGAGATGCTCGCATGCCGTGAGCATGTCAGGGTCGATGTTGCCCAGGATCACGTCGGCATCGGCGACCTGCTCGCGCGTGGCGGCGTCGGAGCTCGTGTAGATAAAGTCCTCGCCCGGAGCACTCGACTCAAGAATCGCGCGATGGCGGTCGTTGACGGGCAGCAAAACCAGGATGTTCACAAGCAGTCCTTTCCGCTCGACCTGCCAAAAAGGGACAGGTTTATTTTGGCAGGTTGTATCAGGCAAACCGTTCAAATAAAAACGCCGGATGCAAGACGGGCGTGCCCGTCGGCATCCGGCGCGTCCACGGCTACCAGCTCAGCAGCTCGTAGCCGTCCTCGGTCACCACGAGCTGTACCTCGCACTGGGCCGAATCGCTGCCGTCCTTGGTGCGCACGCACCAACCGTCGCCCTTGCTGATCTTAATGTCGGGCGCCCCGGCGTTGACCATGGGCTCGATGGTAAAGACCATGCCCGGGGCCATGATGGTGTCCACATCGGGTGCCTCGGTGGTAAAGCCCACAAACGGGTCCTCGTGGAACTCCTTACCGATGCCGTGTCCGCCGTATTCGCGCACCACGCTAAAACCGGCGTCCTCGACCGTCTTTTGCACGGCCTCGGCCATAACGGACAGCGGCAGCCATGGCTTGACGGCCGCCAGACCCGCCTCCACGCTGGCGCGGGTGACGTCGACCAGGCGCTGGCGCTCGGCCGAGACCTCGCCGATACAGAACATGCGGCTCGAGTCGCTAAAGTAACCGTCCAGGATCGTGGAGCAGTCCACGTTGATGATGTCGCCCTCGTGCAACACGTCCGTATCGCAGGGGATACCGTGGCAGACCACGTCGTTGATCGAGGTGCACACGCTCTTGGGATAGCCCTCGTAGTTGAGGTCGGCCGGCGTGCCACCGTGCTCGACGGTGTAGTCGTAGATCATCTGGTCAATCTGGTTGGTGGTCATGCCCGCGGCGATGTGTTCGCCTACGTAATCGAGCACGCCCACGTTGATAGCGGCCGAGCGCTTGATGCCCTCGATATCGGTGGGCGTCTTGTAGAGCGTGCGGGGCAGGACCTCCCAGCCCTCTTCCCACAGGCGCTCAAGGCGCTCATCAAAGGCGCTATGGCATTTCTTATATTTTTTGCCGCTGCCGCACCAGCAAGCGTCGTTGCGGCCAGGCACGGGTCCGTTGTCAAACATGGCTAACTTCCTTTCATCCGCAGCTAGTATAGCCCACCCACGTGTCCATAAAAGTTGCGGTGATATAGTTCCGATTTAAGCGGTTTAACAGCACAAATAGGAACTATATCACCGCAACTGATGGGGCGGGATGGCGGGTGCTAGCTGCTGCGTGGTTTTGCTAGTAGCTCACCTGGCAGGGAATGCCGAGGGCACGCACGCGCGCGGCAATGGCGTCGAGGGCCTCGGGTGCTGCTTTGGCAAGGCCGGCGACCGGTGTCTCGCGCGCCACCGTGTAGATGGTCGCTTCTTGTGGGCGAATGCGCTCAAGCGCCGCGAGCCAGGGGGCGACGTACTCCTCGCCGGTGTTGTCGATGAGCTTGCCCTGATACTCGCCGTTCAAAAAGATCGTCTGGATAATAACGTGACCGTCAAAGCTTGCGAACGTCTCGAGCTGGTGCTCGACGTCGTAGGGGCCAACAGGCTGGTCGAGCAGCTGGATAAACGCCGGGTCGACGGTATCGAGCTTAAGAATGTTGTCGTCGACCATCATGAGCGCGTCGTGCACCTCGGGACGGTCGGCGCGCGTGCCGTTGGAAAGCACGGCGATCTTGGAGTTTGGGGCAAGCTCGTCGCGCAGCGCGACGGCGCCGGCGATGGCCTGCGGAAACTCCGGTGCGGCAGCGGGCTCGCCGTTGCCTGCGAAGGTGATCACATCGGGGAGCTCGCCCTCAGCTGCCATCTCGCGCAGCTTTGCCTCGAGCGCGTCGAGTACCACGGCGGCTGTGTTGTGCGGCTCATGGCAGGGGCGCTCGGCGTTGAGGCCGTTTTCGCAGTAAATGCAGTCGAACGTGCAGATTTTGCCGCTGGCCGGCATCATGTTGACGCCGAGCGAGAGACCAAGGCGACGGCTGCGAACGGGCCCAAAGATGGGGCTGGCATTCAAAAACGTAGACATAGGCATATGCTCCTCAAGACAATTGTGCCTAAGCATAGCATCGGCTCCAAAGCAGGGTGCGGGCTCTTGCTTTACAAGTTTCGTTTTTTCACGTCGCTCATTATGCCGTGTCATGAAAAGCCTCGGGTCGGGTAAAGTTAATCTGTTAACAAGGTGTAAGGCAATGCGGGTCCATCCAACCGCACTGACGTGCAACTGGATGAGCATTGATGATGGGGGCACAACATGGATTTTACGGTCGAGAATGCGGGCACCACGATTGCCTGTCGCGAATATGCCGGCCCGGATGTGTCGCCTGATACTCCTGCCTTGGTGTGCGTGCACGGCGCTTGTGTCGACGGCACATTTTTTGACGGTATCGCTTGTGAACTCAGTCGCAACTACCGCGTAATTGCCTATGACCGCCGCGGCTGCGGTGGCAGCAGCGATGCGGCAGACGACAGCTATGATCTTGCCGCTCAGGCCGCCGACCTGCAAGCCGTGATCGAACACGTTGGCGCTCCGGCAAATGTGCTTGCGCACAGCGCCGGTACGTTGGTGGCGCTGGAGCTTCTTCGCATCGAACCCCATCTCGTCTCCCGTGCGATTCTGCATGAGCCGGCTGTGTCGGCCGAAGGCGTCGGTATGGGCGCAGCTCCGGTTTTGCTCGATATGATTGCGGCTGGAAAGGTTTCAAGGGCGCTCCGGCTTTTCTTGGGAGCTCTCGGCGACTTGGACCCCGAGGCTCCCGGGACGACCGAAGCGGAAGCCAAACATGCCCTGCGCAATGGTCGTTGCTTTATGGCCAATGAATACGGAACAAATATGACATATGCTCCCGACTGGGAGCGCGCCCGCGAATCAAAGGCGGTGTCGGCTGTGTTTTTGGGCGAGCTTTCGGTCGGTACACCCCGCGAGGCTGGTACGCGAGCGGCTGCCGAATATCTCGATTGCCCCCTTGTGACGATTCCGGGCGCGCATAACGGTCTGCGCGATCGCCCCGTTACGGCGGCAAATGCCGTTCGTGATGTCTTGGAGCGTTAGCACGCTCGATGACCTGCGGGGAGAGGGGTTGTTAGCGTTTCGTCATTGTTAACGAATGCGTCCATAACCGCGCGCCCGCGGCTCCATTACCGCCGCTTGCCAGGTCATAAAAATGTAACGATAATCGCGCGTTTGCCTTCAGCTGTTAGATGTTACCCTTGTACCAATTGATATGCACCGTTGCCGTGCATAACGATAGAAAGGGCCCCATATGCGCAAAAATCACGAGGTCAATCTAACCGACGAGGGGGCTGCCGCTGAGGTCGCCCGCGTCGCGAAGACCTACCCCGTGGTGCGTTTGCTGTCGGCCGATCAGATTAAGAGCGAGCCTAACTGCCTGCTCGCCGGCAATCGGTGCCCTTGTCTGCGTCAGTCGAGTCTTGAGGCCTTGGCAGATTCCGATGAGGTGTCGGAGCAACTGCTCAACGATGGTGTTGAGTACCGCGCCCGCCTACGCCCTCTGAAGGTCGAGGGCGAGCCTCACGTCCTGCTGATGGTGCGCCCGATCGATGAGCAAGAGGCTGCAGGAGAGGACCTCGTCTACACCGACGTGCTGACGAGTGTGCGCAATCGCCGATATTACGAGGAAAAGCTCCGTAGCGCCCGCATGAATGCCGGCGTTGCGGTGATCGACCTTGATGATTTTAGGGTCTTCAACGATACGTGTGGCCGTCATGCCGGCGACCTTGCGCTCGGTGCTGTGGCGACGGCCATACGCAGCGGAATTCGTTCGACTGACGAGCTCGTACGCTATGGCTGCGACAAGTTTGTGGTCGTCATGCCCAATATTCCCTCCGATGACTTCACCCGTCGCCTGCATCAGGTGTCCGATGCCGTTCATGCCACGATTGTTCCGGGCCATGAGTACGTGAGCTTGACGGCATGTGTTGGTGGCGTTCGCATTCATGGCGAGACGGTCGATGAGGGCGTTGGCCGCGCTGTCCAGTTATTGAGCCGCGCTAAGGCAAAAGCCGGTACGGTCGTGACCGATGCCGATTCCATCGAAGCCTTCCAAAGCGAAAAGCCTTTGGTGCTTATTGTCGATGACTCCGAGATGAACCGAGCCATTCTCAACGAGATGCTCAAGGACGAGTATTGCATCCTCGAGGCCGACAACGGTCGTACGGCGCTCGACATGGTCGACCGCTATGGCGATGAGTTGTCGCTCGTGCTGCTGGATATTGTCATGCCGGGCATAAGCGGCTTTGAGGTGCTGGCCGATCTGTCGCGCCGATCGGGTATCGACAATCTGCCTTTCATCATGATATCGAGCGAAGATTCCGATGATATGGTTCTGCGCGCGTACGAGCTGGGCGCCTCGGACTATATCAGCCGCCCGTTTGACTCCCGTGTCGTGCGCCGCCGTGTAAGCAACACCATCCGCCTATACGCCAAACAGCGCCGCCTGACGAGCCTGCTGTCCCAGCAGTACAACGAGCGCGTCAAGAACAGTCGCATGCTCATCGACATCATGGCCGGCGTCATGGAGCTTCGCAACGGCGAGAGCGGCAGGCACGTTACGAACATCGAGAAGCTGACCGAGCTGCTGCTTGACTGCCTGGTCCAGCGTAGCGACACGATCTCCCTCGACAATGAGGAGCGCTCCACGATTGCCCTGGCTTCGGCGCTGCACGATATTGGCAAGATGGCGATTGACGATGCGATCCTCAACAAGCCCGGACGCCTTACGTCCGAGGAGTTCGAGATTATGAAGACGCATACTACGATTGGCGCCGACATGTTGCTTGAGCTGGGTCGCCATCACGTCGGCAATGCGCTTATGGAATATGCGTACCAGATTGCGCGTTGGCATCACGAGCGCTGGGACGGCAAGGGTTATCCCGATGGCCTTAAGGGCGACGAGATCCCTATTGCCGCTCAGGTGGTCTCGGTGGCCGACGTGTACGATGCTCTGACGAGCGTGCGCGTGTACAAGGACGCTATCCCGCACAAGGAGGCGATCCAGATGATCCTGGACGGTAAGTGCGGCACCTTTAACCCGCTGTTGCTCGACTGCCTGCTCGAGGTGCAAGACCGTATTGCCGAGACGTTGGCACGCCCCGCCGACGTCGTTGCGTTTCCCACGATTTAGTTTGACCAAAGGAGTTTTAATCCATGATTTCCATGCGTGAGGCGTATGAGAAGATCGGCGCCAATTATGATGACGCGTGCGCTCGGCTGATGGGCGGGGAAATGCTTGCCCGCTTTGCCCTCAAGTTTTTGGATGACGAGAGCATGGACAAGCTGGAGGCCGCCATGGCGGCGGGAGACGCCAAAGGTGCGTTTATGGCAGCGCACACGCTCAAGGGCGTGAGCCAGAACCTGGGATTCGATAATCTGTACGAGCCGGCGGTTGTGGTGACCGAAGCACTGCGCGGCGCCGATGCCGTTGACGGCGCTCGCGAGGGAATGCATGCGCTGCAGCAACAATATGCGGCAACGATGTCGGCCCTGCGCGAAGCGGCTGAATAAGAGCTTGCGGGCCTTGATGACTATGAGAGTGGATAATCTCCCGTTTTAGGCCCGGTGGCGGCCTCAAAGTGGGAGATTATCCACTCTCGTTCGATATGTGTCCAAAAATCCACGCTCACCCCTCCGGGTTAGTAAATGGCCTATGCGCACTGGCGGGGCTTTCCGCATGCAATCAATATCGTTGTTCGATAAACTGTTCGAATAACGATAGAGTCGATGAGGGTGAGTGTATGTCTAACAGCGTTCAGCGTATGGCCAAAGCGGGCGAAAATATCAGGAAGCTTGGCTTTTGCATGGCAGCCGTTTTTGCAGGGATGCTCGTCGCTTTTGCCGCGTTGGTTGTTTACGTGATCTGGTATGCGGTTGCAAACGTTGCCTCTGTCGATTCTTTCGGCGTCGTGACGCTTCTCGATGGCGGGTGCATCGTTATCCCAAGCGGACTGTGCCTGGCACTCGTCGTGGGTATTTCGCTTGTCGTTCTGTGTGGGATCAGCCGTAACATCTCGCGAGGCGTCTCGCCCTTTACCAAGACGCATGTGCGGCTTATCCGTGTTCTTGCGCTTGCCTTTGCTGTTAACGCCGCGGTTTCGCTTATTGGTGCCTACGGATCGGTCAATCTTACCATTGGTGGGCTGGAGCTTTACGTCGTGCCTCATTCCTTCGTTATTGAGATTTGCCAAGGCGTTGCCTTTGATGCGGGGTCGCTTATCGGCGCGGCTGTCTGTCTGTGTATCTCGGTGATCTGGAGTTATGCCTCGCTGCTCCAAGAGCAGTCTGACGAGCTTGTGTAGGAGGAAGCATGAGCTATCTCATCATCGAGCTTGAGACGCAGCTACTTAAGACCGGAAAGACCAGTGCTGATCTGATTCGTGCCACGGGGCATACTCCGGCTAATATTTCTAAGCTAAGAAACGGAAAAATTAAAGCTATTCGCCTTAAGACGCTTCTCGATATTTGCGATGAACTTGACTGTCAACCGGGAGATATTATTCGGCGGGTGAGTGAGAAAGAGCTTGAGGAGCTTATTGTTGAGCGTGCAAAAAATGTCGTGAGGCAGATGCGGAATGGTGGAGGCAATGAGGCGTCGCTTCCGACATCAGTCTTCGCTGTAGATTTGAGCGACGAGTAGCATAGAGCGAACAGCTATAACGAAATATCAGTGTAACGGGACCCGTGTCTAACACGGGTCCTTCTTTATTAATTATCTTGACAAATATGAGTTATCGAAAAACAATAACAACTATGAAAAACGATAAAGAAAAGAAGGAACGATATGAGCGGTTTTGCTATCAAGCAGAGCGGGAGGCCAATGAACGCATCAGCGATAAAGCTATCAAAGGTGTCAAAGCGCTACGGGAAACGGCGCGTTTTGCATGACGTTTCCTTCGAGGTGCATCAGTCTGAGCTCTGTGCCCTTGTCGGTGCAAACGGTGCGGGCAAAAGCACGCTTATTAAAATCGTCTTGGGCCTCTGCGAGCCATCGTCGGGGAGCGTGGAGCTCTTTGGAGGCAAATCAAAGAGAGGGCTTAGCCTGATGCGGACGCGTGTCGGCTATGTGCCAGATTCCAGCGGAGCATACCAGTCCCTCAGTGCGGTTGAGAATCTTCGGATCCGATGTGCGGAATGGGGGCTTGATGAGAAACGTGAGGTTCCTCGCGTTTTGAGTCTAGTTGGACTGGACGTCGAAGAGAAAAAGAGCGTAAGCAGTTTTTCTCTGGGAATGAAACGGCGGCTGGATATAGCTACGGCTTTGTTGGGTGACACTGACCTGCTTATTTTTGATGAGCCAGCAAACGGTTTGGACCCGCTGGGCATCGAGAGTATATGGGCCCTTATCGGTCGATTGAATCGAGAACAGGGTAAGACCATGCTCATCTCTAGCCATGATTTGGATGAGTTGGCATCAGTTGCAACAAGTTGCGTGTTTATTCATGACGGCGAACTGCTGAAAAAGGAATCGATGGACGTCATAAGGGATGAGGCGTCGTCCCTAAAAGAGTATTACAGGCGCTTGATGAAGGCGGTCTCGCTATGAAGCGGGCGATTCATCCCATAAAGGCAGATATGATGCGTTTGCACAGGATGTTTCCGGCGAAGTTTGGTCTTGCGCTTATTCTGGCGTTCGGCCTTCTCTTCGGTGTCTTTCTAAAAAACGGAACAACGTTGCTCGCCTTTGGCAATAGCGTTTTTGGGGAGGATATTGGTTTCTGCTGGAATGTAATCGATCCTTCTGCACCCGATGAGTCCCTTGTGCGCAGTGCTTTTGCCGGCACGTCTCTGTTCGTTCCGCTCATCGTTTGCCTGGCGATTTTACAGGAGCGCGGCTATGAAGAGGGACACCGAATTTCTTCAGTAAGAGGTCTTACCCGCTTTAATGGGGTCCTAGCACATGTGCTTTCGTCTGCTTTAATAATTGGCGCAGCATATAGTGCGCTTTGCCTTCTTCTTTTTGCAATAGCGATAACACGTGGAGGGCAAAACTATGCGCATAGCATGCTGGCTGCATTTTTGCCTGCAATGATAGTCAACGCTGTATTGGTGATATCGGTTGCGTTGGAGACGGTAACCATCTATCGGATTACAAGCAGCGCTGTATTTAGCGGGGCTGTGATAATAATCGGATTTGTCATGAGCTTGACGCTCTACGGAACTTACTTTCAGGCGCCCATACCGTCCTTGCGATGGATTTTCCTTCTTCCGGGGCCGTATCTTGGAGTCGGAAGTGCTCTTGGGTATAGCGATATGAGGCAGCTGACACTTCTGGGATATGGCGTGGCAGCCAGCTGTCTATCGGTATTGATTTACGCTCTCGTGAGCTTTCGCGCTGGGGGTGTGCTCAATGGCTCGCCAGACTAGAAGATTTCTTCATTCAGAATTGAGGCATGTGAGCAAATGGACGTACGCCTTAATCCTGGTAATTTATGCGTGCATGGTGGTATTGCAGCTTAATTCTTTCCCGATGTGGTTCTGTAGCCTCCGTGAGAACAGTTTCTTGGGCTTTTTCCCAGACCCGACACTTCGGCTATCGGCAGAGGATGTCCTTCTATTTGGTAATGCAGGGGTTTTCCGCGGTCTGCTGTTCAACGTGGCCCCGTTGGCTCATGCATTGTTCTTTCCGTTCATCGCGGCTTGCATTGTGCCGCGCTTTGTCAGTTCGGGCTTTATTGAGGAACCGTGGGGGTTGTCGGAGGCTCGGGGAGGGAAGCGTGTGTGCGCTATCGTTGCGCGAGTGGTGCTGTCTTCTTTTGCCCTTTTGGGCGCATTTATCCTGTCAAGTGTCGTTTTGTACTGTCTTAACTGCGTAATCGTTTTGGATGCTCAGCAGTATTTCAACCTGAATTTTTTTTGCTATCGACTTCTTCTGGCGAGTGTCGTCTGCCTTGCATATGTGGTCTCTTGCGTGATTGCTGTTTCCTATTTTGGGTCCGGCTTCGGTCCGATTGGCATGCTGCTGCTTGTCAATGTTGTAGCGATCTACATACAGCTCGGGGCCAATTCCATGCTTCCGCTTCCGTCCTCGATGCTCATGTGGATTTGCGGTGTGACCCCGTTGGGGGACGGCCAATGCGTTTCGATTTTAATTGACTGCCTAATAAACGTAGCAAGCTTTTTTACCATTTGCTTCACTATCGACCGATTGCGGTCGAGATTTATTTGATTGTTTGTGAGGGATAATCATACCGAGCAAACCAAATGCAGGCGGGCGGGCACCGTGGCTGGTGTTCGCCCGCCTGGCATAGGAGGCTTTAACCTGAGTGGTTTGCGGGCTAGCGGGCCTGCTTGACCTTTGCCGCTGCCTCGACAAACGACTTCCACAGGTTAAAGTCGGTCTCGAGCGTCTTCCACGTGTACTCGGGGTGCCATTGCACACCCAAGCAGAACGGCTGGCCTTCGACTTCGATACACTCGGGAACGCCGTCGGTTGCCTTGGCGACCAAGCGCGTGCTTTTACCCAGACGGTCGACGCAGCAGTGATGTGCCGAGTTGGTCTGGATCAGCCTGTGCCCGCCAACCGCGCGCTCCAGCAGCGAGCCCGGCACGACCTCGATGGGGTGCACGGGATCGTTGAGCACGTGGGTATGGCGCCACTGCGTGCGGCCCTCGCGCGCACCCAGGCTCGGCACGTCCATGCACAGGGTGCCGCCGGTGGCGACATTGAGCAGCTGCGTGCCTCGGCAGGTGGTAAAGAGCGGCTTCTTGGCGCGAAGCACCTCGCCGACCAGCTTAAACTCAAAGCTATCGCGAATCTCGCAGCAGAGGGTGGGATCGTAGGGTCGATCATCGCCCCAACGTTTGGGATTGACGTCGGGGCCGCCGGGGATGGCGATGCCGTCGGCGATATCAACGTAATGACGGATGACCTCAATGTCCTCGGTGATGGACATCTGCAGCGGCAGGCCGCCAGCGGCAAGGATGGCATCGACAAAGACACTTGCGATTTCCTCGTTGGGGGAGAGCATCTCGGTTAAAAACGGCTCTGCCTCTTCCCAGCGCGGCGCGACGAGGATGAGCGGACGGTCGGCGGGGGCGACGTCGACATGCGGGGTATAGGACGAGGAAGTACGTGTTCCGATCATAGGTGTTGCTTTCGAATCCGGGTGGACATGGCACAGGGGTGCGCGGGGCAAACGCTGGTGATGAATTTGCCCCGCGCGGCAATTGGGTTAGTGGCCCTTGATGGAGTTGAGGAAGTCCTGGGCGCGCTTGGTCTGGGGGTGGTCGAAGAACTCGTCGGGCGTGCCGGTTTCTACGATCTGGCCGTCGGCCATAAAGACGACGCGATCGGCCACGCGGCGGGCAAAGTTCATCTCGTGCGTAATGACGATCATCGTCATGCCCTGCTGGGCCAGACGGACCATGACCTCGAGCACCTCGTTGATCATTTCGGGATCGAGGGCGCTTGTGGGCTCGTCAAAGAGCATAGCCTTGGGCTGCATGGCGAGTGAACGAGCGATGGCCACGCGCTGCTGCTGGCCGCCCGAGAGCTGCGCGGGCACCTTGTCGGCCTGCTCGGCCACGCCCACGCGGCTCAGCAGGTCCATGGCGCGCTCACGAGCCTCCTCCTTGGACACGCCCAGCACGTCGACCGGCCCCAGCATGACGTTCTGCAGTACGGTCATATGTGCGAACAGGTTGAACTGTTGGAACACCATGCCCAACTCGGCGCGCATGCGGGCAAGGTCTTTGCCTTCCTGCGGAAGCGGCTCGCCCTCGATGAGGACCTCGCCCGAGTCGATGGTTTCCAAGCGGTTGATGGTGCGGCACATGGTCGACTTGCCCGAGCCCGAGGGGCCAATCACCACGACGACCTCGCCGCGGTCGACCGACAGATTGATGTCGTTGAGAACGTGCAGGTCGCCATAGTGCTTATCGACGTGTCTGAGCTCGATCAGCGGCTGATTGCCGGTGGAAGAGGTGCTCTGTGCCATGGTGCTCGGCTCCTTATGACTCGAAATGGTAAAGCGTTAGCGGATGATGGTCGCGCCGGTCTTGTGCGAAACATAGACAGCGGCCTTGTTGATCGCGACGTTGATGAGGATGTAGATGACTGCGATCACCAGGTAGACCGATACGAGGGCATCGTAGTTGGTAATGAGCACGCGGGCGTTTTGCATGAGGTCGGGGTAGCTCACCACATAGGCGACGGTGGTGTCTTTGACTACGACCACGAGCTGCGAAATCAACGACGGAATAATAAACCGAATCGCCTGCGGCAACACGATTTTAAAGGTGATTTTAGCCTTGGAGAGACCGAGTGCCTGGGCCGCCTCGACCTGGCCGCGCGGCACGGCGTTGACGCCGGCACGGAAGATCTCGGCGAGTACGCCGGCGGCGGCGAGCGCGACGGGAAGCGTGAGCATCCAAAACGACGGCAGTGCGATCTTGTACTGGGGCAGCACCAAAAAGAAGAAGTAGATGAACAGCAGGCTCGGTACGCCGCGGAAAAAATCGGTGAGCACGCGGCAGACCAGCTGGAGCGGCTTAATGTCGCTGGTGCGGCCGAGCATAAGGGCTAAGCCCAGCACCAGCGCAATGGCGCCAGCGGTGAGTGCGACTTTAACGGTGCCCTCAAAGCCGGCAAGCAGGAACTTCCAGGTGGTGAGGTGCGTAAAGAAATACCAATAGTGGACCGAAAGCTGACCGGTCACATAAAAGCGCTGCAGCACGAGGACGACGAGCGCGGCGACGGCAACAAGCGAGATGGCGGTGCCGATGCGAATCTTGGCGCGCATCTTGGGGCCGGGAGCCTCGTAGAGCGCATCGCGCATGGTGAGCGCGGAGGTGGAGTGCTTGCTCATCGGAGGATCCTCACCTTCTTATCGATGTAGTTGCCAATGTGGCTCACCACAAAGGCCGTGCCCAGGTAGCCGAGCGCCGAGATAAAGAACGCGGCGACGCCGCCGAGCGAGCGCGTGTTGATATGGCTCACCACGCCGGTGAGCTCTTGCGGCTTAAGCGGCACCTGGCTGCCGAGTGCGGTGGTGAGCATGACGGCGATAAAGAGGTTGGTCATGGGCAGCACACTCGAGCGCAGCGCCTGCGGAATCACGATCTTGGCGAGGATGCGGCTGAAGCTCATGCCGAGCGAACGGGCGGCTTCGACCTGACCGACGCCGACGGTGTTGATGCCGCTCATAAAGTTCTCGGAGCCAAAGGCCGAGCCCAAGAGGACCGTGGCGACGATAACGCAGGTGCGGTAGGGCAGGACGACCTTGAGCGGCGGCAGCGCGTAGACGACGATGATGAGCAGCGCGATGCCGGGGATGTTACGGAAGACCTGGACATACAGGTCGCCAAAGACGCGCAGCGGCTTGAGCGGCGACACGCGCATCACGGTGACGGCGACGGCCAGCACCATGGCGATGGCAAACGACTCAAGCGTCATGCCCCAGGTTGCGAGCAGCGCGTCGATATAGTTCTGGCCATAGAGCGACCAGAGTTCGGAGAGACTCATGCGGACCTCCCGCCGATAAGGAAAGGGGCTCCCGTGTGTACGGAAGCCCCGACAACTCAGTGAGGAAACAGTTTACCGCAATAAAGCGCACCATGCGTTTCCATATGGTTTCGTTGCGGTCGTTACCAGGCTCGCTGCCTAGGCGCCGATCTCGGGCAGCTCGGGAACATTGGTGTCGCCCGTACGGTCGCCGATGCAGATCTGCCACAGCTCGGTCCAGGTGCCATCGTCCTCGATCTTCTTAAGGAAGTCGTTGACAAAGGCGACGCCGTCGGAATCGAGCGGCAGGCCGATACCATAGGGCTCCTTGCTGCCGAAGGGCTTGCCGGCAATCTTATACTTACCGGGCTCGCGGACCAGGGCGCTCTGCTGCATATTGTTATCGATGACGTAGGCGTCAACGCGACCCTGCTGGAGTGCCTGGCGGGCCTCCTCGTCGGTCTTGAACTCCTGCTGGCTGGCCTTGGGTGCGAGCTCCTCCAGGATGGCAGGGCCGTTGGAGCCGGACTGGACGGCGACGTTCTTGTCGGCCAGGTCGTCGACGCTCTTGATGTCGTCGTTATCGGCGAGTACCAGGATGGCCTGCTGGGTGTAGTAGTAGGGGCCGGCAAAGGAGACGAGCTTCTTGCGCTCGTCAGTGATGGTGTAGGTGGCAAAGACGGCGTCGACCTGGCCGTTCTGCAGGACGGACTCGCGCGTGTCCGAGGTCACCTGGGTGATCTCGACTTTGTTCTCGCCCAGAATGTAGTTGGACAGGAGCTGTGCGATACCGGCGTCGAAGCCGCGGGTCTGACCGTCTTTCTCGTTGAGGAGGGAGAAGAGTGTGGAGGTCTGAACGCCACCGATCGTAAAGACGCCGGCGTCCTTGACGGCCGTGGCCCAGGTGCTGGCGGCGATGGCATCGTCATCGGCCTTGGGGCCGTTGTCGACGAGCTTGTCGAATGCCTTGGCGTCGAGCGTGGTGGAAGCCTCGGTATCATTGGAGCCCTTGGAGGAGCCGGCGGCGGAACCCTTGTCGGCCTCGGCGCTGGTGTCGGAGCAGCCGGCAAGACCAAGGCCGGCGACGGTTGCGAAGGTAGCGGCAACGAAGCCGCGGCGGTCGAGAACGACCTGCTGGGAGAGGTTCTTGCTCATGGTAGAACACCTTTCTCAATAAAATCCCTAGCGGTTGAGTAGAGTTATACCCTATCGCGCTCAAATGGGTCAACACGAAATAACTCAGAAACATACTTACCTTATGGGTAATTCTACCTACCAAAAAGGGACAGGTTTATTTTGGCAGGTTTTATCTGGGCAAACGCCGATTATTACAGCTGAGATAGCGCTTTGCGGACGGCGTGGTCGCCCGCAGCGGTCGCTATAATGGCGGCAGCGAAAACCACCACAAAGGGGACAGGCACCTTTGTGGTGGTTCTGGCCGATGCGGCAGCATACCTTACTGCTTTGTCTAGATCTGTAACAGTTAGACGGGAATTCGGGCCCTAGATGTTACAGATTGAGATAATCGCGTCGCGAAAATAAAAACCTCCGCAGGGGCGCTTCCCTTGCGGAGGTTTTCTTACTCGTTGAGTAGCCTTACGGCTTCGGCGGCCATGTTCTCGACCGTCATGCCGTTCTGAGCGAGCAGCTCGTTGGGGTCGTAGCGGTCGGGGAAGCCCTTGGCGATGCCGAAGGTGCGCGTGCGCAACGGCGTGCAGGCCAGGTAGCACGCCACGCGCTCGCCCCAGCCGCCGTCCAAGATGCCGTCCTCGAGGGTGACGACAACGCGATGCTCGGCGGCAAGGCTGTCGAGGAACTCGCGGTCGAGCTCGGTTGCAAAGCGAGGGTTGACGAGCGTGGCCTCGATACCGTACTCGGCGGCCAAGCGGTTTGCCACACGCTCGCCCAGCTCAAAGAAATCGCCAAGTGCGAGCACGGCAACGTCGCGACCCTGGCGCACCACGTTGTAGCGAACGGCACTGTACTCGGTGTCTTCGGCGGGCGCCAGATCGGGGCGGCTAACCAAGCCAATGCCCGGTACGCGGATCGCCACGGGATGCTCGCGGTGGTCGAGCGACCAGCTCAGCATGGACAGGTATTCCTCCATGCAGGCCGGCGCCAAGTAGCACATGTTGGGAAGAGCGCCCAGCATGGAAATATCAAAGAACGAGAGGTGTGTCTCGGACGTGGTGCCAAAGATCGACGCGCCAAACACCAAGATGGTTGCGGGGGCATCGTTGAGGCACAGGTCGTGCCACAGTTCGTCGTAGGCGCGCTGCAAAAACGTGCCGTACACACCAAAGACTGGCTTGGCGCCCGAGCGCGCAAGCGCGGTGGCAAAGGTCACGGCGTGTTCCTCGGCAATGCCCACGTCGACAAACTGCTTGCCGGCGGCAGCGCGAAGCTCGGGTGTAAAGCCCATGATGTAGGGCGTGGCGGCCGTGATGCCCACGACCTGCGGATCGCGCTCGATGGCGGCGCTGAGCGCCTCGCCCGTAATATCGGCATAGGTGCGCGGTGCGGGCTCGCTCGGATGGCCCGGGCAGAGCTTGCGTCCAGTCGCCATGTCAAACGGACCCACGTGGTGCCAGCGTTCGGGGTCGCTCTGGGCCGGCTCAAAGCCCTTGCCCTTGGCGGTGGAGACGTGCAGCACGATGGGATGATCGATATTGCGCAGTTCCTGCAGCGCGTCGACCAGGGCCAAAACGTCGTTGCCGGCGTCCAAATAACGGTAGTCGAGTCCCATCGCGCGGAAAACGTTGCGCTCACAGGTGCCGTTGCTGGTGCGCAGCTCGGCCAGATTGCGATAGAGGCCACCGTGGTTTTCGGCAATGGACTGGTCGTTATCGTTGACGATGATGATCAGGTTGCTGTCGAGCTCGGCGGCATTGTTAAAGCCCTCAAACGC
>WGSL01000016.1 GCA_014871665.1 Collinsella sp. | reverse complement strand
CTGGGATGCCGCAGCGGAGTTTATCCATCGTACGCTTAAGCCGCATTTGGCTTCCGAGCGTGCCGAGCATCCTGCGAACCCCAAGTCGTTTTTGCAGGAGTGCGTGCAAGCCGACGGTCACGAACCTCCGGCGTACAAGCTCGTTGGCTCCGAGGGCCCGGCGCATGCGCCCACCTTTACCGCTGTGGTTTTGATCGATGGTATTCGCCAGGGTCGCGGCTCCGGTTCCTCTAAGAAGGAAGCCGAGGGAGCCGCTGCACTCGAGGCGCTCGACCGCATGGGCTACATCACCAACGGCGTGATTCTTAACAAGAAGCCTGTTTAAGCGAGGAACCGTGTATCTCAAGTCCCTCACGCTCAAAGGGTTCAAGTCGTTTGCCGACCGCGCCCATATGACGTTTGAGCCGGGCCTGACCGTCATCGTCGGTCCAAACGGCTCGGGAAAATCGAACATTTCCGACTCGATTCTGTGGGTCCTGGGCGAGCAGAGCGCCAAGCAGCTGCGCGGCCAGGCCATGGAGGATGTCATCTTCTCGGGCTCGTCGGCGCGCAAGCCGGTGGGTGTTGCCGAGGTTACGCTGGTGCTCGATAACTCGGACCATATGCTGCCTGTCGATTTTGACGAAGTCGCCATCACCCGTCGCATGTACCGCTCGGGCGAAAGCGAGTACCTCATCAACTCGAGTCCGTGCCGCCTGATGGACATTCAGGACATCCTGCACGATTCGGGCCTGGGCAAGGATACGCATTCCATCATCAGCCAGGGCAAGCTCGACGCCATTTTGCAGAGCCGCCCGGAGGAGCGCCGCGCCCTTATCGAGGAGGCCGCCGGCATCTCCAAGCACAAGCGCCGCAAGGAGCGTGCGCTCAAAAAAATTAAGTCGATGGACGAGCACCTGATGCGTGCCCGCGACATCAATAAGGAGATCGCCCGTCAGCTGCGGCCGCTGGAGCGTCAGGTCGATCGCGCGCGCAAGTACAAAGAGTTGTCCTCGCGCGCGAACGAGCTTACGCAGATGCTGGCCGTCGACGAGCTTCGTTCGCTGCAGTCGCAGTGGAACGACCTGGAGAGCCGCTCCAAGGAGGGCGCTGCCGAGCTTGAGCTTGCGCAGTACCGCTTGGGCGAAAAGGAGCGCGAGCTCGAGAAGCTCCAGGTCATGCTCGAGGAAAAGGGCCTGTTTGTGGGCGACCTGGGCGAGCAGCGCCGCCATATGCAAGATGTGGTCGGCCGCATTAACTCCGACATGCGCCTGCTCGAGGAAAAGGGCCACAACATGGTGTCGCGCCTGTCCGACATGCGCGGGCAGATTTCGAGCTCCGAGCATCAGCGACGTCGCGTGGTCGAGGAGCTCGAGGACGCGCGTGCGCAGCTTGAGGAAGTGACCGGTGCGCACATGCAGGCCCAGGAGGACGTTGACGCCGCTGGTCCTGCTGCCGCTGAGCTCCACGAGCGGCGCGTGGCGCTCGACAATCAGATTTCGCAGCTTACGCGTGAACAGCGCGATGTTCAGCGCGTGGCCGATAACGCCGCGCTCGAGCTCGCCAAGGTGAAGGACTCGCTGAGCAATGCCGAGGTCGAGGACAACATGTATGCCTCGCGCCTGGAGCAGATTGACGAGCAGCTCGAGGAGGTCACGGCCTCGCTAGAGAGCCGTCGCGACCGCGCAGAGGAGCTTGAGGGCGCTCTTGAGGAAGCGCGCCAGGCTCAGATCGATGCGCGTGAGGCCACCGAGTCCGCACGCGCGGCCCTGAAGGACCTGCGTGCCCGCGAGAGCGAGGCGCGCAACAAGTTATCCGAGGTGCGCTCGGAGCTTGCCAGCCAAAAGAAACTCGATGCCCGCATGGCCGACAGCTCGCCGCTGGTGAGCCGTCTGATGGGTGCGCTGGGTGATGATGTCTCTGGTCGTCTGGGCGACGTACTCGAGGCCCCGCGCGAGCTTGAGGGCTTGGTTGAGCAATTGCTCGCCGGCGATATCGATGCACTGCTGTTCGACGATACGTCCGCGCTTGAGCGTGCCGGTCGTGCCGCTCTGGACCAGAAGAAGGCCTCGGGCGAGGCGCTGCTGGTGGCGCGCGGCGTGAGCGGCTCTACCGCCGCTGAGGGCGCTGCCGGTACCCGTCTGGTTGATCGTCTGTCCGTGCGCGCAGGCTACGGTCCCGTCGTCGAGGCGTTACTCGGCGGATATTACGTAGTGGACGATCTTGCTGCCGCGCTGTCGGCGCCGGTCGTTGACGGCGTGACTTACGTGACCCCCGATGGCGCCCGCGTCGCCTGCGGCGGCCTGGTGCGCGTGGGCCTCGATGCCGGCGAGGCGTCGGGTGCCTTGGAGCGCAAGCGCCGTATCCGCGAGTTAGAGGGTCTGGAGCCCGATCTGGCTGCCGTGTTTGAACATGTGTCAGGTCAGGTCGTTGAGGCCAATGCGGCCGTTGAGGAAGCGCGTGCCGCTGAGGGCGATGCCGCCGGCGAGATCGCCCGTCTTGAGGGCGAGCGCCGCTCGCTGCTCTCCGAGATCGGCCGCTTGGAGCAAAGCGCCAACAATGCCGAGGTCGAGCGCGTGCGCATCTCCAAGCGCCGCGAGCAGGCTTCCGAAGCCGTTCGCGCTGCGCGCCCGCGCGTTGACGAGCTCACCCGTTCGCGTGACGAGGCCCGCGCGCAGGCAAGCGATCTGGGCTTGCAGATTGCCGAGGCCAACGACGAACTCGACCGCGTTCGCCGTGACGATTCCGAGGCTGCCGGCAAGCTCGCCGACGCCAAGGTTCGCCTAGCCCAGACGAGCGAACGCCTGCGTTCGCTGAAGGGCCGCGTGCCCGACCTGGAGCATCGTCTTGAGGGCATCGACCGTCGTATCCGCGGAACACGCCAGGCCTCGCGCTCGCTCGAGCTGCTGCGCCTGCGCGTCGATCCCATGCACGAGCGCTATTCGGCCCTGCTGGAGCGTGCCTCGGATTGGGCCGCGCGCCTGCGCGATCAGGCTTCACTCGAGGAGGCGGACTCGGCCTCGCTCAAGAAGACCATCGAGGATGCCAAGGCAGAGGTTGCCCGCGCTAAGGAGCGGGTCGATACCGCTTCCGCCACGCAAAACGAGTTCAAGGTCGCGCGTGGTAAGCTCGAGGTGCAGGTAGAGGCCGCCATTAAGGCCATTACCGCCGATGGCACCACGGTACTCGAGGAAGCGCTCATGCTTCCGGCGCCCACGGACCGCGATGCCGCCGAGCGCGAACTCAACCAGCTCGTGCGCCAGATCAACAACCTGGGCCCTGTGAACCAGGTTGCCATGGAGGAGTACGAGCAGCTCAAGCGCCGCGCCGATTACATCGAGGAGCAGCTGGCCGATCTTGAGAGCGCGCGCAAGGCGCTCACCAAGATTACCGTGGCCATCGACCGTAAGATGCGTAAAGCCTTCCTGGTGACGTTTGAGAAGGTCGACGCGAACTTCCGCGAGATCTTCGCTATGCTCTTCCCGGGCGGTCAGGCTCATCTGGAGATGACCGATCCCGAGCATCCTGCCGAGACGGGTATCGAGGTCGTGGCGCAGCCGCGCGGCAAGCGCATCGCCAAGATGATGCTCATGTCGGGCGGCGAGAAGAGCCTGACGGCGCTCGCCCTGCTCTTTGCCGTGTACCGCACGCGCACGGTGCCGTTCTATGTGCTGGACGAGGTCGAGGCGGCACTCGATGACGCCAACCTGTCCAAGCTCATCGGCGCGCTCGATGTGTTGCGTTCCGATACGCAGCTCTTGGTCATTTCGCATCAGCGCCGTACTATGGAGGACGCTGACGTCCTCTATGGCGTCTCGATGCAAGCCGACGGCGTCAGTCGCGTCGTCTCGCAAAAACTCGATCGCGAAACCGGAAAGGTCGTGAATGCATAATGGGATTCTTCGATGCTCTCTCGCGCGGACTTGAGCGCAGTCGCGAGGCCCTCAACGAGGTCTTTTACTTTGGCGGCGAGGTCGACGAGGATTTTTGGGAGGACCTGGAGGACACCCTCGTCATGGGTGACATGGGCGCCGAGATCGCCATTCAGGTCTCCGATGACCTGCGCGATGCCGCGGCCAAGAAGAACCTCAAGACCGCCCCGCAACTCCGTCGCGCCCTGGCCGAGCAGCTTGAGCAGCACTTTGTGCCCATCGAGCGCGATCCGTTCTCCGATACGCCGAGCTGCGTGCTGTTTGTGGGCATTAACGGTGCCGGCAAGACCACGACGGTCGGTAAGATTGCGAGCGCCATGGCCGCCCGCGGCAAGAACGTGGTGATCGGTTCGGCCGACACCTTCCGCGCCGCCGCCATCGAGCAGCTCGATGTGTGGGGCCAGCGCGCCGGCGTCCCCGTCATCAAGCGTGACCGCGGCTCCGATCCGGCAAGTGTTTGCTACGACGTGCTCGACGAGGCCGACAAGCGCGGCAGCGACCTGGTGCTTATCGACACTGCCGGTCGTCTGCACACGAGCCCCGAGCTCATGCGCGAGCTTGCCAAGGTGGTTAACGTGACGCGTAAGCGCGCCGCCAATATGGCCGCCGGCCCCATGCCCGTCTCAGTCGTGCTCGTGATCGATGCCGCCACCGGCCAGAACGGTCTGAACCAGGCGCTCGAGTTTAACGAGGCACTGGGCCTGGACGGTATTATCATGACTAAGCTCGACGGCACGGCTAAGGGCGGAATCGCCATGGCCGTGGCCGAGAAGCTCAAGCTCCCGATCCTGCGCGTGGGCGTGGGCGAGCAGGTCGATGACCTGCAGGAGTTCAATGCCAAAGATTTCTGCCGCGCCCTGGTGGGCGAGTCCAATTAAGGAGTGACTAGTGTTTGATTCCCTGAGCGATCGCCTCAACGACACATTTGACCGCCTGCGCGGCAAGGGCAAGCTGACCGAGGCCGATATCACCTCGGCCATGCGCGACATTCGCATGGCGCTGCTCGAGGCCGACGTCAACTTCAAGGTTGTCAAGGAGTTCGTCGCCAAGACCAAGGAGCGCTGCATGACCGCCGAGGTCATGGAGTCGCTGTCGCCGGCGCAAAACGTCGTCAAGATCGTGCTCGACGAGCTCACCGAGATGCTCGGCTCCACCGAGAGCAAGCTCGTCTTTAGCAACCGCATCCCCAATGTCATCATGCTCGTGGGCCTGCAGGGTTCCGGTAAGACCACGGCTGCCGTAAAGCTGGCCTACCTGCTCAAGAAGCAGGGCCGCTCGCCGCTGCTCGCCGCGTGCGACGTCTATCGTCCCGCCGCTGCCGACCAGCTGGCCACGCTTGGTGGCGAGATCGGCGTGCCGGTCTTCCGCGGTGACGGCGCGCACCCGGTCGACATCGCCAAGGGCGCCATCCAGGAGGCCGTCGACCACCTGCGCGACGTGGTCATCGTCGATACCGCCGGTCGTCTTCAGATCGATGAGCAGATGATGCAGGAGGCCGTCGACATCAAGAAGGCCGTCAAGCCCGACCAGGTGTTGATGGTCGTCGATGCCATGACCGGCCAGGATATCGTCAATGTGGTCTCGACGTTTGCCGAGCGCACCGACTTTGATGGCGTGATTATCTCCAAGCTCGATGGCGACGCCCGTGGCGGTGGCGCACTTTCGGTGCGTCAGGTGACCGGCAAGCCCATCAAGTTTGTGAGCATGGGCGAGAAACCCGATTCGCTGGAGCCGTTCTACCCCGACCGCATGGCCAAGCGAATCTTGGGCATGGGCGATGTCGTCGGCATTATCGAGAAGGCCCAGGAGGCAGCCGATGCAGAGCAGCTTGAGGCTGCCGAGCGTATGCTGCGCGAGGGCTTCACCATGAACGATATGCTCGACCAGATGAAAGCCGTCAAAAAGATGGGCGGTATGAAGGGTATCCTGGGCATGCTTCCCGGTGGCCAGCGCGCGCTCAACCAGATGGGCGGCAACTTGGACGAGGGCATCTTCGACAAGAACGAGGCCATTATCATGTCGATGACCAAGGAGGAGCGTCTGCGTCCCTCCATCATCAACGGCCAGCGCCGCGCGCGTATCGCCAAGGGCGCCGGTGTGACCCCCACTGAGGTAAACAGCCTTATGAAGCAGTGGGGCGAGATGAATAAGATGATGGGCCGCATGCGCACGATGGCCAATCAGGCACAGGCCGGCGGCAAGAAGGGCAAAAAGGGAAAGAAGGGCAAGAGGATGCGCATGCCCAATATCCCTGGCCTGGACGCTATGGGTCTGGGCGGCATGGGCGGCCTGGGTACGGGCGGTCCCAAGTCCGATATGGAGCTGCTGCGCCAGATGGAAGCGCAGATGCGTAATAAGAAATAGTGCTGTAATTCCAGCTTGATATGGCAAAGGCCACTCGGAAGCTACCGGGTGGCCTTTGTTGTTGGCTTTGATTGTTGGGTTGCGTTCAGCGTCGCGCCCCGAGTTCGCGGTGCCGTGCCGTTAGTGGCAGCCGCAGCCCTCGTGGCCCTCGTGCTCGTGATGGCCGTGGCAACCACAGGATTCGCCGTGCTCATGGGCGTGCTCGTGGTCATGGCCGTGGCAGCTGCACGTGGCCTCGCCGTTCTGTGCGAGCGTGCCGGCGATAAGTGCCTCGACGCAAGCGTCGCAGTTGCCCTGGGCACCTGCATATACCGTGATGCCGGTTTGAGCAAGCGCGTTGATAGCGCCACCGCCGATGCCGCCGCAGATGAGCGTGTCCACGCCGCCGTTGGCGAGTAGGCCCGCCAGGGCGCCGTGGCCGGTGCCACCGGTGCTTACGACCTGCTCGTTGAGCACCTTGCCATCCTGAATGTCGTAGATCTTGAACTGCTCGCTGCGGCCAAAGTGCATAAAGATGTTGCCGTTGTCGTACGTGGTTGCCACCCTCATGGTGTCGACCTCCTTTGCTGGCCATGCGGCCGTTGTCGTGGTGATGGGGGAGTATGCGATATTGCCGCCCTCGATGACGATCGCCCGTCCATTGACCAACGCGTTTGCCACCTTGCGATGCGCGCGGCTGCAGATTGCCGCCACCGTGGCGCGGGCAATGCCCATGCTCTGGGCGACTTCCTCCTGATTGAGGTCTTCCAGGTCGCATAGGCGCAGCACCTCGAGCTCGTCGACCGTCATATCGATAGCGTCTCCGCTGGCAAGGCCATCGGGGGTAAAGCCGCGATATTCGGGGATGATTCTAACGCGGCGCAGTTTTTCGCGTCTTCCTGCCATACACTCTCCAAATCTGACATATGTCAACAATAGAATAGCGAACGTGCGGATTTGCGCAAGGAATTTCTGACATATGTCAGAAAATGAGGGCTTATGTTTGGGCTGTGGGGCCGCGTGCGCCTGGGCTACAATGAATCTCGCTTGTAGGCGACTGACAGGAGGGTCAATGAGCAAGGCTGATCAACAGTTTGTAACCATGTGCCGCGATATCTTGGACCATGGCACCACCACCGAGGGCCAAAAGGTCCGCCCGGTGTGGGAGGATGGCACCCCTGCCTATACCATTAAAAACTTTGGCGTCACGGCGCGCTACGACCTGCGCGAGGAGTTCCCCGCGCTTACGCTGCGTCGTACGGCGCTCAAGTCCGCCATGGACGAGATCCTGTGGATCTATCAAAAGAAGTCCAATAACGTGCATGATCTCAACAGCCATATTTGGGATGAGTGGGCCGACGAGACTGGCTCCATCGGTAAAGCCTACGGGTACCAGATTGGCCAGAAGAGCCATTATGCCGAGGGCGACTTTGACCAGATGGACCGCGTGCTGTACGATCTCAAGCACACGCCGTACAGCCGCCGCATCATGACCAACACGTACGTGTTTAGCGACCTTTCCGAGATGCACCTGTATCCGTGCGCGTACAGCGTGACGTATAACGTGACACAGCGCCCGCAGGACGATAAGCCCACGCTCAACATGATTCTCAACCAGCGCAGTCAGGACATTTTGGCCGCGAATAACTGGAATGTGTGCCAGTACGCCATCTTGTTGATGATGGTCGCACAGTCGGTCGATATGATTCCCGGTGAGCTGCTGCATGTGATTGCCGATGCCCACATTTACGACCGTCATGTCAATATCGTCCGTGAGCTTATCGAGCGCCCGCAGTTTGCGGCGCCTAAGGTAACGCTTAACCCCGACGTGCATGATTTCTATGCGTTTACGACCGACGACCTGATCGTCGAGGGCTACGAGCACGGCCCGCAGGTCAAGAATATTCCCATTGCGGTTTAGGTGGCGGGCATGACGTGTAAGCTTTCTGCCATCGTCGCCGTGTGTGAAGACTGGGGCATTGGCTGCGAGGGCGATATGGTCGTGTCCAATCGCGCCGACATGCGCCATTTTGTGGCGTGCACCAAAGGTTGCCCGGTCATCATGGGGCGCAAGACGCTGCTGAGTTTCCCCGGCGGGCGTCCGCTCAAGAACCGCCGCAATATCGTGCTCACCCGCGACGAGGGCTTTGCTGCCGAGGGCGTCGACGTGGTGCATAGCATCGACGAGGCGCTCGCTGCGGTTGCCGATGAGTCCGTTGCCCGGGTGATCGGTGGCGGCGAGGTGTATCGGCAGTTTCTGCCGTATTGCGCCGAAGCCGAGGTCACGCATAACCACTGCGTGCATGTCGTGGATACGTACTTTCCCGATTTGGAAGCCGATCCTGCGTGGGAGATTGCGCAGCGTAGCGGGGTCGCGACGATTGCCGCCGGTGAGGGTGACGAGGGCGTCGATTATGAGTTCGTGACGTATCGTCGCATTGAGGCGTAAAACCGATTATCCCTTCGGTATTATCGGGTTGAAATGAATGACGGGGCGGCGCATGGCGTTGCCCCGATATTTGTATAGGTGCTGCAAAGAAAGGTGCGGGCTGGCTGCTATGACTGATGCCGTTGAGGTTCTGCGAATTGATTCGCTCGAGGACGAGCGGCTCGATGCCTATGTGCGACTGACCGAGCGCGAGCTGCGCTGCGTGCTGGAGCCGCAAAAGGGCATCTTTATCGCCGAGAGCGCCAAGGTCATCGAGCGTGCCGTGCGCGCCGGATACGAGCCGGTGAGCTTTCTGTTGGGCGAACGCTGGCTCGATCAGATGATGCCGCTGTTCGAGCGCCTGGTTGTGCGCGAGGGCGCGGGTCCTGTTCCTGTGTTCGTGGCCTCCATGGAGCTCATGGAGCAGTTGACGGGCTTTAACGTGACGCGCGGCGCGCTGGCGGCGTTCCGTCGCCCGCGTCAGATTCCGGTTGATGAGTTCTTGGGCGGCGTCGTCGAGGCGGCGGGGGATCGTCCGGTGCGCGTGTGCGTGCTTGAGGGTATTGTCGATCACACCAATGTTGGCGCGATTTTCCGCTCGGCTGCCGCATTGAACGTTGACGGCATTCTGGTGAGCCCTACGTGCTGCGATCCGCTGTATCGTCGCTCGGCTCGTGTGAGCATGGGCACCGTGTTTCAGGTGCCGTGGACGCGCATTGGCAGCGAGGCTCGTGTGTGGCCGCATGATGGCTTGGCCGCGCTTCATGATGCCGGCTTTTCGTGTGCCGCTATGGCGTTGACGGACGATTCCGTTTCGCTGGACGATCCTGTGCTGCAGAAGATTGATCGCTTGGCGATTTTTATGGGCACCGAGGGTGCCGGCTTGGGCTTTAAAACTATTGCCGGCTGTGACCGAGCTGTGCGCATTCCGATGGCGCACGGGGTCGATTCACTCAACGTGGCCGCGGCGAGCGCCGTTGCCTTTTGGCAGCTGTGCCCTCACGTGAGCAATGAGTATCACTACCAGCCGGGTTTGTATCACTAGGCAGTTATTCCGCACCGCGCTCTAATTCGGGGTGTTTCGGTCGCCGCCAGTCGGTGCTAAGCTGGTTTTGGCTTTGGTCTTAAATTGCCGTTTTGTTGTTTGACGTACGCTGGCGGGGAGGGCGTGTGGCTAAGAAATCTACGGCTATCGATGTAACGCAGGGTGTCATTTGGCAACAGCTGCTGTCGCTGTGCGTTCCCATCTTTTTTAGTTCGTTTTTTCAGCAGGCCTACACGCTTATCGGTACCTATATCGTCGGTCAGTTTGGCGGCAAGCTCGCGCTGGGCGGCATTCAAGCAACGATGGTGCTCACCGAGCTCTGCATCGGTTTTTGCGTCGGTGTGGGTGCTGGATGTGCCGTCATTACCGGTCAGTATTTTGGTCAGCACGATGATGAGCGGCTGAGCCGATCGGTCCATACCGCCATGACGCTCGCGCTGGTGGGCGGTATCGTTTTCTCGATTCTTGGCATAGTGTTCGTTGAGCCCATGCTGGTGCTTATGAACACGCCGCATGAACTATTGGCCGAGGGCGTGGCCTATGCTCGCTGTTATTTTGCCGCGATGGTTGCAGCGCTGCTGCTCAATATGGGAACGGCACTGCTGCGCGCCGTGGGCGACACGCGCGGGCCTGCTGTGATTATTGCTTCCGGCTGCCTTGTTAATGCGGTGCTGGATGTCATCTTCGTTGCCGTGCTTCATATGGAGGCGCTGGGCTGTGGCATCGCAGTGGCGCTGACCATTTGCTCCAATGCAACGATGATCGTGTTGCGCATGATGCGCGCTCCGGGTGCATGGCGTCTTTCGCTGTCTAGGCTCGGCATCGATCGCGGTATTTGCAAGAGTATGATCTCGTGTGGTCTGCCACTCGGTTTTCAATCGGCTGCCTACTCGATCTCGAACGTGTTGATCCAGGTGTCGGTTAATTCGTTTGGCGCCGATGTCACGACTGCTTGGGGTCTATCTGGGCGCCTGGATGGCATTATCTGGATGGTTACCGAGGCGCTCGGCGTGTCGATCACCACGTTCTCGGCACAGAACTTTGGCGCGCGCAACTACGAGCGCATGCGCAAGGGCTACCATACGTCGCTCGTGCTGTCGTTTATGCTCATTGGTGGCCTGTCTGCCGTGCTGCTGGTGTTCTCGGGTCCGTTGTCGCGTCTGTTTGTCGACGATGCTTCGATTTCGGCGTACACCACGACGATTCTTCGTTTTATCGCGCCGTTCTACGCGATCTTCTCGATTATCGAAAACGCGTCGGGCTCCATTCGCGGCGCCGGCGTGAGTCTGCAGCCTATGATGCTCACCATCTTTGGCACCGTTGTCTTGAGGGTGATCTGGGTGTTTGCGATCATGCCCTTCGATCCGTCGCTCGAGCATCTACTGCTGGTCTACCCCGTAACGTGGCTCATTACGGCCACGATGTTCACCATCTACCACCACAGCGGCAACTGGCTCGGCCGCGCCACCGCCTAATGATCCCTTGGGTCGGAGGAAAATGGATCATTGCTCTCCGTCGTGATGTCGATGATCCGTTTTCCTCCGTCCCCTTCGGATCAATTAGTATTCGATGCCTTGGCGGGCCAGGAGGCCTTCGTCGAAGTAGTGTTTGACGGGGCGTATTTCGGTGACCAGGTCGGCGAGGTCAGCGAGGGGCAGCAGGCCGCGGCCGGTCAGTATGAGCTCTGTGGTGTCGGGTTTCATCGCGATCAGTTGCCCGTATAGATCTGAACCTTGCCGACTTCGAGTGATGCCATCTCTATCCTTTCGTGCCCGGCGTCGGTTTATCGCCGGCCGGGTTGGGTATTCTAGTTAGCATTATCAACCCCAGTAGATGGAGTTCAAGCAGATGGAGATGGATGACAACAAACGTAGACGGAATATGATCCTCTACGTGCTCATCGCCTTCGTCGTCTACCTCGTGCTCTCGACCGTTCTGTTCCCTAACATCGGTCACACGCAGCAGATTACGAAGACCGATTACTCGACGTTTGTCAAAGCGCTCGATAAGAAGAGTGTCGACAAGGTCGAGTACAACACGGACGATTACTCGATTTATTACACCAAGAAGGGCGAGGACGAGAACATCGCCTATAAGACGACCGGTGTGCCGAACGATGCGGGCTTTACCGATCGCGTGCTTGAGTCTGGCGCTTCGCTGGAGTCGGTCGTTCCCGATAAAAACTCGGGTTTGATGACCTACTACCTGCTCACCCTTATTCTTCCCATGGCGATTTTCTTCCTCATCGGTTGGTGGCTCAACCGCCGCATGAAGAAGGCCATGGGCGATGACGGCCCGTCGATGAACTTTGGCGGCGGCGGTTTTGGCGGCGGCGGACTGGGTAAGTCCGGCGCGCGTGTGATCGCCTCCAAGGACGTGGGCGTGACCTTTAAGGATGTCGCCGGTCAGGAAGAGGCAAAGGAGTCCCTCAAGGAGGTCGTCGACTTTCTGGAGAAGCCGCAGCGTTACGAGGAAATCGGCGCAAAGCTGCCGCGCGGTGCTCTCCTTGTCGGCCCTCCGGGTACCGGTAAAACCCTGCTTGCCAAGGCTGTTGCCGGCGAGGCCGGTGTTCCGTTCTTTAGCATTTCGGGCTCTGAGTTCGTTGAGATGTTTGTTGGTCGCGGCGCTGCAAAGGTTCGTGACCTGTTTAAGCAGGCCAAGGAAAAGGCCCCGTGTATCGTCTTTATCGATGAGATCGATACCATCGGTAAGAAGCGCGATGGCGGCGGCTTTAGCGGCAACGACGAGCGCGAGCAGACGCTCAATCAGTTGCTGACCGAGATGGATGGCTTCGATAACCACAAGGGTATCGTTGTCCTTGCCGCAACCAACCGCCCCGACAGTCTCGATCCCGCTCTACTGCGCCCCGGTCGTTTTGACCGCCGCATCCCCGTCGAGTTGCCCGATCTGACCGGCCGTAAGAACATCCTCGAGCTTCACGCCAAGAGTGTGAAGACCGAGCCGCCGATCGATCTGACCGCGATTGCCCGCGCCACGCCCGGTGCCTCGGGCGCCGACCTGGCCAATATCATCAACGAGGGCGCCCTGCGCGCCGTTCGCGAGGGTCGCAAGCGTGCAACCCAGGACGACTTCGAGGAGTCGGTGGAGGTCGTCATTGCCGGCCAACAGCGTAAGTCCACGGTGCTTTCCGACCATGAGAAGCAGGTCGTTTCCTACCACGAGATCGGCCATGCCATCGTCGCTGCCCGCCAAAAGGGTTCCGCGCCGGTTACCAAGATCACCATCGTGCCGCGCACGAGCGGTGCTCTTGGCTATACCATGCAGGTCGAGGAGGACGAGCGCTTCCTGACCACGCGCCAGGAGGTCCTGGACAAGCTCGCCGTCTATTGCGGTGGCCGTGCAGCCGAGGAGCTCATCTTTGGTGAGATGACGACCGGCGCCGCCAACGATATCGAGCAGGCCACCAAGCTCGCCCGTAACATGGTGACGCGCTTTGGTATGTCTGATGAGTTTGGCATGATGGCACTCGGTACCGTTCAGAATGCGTACCTTAACCAGGACACGTCGCTCACCTGCGCCCCCGGTACGGCCGAGCGTGTGGACGCGATTGTCGCCAAGCTGATCGAGGACGCGCACGATCGCGCCCTGCAGATCCTCAAGGAGAACAAGTTCAAGCTCCATGAGCTGGCTCGTTATCTGTACAAGAAGGAGACCATCACGGGTGAGGAGTTCATGAACCTCCTCACGCGCGAGAATCCGCTGATGCCCAAGCAACAGTAAAGCCGCGGTCGAGCCAGTAAACGCCGACGCCCCATTTGAGCAGCTTTCTCAAATGGGGCGTTTTGCTTGAGAGGGATGGAAATGAAGATCGTGGTGAGCGCCTGCTTGATGGGCGAGAGCTGCAAGTATAACGGGCTCGACAACTATCATCGCGAGTTGGTCGAGGCCTGCGAGCGTACAGGGACCGAGGTCCTCTTGGTGTGCCCTGAGGTCTTTGGGGGCCTGCCCACGCCGCGCAAGCCGTCCGAGATTGTGAACGGAGAGGTTCGTACCTGCGGGGGCACCTCGGTCGATCGCGAGTTTCGTCTAGGTGCTCAACGTGCGCTCGATATATGCGAGCAGGCGGGCGGCCCGTCCGAGATTGCTGCGTGCGTCTTACAGGATCGCAGTCCGTCGTGCGGCGTGGGCCATATCTACGACGGATCCTTCAGCGGCACGCTCACAACGGGTAACGGTTTCTTCGTTGACTTGCTCCTGCGCCACGGCTACCGCGTGATCCCGGCAAGCGAATTCGACTCGAGCATGTTACAGCAATAAAAACCGCCACAAAGGTACTGTCCCCTTTGTGGCGGTTTTGGTCGGTTAGGCCAGGATAGTGTGGCCGTAGGCGTTGGCGGCCTTGATGGCGGCGGCGAACTTTTCGTCGGTGAAGGGCTCAGGGTTGCCCTGCTTCCACTCGTTGGTGGCGTGCGCGTATTCGCACAGGGCAGGGATATCGGCCTCGGAAAGCCCGACCTGCTCAAGCGTCACGGGCAGGCCCATCTGCTTGTTAAAGGCGGCGTAGCGCTCAAGGTTCTCGGTATCGCCCGTATAGGCAAACAGGACGAGCACGCCCAAGCTCACGACCTCGCCGTGCAGATATGTTCCCTTGCGCGGAATGCTGCACGTCGCATTGTAGAACGCGTGCGCCACGCTCGAGTTGTAGTAGTAATCGTTTTGGTTGGTCAGGTTTGAGACATAGCCCGTGTTGACCACGATGTCGAGCGCGATCTGCTTGACGGCCTCGCTCGACAGATTCCGGCGCACGTCCTCAAGACCCTGGACGCCATAGGTAAACAGCGGCTCGGAGCAGGTGTGGGCGAGTGCCAGGCCAAGACCGGCGGTATGCTCCAAATTGCCGGCGCTCGTGGCGTATTCGACCTCAGGCTGCTTAGACAGGGCATCGCCCACGCCGGCCCAGAAGTACTCCGCCGGAGCTTCGGCGATGATCTTGGGGTTGATGAAGATGTGCGCCGGTCGGTTGGGGTACGAATAGCCCTCGAGCGAGCCGTCGTCGTTGTACACGACGGCAATGGCGGTCGCGGCGGAGCAGTTAGAACAGATCGTCGGGACGGTGAAGACGATCTTCTTGAGCTCGATGGCTGCGGTCTTGACGGTATCGAGCGCCTTGCCGCCGCCGCATGCGATGAGCACGTCGGCTTCCTGGCAGGCGGGGGAGTTTACGACCTTGGCGATATTGGCACGCGTACTGTTGGTACCGTAGACGCGCGTCTCCAGGACCTCGACATCGGTATCTTTAAGTGCCGCCTCGATTCCCGGCAGCGCCGCAGCCAGGGCTCGCTTGCCGCCAATGATGGCGACCTTGGTCGCTCCGTACTCGGCCAGTGCGGCGGGCAGCTCGGTAAAGCAATCCTCGCCAACGGTATAATCACTCATTCCAATCGTGCGCATAGCAACCTTCTTTCGTTCGATAAAGTGCTTTCAGGTATTTTGCTCCTAGAGAAGGGCTGTAATAGCGAGAAATTTCGAACGTATAAAACCAGTGTTGAGGGTTTTTCGCCGGCGCGGAACGTGCTAGCATACTCCGCATAAGCGTTGATGGGGACGAGTAGTCGGCCGTCCGCATGCTACAGAGAGCGGGGAGCGCTGAGATCCCGTGCATGCGACCGATGAAAATCACCCCGGAGCTGCGGTCCCAACGGACGCGTCGCACAGGCTCGTCTTAGTAGATATCGCCGAGATGGTCGTCGATACAGGCCAGCCGAGTAACGGATGCGAGCGCGCGAATACGCGGGCGAGGGCATCTAAGCTGGGTGGTTAAACGAAGAGCTTTTGCGGGCGTACAGTCCGTTTTGTGGCGCTTCGTCCCAGCTTGTAGGGACGGGCGCTTTTTTGGTGCCCAACGGGCGTGCGCGCCCACGACATGAAAGGGGTACCGTGGCAAACGAGTACAAGCAGACGATGAATCTGCCCAAGACCGGTTTTCCCATGCGTGCCGGTCTTTCCAAGTCCGAGCCCAAGCGACTCAAGGACTGGCAGGACAACAAGGTCTACGAGCAGGTTCTGAAGAAGAACGAGGGTCACAAGAAGTTCGTGCTGCACGACGGCCCTCCGTACGCCAACGGCCCGATCCACATCGGCCACGCCATGAACAAGATCTCCAAGGACATGATCAACCGTTACTGGATGATGCAGGGCTATGAGGTTCCCTATGTTCCCGGTTGGGACTGCCATGGCCAGCCGATCGAGCATAAGGTCGAGGAGAAGCTCGGCACCGAGAAGTTCAACCAGACCTCCACGGCTAAGATCCGCGAGCTTTGCAACAAGTTCGCTGTCGAGAACATCGAGCTGCAGAAGGCCGGCTTCCGTCGCCTGGGCGTGCTCGGCGATTGGGACAACCCCTATCTGACGCTCTATCACCAGCATGACGCCGCCGACATCGAGGTTTTCAAGGCCATGTTCGACAAGGGCATGATCTATCGCGGTCACAAGCCCGTCCACTGGTGCAAGCACTGCCATACCGCACTTGCTGAGGCCGAGATTGAGTACTCCGACGAGACGAGCCCGTCCATCTTCGTGCGCTTTGAGATGACCTCCAAGCCCGCCGGCCTCGAGAACTTCGACGGCCCGGTTGACTTTATCATCTGGACGACCACGCCGTGGACCATCCCCTCCGACCAGGCAGTTTCTCTCAAGCCCGGTGCCGCCTACGTCGCCGTTGAGCACGACGGCCGCGCCGAGGTCATGCTCGAGGACCTGGCTCCCAAGTGCTGCGAGGAGTTTGGCTGGGAGTACACCCCGGTTGTGGTCGACGGCAAGCCCTATGTGGTTCCCGCCGAGACCTTCCATCACATTCACTATAAGCAGCCGATCTTTGACGGTGTCGAGGGCGTTGCGCTGTTGGCCGATTACGTCGGTGTCGATGACGGTACCGGTATCGTCCACAACTCGCCCGGTCACGGCGTCGACGACTACTTCGCCTGCCTCAAGGAGGGCATCACCGACATTTGCATGCCGGTCGATGACGACGGCAAGTTCTACACCGGCGAGGAGTTTGGCACCGGCGGCCCCTTCAGCGGCATGGATACCGACGAGGCCAACCCGCACATCATCGAGTTCCTGCGCGAGCGCGGCACCCTGGTCCTCGAGAAGAAGATCACGCACAGCTATCCGCACTGCTGGCGCTGCAAGCACCCGGTGCTCTTCCGTGCTACCGACCAGTGGTTCGTCTCGATGGACAAGACCGGTCTGCGCGAGCAGGCTGGCAAAGAGGTCCGCGAGAACGTCAAGTGGTATCCGGCTCACGCCGCCAACCGCATCGGCGCCATGGTCGAGCAGCGACCCGACTGGTGCATCAGCCGTCAGCGCAACTGGGGCGTGCCTATCCCCAGCTACACTTGCGCCGACTGCGGCGAGAAGGTCATGAACGACGCCACGCTCGACGCCGTCATCAAGCTCTTCCACGAGAAGGGCTCCGACGCCTGGTTCACCGACGCTCCCGAGAGCTACCTGGGCGAGGCTTGCGTTTGCCCCAAGTGTGGCGGTCATCACCTCAAGGCTGATAAGGACATTCTCGACGTGTGGTGGGACTCCGGCGTGTCTTGGAAGGCCGTCTGCGAGTACCGCCCCGAGCTGGAGTACCCGGCGGATGTGTACCTCGAGGGCTCCGACCAGCACCGCGGTTGGTTCCAGAGCTCGCTGCTCACCTCGGTGGGCGCCAACGGCCACGCTCCGTACAAGGCGGTCGTCTCGCAGGGCTTCACCCTCGACGGCCAGGGCCGTAAGATGTCCAAGTCGCTCGGCAACGTCATCGACCCCAATAAGGTCTGCGACGAGATGGGCGCCGACATCATCCGTCTGTGGGTTGCCTCTGTCGACACCAGCTCCGACGTCTCCATCGACCACGAGATCCTTGCTCGTACGTCCGATGCCTACCGTCGCTTCCGCAACACGCTGCGCTTCCTGCTTTCCGAGCTCGAGGGCCAGTTTGAGCCCGAGACCGACGGCGTCGCCTTTGTCGACCTGCTGCCGCTCGACAAGCTCATGGTTGCCCGCCTGACCCAGGTCCAGGCCGAGGTCGACGATGCCTACGCCAGCTACGAGTTCCCGCGCGCCTACCGTGCGCTCTACGACTTCGTGGTTACCGAGCTTTCCAACGTGTACCTCGACGCCCTGAAGGATCGTCTGTACTGCGATAAGCCCGGTTCGCTTGAGCGCCGCAGTGCCCAGACCGTGCTGGCCGAGCTCTTCTCGATGCTCATGCGCGATCTGCAGCCGATCCTGTCCTACACCGTCGACGAGGCCATGGCCTATGCGCCCGCCGGCTGCGTCGACCACCAGAAGTACGCCGCGCTGCTCGATTGGTACAAGTCGCCCATCACGGTCGATGAGGCCAACGAGTTTGAGGGCGTGCTCGAGGCTTCACTCGAGCTCCGTAGCGCCGTGACCAAGGCCCTTGAGGATGCCCGTTCCGCCGGCACCTTCACTAAGAGCCAGCAGGTCCGCGTCAAGGCGGTCGTTCCCGCCGAGATGTACGCGCTGCTGACCGGTGATAAGGCCGTCGACCTGGCCGAGTTCTACATCGTCTCCGATGTAGAACTGACCCAGGGCGAGGAGCTCTCCGTTGCCATCGAGGCAGCCGAGGGCGAGTGCTGCGACCGTTGCTGGAACTACCGCACCACCGTCGGCGAGTACAACGGCCACGCTCATATTTGCAAGCGCTGCGCCGATGCTTTGTAGGTTACGGCGTTCGTAGAACGCCGTAACCTACCGACGCTGCAAACGCCCCTAAGCGGCAATCTGACGTTCAATCGTCGGTCGCGTACCAAAGTACGCTTCCCTCCTCTTTCACGTCACCTTGCTCGCTTAGGGACGTTTTCGCTGTTGGTGACGATAACGCGGCGTTTCCATTGCTGGAGCTAGAGGCTTTCTTTCGACTTGCGTTTTTAGTCGAAAGCTATTAAGCGACATTCCGTTATTCGGAATGTCGCTTTCGTTTTTAGCTGGTTATTTCGCTTGCGTTGGTGGATATGTCGTGCGTTCTGCGTATGGCAATATATGATAGTTCTTTGTATTAAACGTAATTCGATGATCTTGAGGGTAGGGGATTTCTTTGGGTCGTGCTGGGGATATGACGCCGCCTTTGCGCTGGCGGTTAGGTGTTGCTGGTGGGGTGGCGCTGGTTGTGCTGCTTGTTGACCAGCTAACCAAGCTTGCGGTCCGTGCCGTGGGCGACGCTTTTCATGTGACCGTCATCCCCGGTGCCATCGACTTTATGTTTGTCCGCAATATCGGCGCTGCCTTTAGCATGGGCGAGGGGCATGGCATCGCGTTTGCCGTGCTGGCGCTGGCGGTCATTGTCGCTATTGCCGTGTACCTCGTTCGTGCACCCCAGCTCGCCCATCTTGAGGTTGTGGGCATGGCGATGGTTGCGGGCGGTGCTATCGGCAACGCTATCGATCGTTTGGCCTTTGGCTTCGTGACCGATTTTATTGCCACCACCTTCATCGACTTTCCCGTCTTCAATGTGGCCGATATCGGCATTACGGTCGGTGTTGTGCTGGCGCTTATCGGTTACATGTTCTTGAGTCCCGCCGCTCGCGAGGTCGATGCGACTGCTGAGCTCAATGCCCGTGATGAGGCCCGCGCTAAGCGCAAAGCCAAGCAGCGTGGGGAGCGTGCCCGCAAGATTCGCGAAAGGAATGAGCGTTAATGGCCGACATCCATATTCTTGTTGCCGACGATTGCTCTGGCCAGCGTCTCGACGCCTTTCTGGGTGCCAACGACGGCTGCCCCACGCGCTCTGCCTGCGCGCATCTGATCGAGGGCGGCGCCGTAATCGTGAACGGCGAGACCTGTCTGTCAAAAAAGTATGCCGTACGCGCCGGTGACCGCATCTCGGTCGACCTGCCCGAGCCGCACGATCCCACCGATGTGATTCCCGAGGCCATCCCGCTCGACATTCGCTATGAGGACGACTATCTCATTGTGCTCTCCAAGCAGCGCGGGCTGGTGTGCCATCCCGCCCACGGCCACGAGAGCGGCACGCTTGCGAACGCCTTGGTCTACCACTGCGGTATCGATCATCTTGGTACCGTGCAGGGTGAGGACCGCCCCGGCATCGTGCATCGCCTGGATCGCGATACCTCGGGCCTTATGCTCGCGGCAAAAGACGACGACACCCAGCGCGCGCTTCAAAATCTCATTCGCACGCGTACGCTCGACCGCCGCTATATCACGCTTGTCCACGGGCACATCGCCATGGACGAGGGCACCATCAATACCGGTATCGCCCGTTCTACGCGCGACCGCGTCAAGATGGCGGTTTCGGACGACCCCTTTGCCCGTCAGGCCATTACGACCTTTAAAGTCCTCGAGCGCTTTGATTCCACGCGCTTTGACGATGGTTATACGCTCGTTGAGTGCCATCTGTTTACCGGTCGCACGCACCAGATTCGCGTGCATATGCGTCATATCAACCACGCCTGCGTGGGCGATCCACTCTACGGCAAGTGCGATGCGCGCGCCGACCAGGGCCTGACCAGGCAGTTCCTTCATTCCTGGCGCGTGGCGTTCGACCATCCCGTGACGGGGGAGCGCATTGAGTGTCGCGACGAGTTGCCGTGGGATCTCGCTGCTGTTCTCGACGATCTGGCTCCGCGCTCGCTCGGTCGCACGGCCGTTGGAGATGAAATCGTTCCGCAGCTCGGTCTTCTCGAAGCCTAGCCAGTATTAGGTGGTTTCTTGAACTCGGTAAGCCTGCGGTAAGATATACGATTGTTTACGTTACGCGTTGCTGGGAGCCTGCATGCTCGCCTTTTTACAAACCAACACACCCATCGTGATCTTCAACCAGATTGTCGTCACGCTGCTCACGGTCTGCTTTCTGTACCAGGTGGTCTTCTTTGTCATTGGCGCTCTTCGTGGCGAGGTCGCGCCTCCCAAGGCCAAAAAACTCCATCGCTATGCCTTTTTTATCGCGGCGCATAATGAGGAGGCCGTGATCGCCAACCTCGTTCGCTCCATCAAGGACCAGGATTATCCGTCCGAGCTCATCGAGGTTTTCGTGGTCGCCGATGCCTGCACCGACAACACGGCGCAGCTCGCGCGCGAGGCCGGTGCCATTGTTTACGAGCGCAATGACCTGGCCCGCAAGGGCAAGAGCTGGGTCATGGACTTTGGCTTCGACCGCATTCTCAACGAGTATCCCGACACGTTTGAGGGCTACTTTATCTTCGATGCCGATAACGTTATCTCCCGCGATTACGTTTCCAAGATGAATGATGCCTTTGACCAGGGCTTCCATGTGGTCACGAGCTATCGCAATTCCAAGAACTTCGGCAGCTCGTGGATCTCGGCTGCTAATGCCACGTGGTATCTACGCGAGGCGCGCTTCCTCAACAACGCGCGTAATATCTGCAAGACGTCCTGCGCTGTTTCGGGTTCGGGTTACCTTATCTCGTCAAGCGTTATCGAGGGCATGCACGGTTGGCAGTTCCACACGCTGACCGAGGACATTCAGTTCACTACGTTCTGCGCTATTCACGGTATTCGCATTGGCTATGCGCCGGCGGAGTTCTTTGACGAGCAACCCGTGACGTTCAAGGCATCCTGGAAGCAGCGTATGCGCTGGACCAAGGGCTTTTACCAGGTGTTCTTTACCTACGGTAAGCATCTGGTCAAGTCGACGTTCCGCTATCATCGCTTTGCCGCCTACGACATGTTCATGACGATCGCCCCGGGTATGCTGCTATCGCTGATCTCGATGCTCGCTAATGCGACGTTCTTGATTGTGGGTGGCCTTTCGCATGGTTTCTTGGCTACCGAAGTCGAGATGCAGGCGTGCGCCGCTTCGCTCATTATGACCTTCGCCATGATGTATCAGACCTTCTTTATCCTGGCGCTGCTCACGACTATCTTTGAGTACAAGCACATTCACTGCGCGCAAAAGTGGCGTCTGGTGACTAACCTGTTTACCTTCCCGATCTTTATGTTCAGCTATATCCCCATCACGGTGGCCGCGCTGTTCCTGAAGGTCGACTGGGTGCCGACGCAGCACGCCGTCAACGTTACCCTTGACGAGGTCATGCAAGGCGCCAAATAACCACTACCAAAACCACCGCAAAGGGGACAGGCACCTTTGTGGTGGTTTTTGCTTTTGCGATGCAGCTCGAGGAGGAGTCCGATGGTCTATATCCCGTTTTGGATTTGCATCTTTGCCGGCGTGGCAATTGATGCCCGAGAGCGACGGTTTCCCAATGGGCTTGCCGGCGCATGTGCCGTGGCGGCGTTGGCGGGCGTTTGGCTCGACCTCGGTTTGAACACAGCGCTTGACCACGCCGGTCTTGCGGTCATCGTCTACCTTGTCCTTGTGCTTACTGAGTCACTCTGGCGTCGCCTTCGCCACGCCCCCGGCATTGGCATGGGGGACGTCAAGGCACTCTTTGCCCTTTGTACCTTCGATCCCCTGGGCGGCGTTGTCGCGTTTGCGGTTGCGCTCCTGACCCTTGCCGTCGCTTGCCTCATCGCAAAATCACGCTCCCTGCCATTGCTGCCGTTTTTGGTGCCTGTTTTTGCCATAATCGAGGTCGTGGGCTGCACTTTGTAACCGATTGCGCATCCTTCTTAAGGAGCATGCCATGGCAACTAATCAAGAAACGGCCGTCATTAAGGCGCGCATGGACCGTATCCCCTCGGCGTTGTCGCCCGAACTTGTCGAGCGCATTGCCGCCGATCGTGCTTCGGGCTATGTCAACCCGTATCGTTGCAACGACGATCAGGCTATTCGTCGTATTGATCGCGCCGCCGACAAAGGCACGCTTATGCGTCCGGCGTTTATGCGCGATACCGAAAAGATACTTCATCTTCCGGCGTACACCCGTTATGCAGGTAAAACGCAGGTCTTTAGCTTCCGTAGCAATGACGATCTGTCACGCCGCGGTTTGCACGTGCAGCTTGTCTCGCGCATTGCGCGCGATATCGGTCGCGCCCTGGGGCTCAATTGCGATCTGATCGAGGCGATTGGCCTGGGTCACGACTTGGGACACACGCCTTTCGGCCATGCCGGCGAGCGCTTCCTCAACGATATCTACCACGAGCGTACGGGGCGTTATTTTTTCCATAACGTGCAGTCGGTTCGCGTGCTCGACGCGTTGTATGGCCGCAACGTGTCGCTCCAGACGCTCGACGGCGTGCTATGCCATAACGGCGAGTACGAGCAGCGTGTGTTTGAGCTCTCGGACATGGGCTCCTTTGACCAGTTTGACCAGACGGTTGAGGATTGCATTGCCACGGGCTATAGCGCAATTGAGCATCTGCGTCCCATGACGCTCGAGGGCTGCGTCGTTCGCATCTCGGATATTCTTGCCTACGTTGGTCGTGACCGTCAGGATGCGATCGCGGCGGGCCTGCTTTCGCCCGACGCTTTTGATGATGGCCGGGGCGGTGCCTACAACAGTTGGATCCTCACGCATGCCTCCATCGATATCGTTGAGCACAGCTATGGTAACCCGCGCATCGAGATGAGCGAGGACCTGTTTGAGGAAATTCGCCGAGCCAAGCGCGAGAACTACGAGAAGATCTATAGCAAGGGCGGTATCGAAGGCGATTCCGAGGCGGAGCTGCGCGAGGCGTTCGTAAAGCTCTACGACCGTTGCCTGCGGGATCTAAACAGTGGCGACGAGTCCTCTTACATCTTTAAGCACCATATTTCGCGCATTGAGCAGCAGCTTTCCTACTATGATCGCACCTATGCCTGGCAGGACGACAAGGATCAAGCCGTGGTGGATTATATCGCGAGCATGACGGACGGTTATTTCTGCGAGCTGACGAGCAAGCTGTTCCCTGGTCTGGAGTTTCCGCACCGTACCTATATTAACGAACGGTAGTTCGTATTAATTCGGTATACTGTTAGTGGAAAACGTTTTTGATTGATACACGGGATGGCTATGGACGACCTTTTTTCTGCTTCGACGCGCGAGCGTTCCTTTCAGAATGCGCCGCTTGCGGTGCGCATGCGCCCCAATTCGCTCGACGAGTATGTGGGCCAGCAAAAGGCCGTCGGTAAGGGTTCATGGCTGCGTGCCGCGATCGAGCACGACGTGCTTTCGAGCGTGATTCTGTACGGGCCTGCCGGTACGGGCAAGACGACGCTGGCCCACATTATCGCCAACCATACCAAGAGCGAGTTTGTTGAGGTCAGCGCCGTCACGGGTACCGTGAAGGACCTGCGTCGTGTGATTGATGAGGCCAAGACGCGCCTGAATACGTACGACCGCCGCACCATTCTATTCATCGATGAGATTCACCGCTTCTCTAAGTCGCAGCAGGATGCCCTGCTGCATGCAGTTGAGAACCGTACCGTCATTATGATTGGCGCTACGACAGAGAACCCGTACTTTGAGGTCAACTCGGCACTGTTGTCGCGCGGGCGCGTGGTGGAGCTTGAACATCTGAAGGATGAGGATATCGCCACGCTTATTGAGCGTGCGCTCGAGGCACCACAGGGCTTGAACGGAAAGTTCTCGGCCGATGAGGATACGGTCAAGACCATCTGCACGCTGGCAGCGGGTGACGCTCGCTCGGCGCTCACGACGCTCGAGCTTGCGAGCGAGATTGCCGTCACGCGTCCCGATACCGAGGGAACGCCAGCGCCTGCGGCGGGGGAGCGCTATCCCATCACCGTGGATGACGTGAAGATTGCCAACCCGCGTCGCGGCTTTACGTATGACAAAAACGGCGACATGCACTACGACATCATCAGTGCGTTCATCAAGTCCATGCGCGGTAGTGACCCCGATGCCACGATCTATTGGCTCGCGCGCATGATCGATGCTGGGGAGGATCCTAAGTTCATCGCTCGCCGTATTATGATTCACGCTTCTGAGGATGTTGGCAACGCCGACCCGCAGGCGCTTTTGGTGGCGCATGCCGCGTTTAAGTCTGCCGAGGTCATTGGCTATCCCGAGTGCCGCATTAACCTGGCTCAGGCTGCACTCTATGTGTGCTTGGCGCCAAAATCCAACGCGTGTGAGGCTTCGATCGATGCGGCGCTGGCCGATATCCATTCTAGTGGGCTTCGCGAGGTGCCGAGTTATCTGCGCGATCGCCATCGCCCGGGCAGCGATGAATACGGTGTGTATAAGTATCCACATGATTATCCCGAAGGCTGGGTCGATCAGCGCTATTTGCCCGAAGGCTTGGAACGCGGTGCATTTTGGCAGCCTGCCGGGCGCGGCTGGGAAGAGTGGCGCGTAGAGCAAAGCGAACGCGACCGCAGCGGGAATGCACCGAGGTAGCTGCTGATAATTTTGTCCCACGTTGCTGCTCTTGGCATGTTCGGTCCCCTTTGGGGTACCATGAAAAGCGTCTGTATTTCGATTCTTCCGGGAGGCTTGTATGAGTCCCATTCAAATCGCCCTGCTGCTGCTCGCCGTTGCCGGCGTGTGGGCCATCGCTGAGCTCGCGCTTACCCTGCGCAAGACCCGCAATGTTGTCGACTCGCTCGATAAGACCGTGAACGACCTCAACAACACCATCGCCGAGGCTCAGCCTGTGGTGGCAAAGCTCGATGGCGCTGTCGATGAGCTTACGCCGGCGCTTGCCCAGATGGAGCCGCTGCTTAAGTCGAGCAAGACGGCAGTTGATGCCCTTACCTCCAATCTCGTAGAGGTCGAAGCCGTGGTTCGCGACATTTCCGAGGTTACGGGCAGCATGGCCGAGGCCAGCAATGCTGTGTCGAGCGTGACCGACTCTGCCGCCGGTGCTGTGCAGAAGCTCTTCAATAAGGTGAAGGCTCCTGCAGCCGACGCCGATCGCAAGCTCGCCGCTGCCGCTGCGGAGGCCGAGCAGCCTACCGAGCGCATCCTAATTGGCGAGGACGAGGCCGCCGCGGGCGACGATGATGGTCAGAAGTCTGTATCCAAGCCGGCTCAGTATTACACCTATACGCCCGCCGAGACCTCTGAGGAGTCCTGCGATGAGTAGCGAAGCAACCTGCCCCATCACGCTGACCGTTGCCGGCGACCCGCGTCTCGCTCGCCTTGTGCGCATGACGGCAGCCAACGTTGGTGCCCTGTGCTCTATGTCTGTCGATCGCATCGAGGACATCCGCATGGCTGCTGAGGAGGCTTTCATCTTTGGTTGCACCGCGGTCGACTGCGATGACATCACCATCAAATTCGATGTCGATGAGACCCACGTTGGCATGACTATTACCTTTGGCGACCAGGCTACGGTCGATGAAGACGACCAGGCTGCGGTGTATGCCGAGCTCATCCTCGCGAGCGTGTGCGACTCCTACGAAAAGACTACGGCGCCCCTGACGCTTTCCCTCGACCTCAAGGCGGATATCTAATATGACCGAACGTTCCCGGAGCGGCAAGACCGCTTGGGACAAGGAGAAAACCCGCGAGCTGTTTCGTCGCTACAAAGAAACCGGTGATCCGGACGCGCGCGAGCAGCTCGTCATGTCCCATATGAACCTGGTAAGGTTTCTTGCCAACAAATTTAAGAATCGCGGCGAGCCGCTCGACGACCTCATGCAGGTCGGCTATCTGGGTTTGCTCAAGGCTATCGACCGCTTTGACCCCGAGCGCGGGCTCGAGTTCACGACGTTTGCAACACCCACTATCCTGGGCGAGATCAAACGCCATTTTCGCGACAAGGGCTGGAGCGTGCGCGTACCTCGTCGTCTGCAGGAGCTCTCGGCCAAGGTCAACCAAGCTACTGACAAACTTACCAACGAGCTGCAGCGTTCGCCCAAGGTTGAGGAGATCGCTGAGTATCTAGATGTGACTGTCGATGAGGTCCTCGAGGCTATGGAATCGTCTTCGGCCTATACCTCGGTGCCCATCGAGGCTCCTGGTGCGTCCGATTCCGACGATGCCCCTTCGATTCTCGACCGTTACGCCGACGACGACAACGAGCTCGACTTTACCGATGACCGCCTAGTGATCGAGGAAGCCATCCGTGATTTCTCGCCGCGCGAGCGCGAGGTGATCGAGCTGCGCTTTGTGAAGGGCATGACCCAGATCGAGATCGCCAAGAAGCTGGGTATTTCTCAGGTGCAGGTTTCGCGTCTGCTGCGCCGCACGCTTAAGAAGATTCAGGACAAGATCGACCCCGACGGAGTGATGATTCGTTCATGAGTGAACACCCCCAACAAACCGATCGCGTGCTGCGCGACACCCGCATTCTGACGCTTCGCATTTGGGCTGTTGTCGGCTGCATTGTCATCGCCGCTGTCATCTTTAACCTTATGGGCATCCTGGCGCCGGTTATCGAGTTTCTCGCTGTTGGCTCCATCATTGCCTTTGTGATGTCCCCGATCACCAACTGGCTCGAGCACCATGGCGTGAATCGCGGCATCGGTTCGCTTATCGCGCTTATTGTTGTTGTTGCCGTGCTCGTCGGTGTCGTTTGCATCTTGTCGCCGATTCTCTTTGGTCAGATCATGGAAGTCCTGAGCCGCCTGCCCGAGCAGCTTCGTGTTGCGGGTGGCGATCTCAACGAGATGATCTCGCATGCCAAGACGCTCAACAACACGCCGCTCAAGGAGTATTTGGACGATAATCTTTCGTCGCTGGTTGCCGTGGCATCGAAGTATGTGTCTCAGATCGCTGCCGAGCTTGGCCGCGGTGTGTTCCCGCTCATCACCAATACGGCTTCGCAGTTGTTCGTTATCTTCCTTGGTCTGGTGCTTGCGTACTGGATGGCCTGCGACTACCCTCGCATGCACCACGAGATTTGCACCATCATCGGTCAGGAGAAGGAGACCTCGTACCGTTTTATGGTCGCCATCCTTTCTCGCTCTGTCGGCGGCTACATGCGCGGTATGGTCGTGACGTCCATCTGCGGTGGTTTCCTCGCCTTTATCGGTTTTATGATCATCGGCCATCCGTATGCGGCGCTCATGGCTATCTTTACCGGCATCATGCATTTGGTTCCGGTCGTCGGTCCTTGGGTGAGCGCAGCAATCGCCACGGTGCTCGGTTTCATGTTCAGCCCCATGTTGGCGTTATGGACGCTCATCGTGACGATGGTCGCGCAAAACGTCACCGACAACGTGATTTCTCCTAAGGTCATGCAGAGCTCGGTGCAGGTGCATCCCATCATGAGCCTCACGGCGCTCGTTATTGGCTCGGCACTCATGGGCCCCATCGGCATGATTATTGCCATCCCGCTGTGCGCGGCCCCCAAGGGTATCTTCGTGTACTACTTCGAGAATGAGACCGGCCGCCAGCTTGTGGCCTATGACGGCGCCGTGTTTAAGGGCACGCCGTACCGCGATGCCGATGGCAACCCGGTCGCCGCTTACGACGCGCTCGGTGACGACACCTTCATCTATGAGTCCGAGCTCATCGGTAACGAGACTGCGCCCGAGGCCCAGGCGATGCCTAAGCCCGAGTTCGATAATCCCTGGATCAAGCTCTCGGGTTTGCAACCCGATGCCACGGGCTTCTTCAAGAATCCCTTCTCCAAGGACGATGACTCCAACTCGGACGACGATACCAAAACCGGCATCGACGGCTCCATGGACGATGACGACAACTAGCGGGGTAATTCGGGTTAATATTCATACGCGCTAACATGCAATTTCGCTGAAGGGTCGGCATTGTGCCGACCCTCTTTTTTGCACTTGCGCGGCGGGATGGTAATATCGTTACGTTTGAACTGTTTCGATGTGAAACCGAGGAGATTCCCTCTATGAGTGCTGACTACCCGTCAATGACTACGGCCGAGATTCGCTCCAAGTTCCTCAACTTCTTTGAGGAGCGCGGTCTTAAGCTCTATCCTTCTTCGTCCCTCGTCCCCGACGATCCTTCACTGCTGCTTGCCAACGCCGGCATGAACCAGTTTAAGGAGTACTACCAGGGCAAGAAGACCATGAAGGAGATTGGCGCGATCTCCTGCCAGAAGTGCGTCCGCACCAACGACATCGACTGCATCGGCGAGGACGGCCGTCACCTGTCGTTCTTCGAGATGCTCGGCGATTTCTCTTTTGGCGGCGTCTCCAAGGAGCAGGCTTGCGCCTGGGCCTTTGAGCTCATCACCAAGGAGTTCAAGCTGCCGCTCGACCGCCTGTACTTTACCGTCTTTACCGAGGACGATGAGACCCATGACGTGTGGCGCTCCCTGGGCGTTGCCGAGGACCACATCTCCCGCTTGGGCGAGGACGACAACTTCTGGGCCGCTGGCCCCACCGGCCCCTGCGGTCCGTGCTCCGAGATCTACTTTGACATGGGCGAGGAGGTCGGTTGCGGCAGCCCCGACTGCAAGCCCGGCTGCGACTGCGACCGCTTCCTTGAGTTCTGGAACCTCGTGTTTACCCAGTACGACCGCCAGGAGGACGGCTCCATGCCGGAGCTGCCACACCGTAACCTCGATACGGGCATGGGTTTGGAGCGCATGGCCGCCATCATGCAGCACAAGACCGCCAACTACGACGGCGATCTGATGCAGCACCTCATCAAGCTCGGTGAGGAGATCAGCGGCAAGACCTATGACGCCGACGATTACTCCGGCGCCAGCCGCTCCCTGCGCATCATCGCCGACCACTCCCGTGCCGTCGACTTTATGATCTCGGACGGCATCCTGCCCGGTAACGAGGGCCGCGAGTACGTCCTGCGCCGCCTGCTCCGCCGCGCCGTGTTCCACGGCCGCCTGCTGGGCATCGAGGGCGCCTTCCTGACCAAGTTCATCGACGAGGTTAACGCTCAGATGGGCGAGGCCTATCCCGAGCTGCTCAAGAACGTCGCGCTCGTTAAGGGTATTGTCGCCTCCGAGGAGGAGCGCTTCTCCACGACGCTCGACAACGGCCGTGTTTACCTGGACGAGGCCCTGGCCGCGCTCGCCGACGGCGCCGTCCTTCCGGGCGACGTTGCCTTTAAGCTGCACGACACCTTTGGTTTCCCCATTGACCTGACTGTCGAGATCGCCGGCGCTGCTGGCCACGACGTCGACATGGACGGCTTCACCGCCTGCATGGAGGACCAGAAGGCCCGCGCTCGTGCCAACGCCAAGGGCGATGCCTGGGGCAGCTTCAACGACGTGTGGGTCGAGCTTTCCGACAAGGTTGCCGCGACCGAGTTCGACGGCTATGACAACGACGTCATCGAGGGCGCCAAGGTTGTCGCCATCGTGCGCAACGGCGAGTCCGTCGAGTCCGCTGCCGCCGGCGAGGATGTCGAGGTCGTGCTCGACCGCACCCCGTTCTATGCCGAGATGGGTGGCCAGCAGGGCGATGCCGGCAAGCTTTCCGCCGAGGGCGTTGTTCTGACCGTTGCCGACACCAAGAACCACAACGGCCTGTATGCCCACGTCGCGCATGTTGCCGAGGGCACGCTGACTGTCGGTGCCGCTGTTACCGCCGCGCTCGACGCCGAGCGCCGTGGCTTCTTGCGCCGCAACCACACCGCCACGCACCTGCTCGACGCTGCCCTTAAGCAGGTCCTGGGCGAGCACGTCTCCCAGGCCGGTTCGCTGGTGACGCCCGAGCACCTGCGCTTTGACTTCACGCACTTCGGGGCCCTGTCCTCCGAGCAGCTCAAGGCTGTCGAGGACCTGGTCAACCAGCAGATCTTCGCTTCCAAGCCGGTTGTGACCCGTGTCATGGGCATCGACGAGGCTAAGGCTGCCGGCGCTGTCGCTCTGTTTGGAGAGAAGTACGGCGATGTTGTCCGCGTCGTCTCCGTGGGCGCCGAGGACCAGCCGTTCTCCCGCGAGCTCTGCGGTGGCACGCACGCTGCCAACACCGCCGAGATCGGCCTGTTCAAGATCATTTCCGAGTCCTCCACAGGCTCCAATGTCCGCCGTATCGAGGCCGTGACCTCTAAGGGTGCTCTCGACTATATGGCCGACCGCCTGGCACTCGTTGACGCCGCCGCCGCTGCGTTCAAGTGCCGCGTCGACGAGGTTCCCGCCCGTGTGGAGAACCTGCAGGCCGAACTGCGCGAGACGTCCAACAAGCTCAAAAAGGCTCTGACCGGTGGTTCCTCCGACGCCATTTCCAGCGCCATCGAGGGTGCTGTCGAGCTCGACGGCTATAAGCTCGTCGTTGCTGAGCTCCAGGGCCTTGAGGCTGCCGACCTGCGCAACGTATGGGATACCGTGCACCAGAAGGTGGCCGGCCCTGTCGCTTGTGTCATCGCCAGCGTGACTGAGAAGGGCACCCCGGCCCTTCTCGCCGCTGGTTCCGATGACGCCGTCAAGGCCGGTTTCCACGCCGGCAATGTGATCAAGCAGATCGCGGGCCTGGTCGACGGTCGCGGTGGCGGCCGTCCCAACATGGCCCAGGCCGGTGGCAAGAACGCCGCCGGTATCGCCGATGCCCTCGCGGCCGCCAAGACCGCGCTCGGCGCCTAAGAATCTAAGAAGTCACTGTGGTCGCGCTCGCGTTGGACATAGGGGAGACCAGGATTGGCATCGCCGTCTCGAGCCGTGATGGCAAGATGGCGATGCCCGTCAAGGTGCTCCCGGCCGCCGAGGTCACCGGTATGGCCAAGACGTTCCGCTACCTGGTCGAGGACTATGAGCCCGACATCCTGGTAAGCGGACGTCCCCTGACCATGGCCGGTGAGCCCGGCCCTCAGGCCGAGCGCGTTGCCGCTGTGGCGCAAAAGATTGCCGACGAGCTCGATCTTCCGCTGGAGTTTGAGGACGAGCGTCTGTCCTCGCAAGAGGCCAAGCGTATCCTGCGCGAGCAGGGACTCAACGAAAAGCAGATGAGGGGCAAGATCGACATGATTGCCGCCAGCCTGTTTTTGCAGACGTGGCTCGATCGTAAAAACGAGGAGGTTTCGCATGCCTAGTGCTTCCGATCCGCGCCAGCCGAATCGTACACGTCAGCCGGAGTCGCGCCCTGCCCAGCCTGGCCAGCGTCCGGCACAGCCGACGCAGCGCGCAGCTCAGCCTGCCGCGCGCCCGGTGCAGTCCTTCTCTCGTTCGGCCCAACCTGTTCAACGGACGGGTCAGCAGCCTTCTGCTCGTTCGGTTCAGCATCCGGCTTCTCATGCGGCTCAGCAGCCTTCTGCTCGTACGGCCCAGCCTGCAGGCGGCACCCGCTTTAAGCAGCAGGTACCTACCCAGCGAACGCAGACCCCCCAATCGCATTCGCATCACGCTCGCGGTTCGCATGGCGTTGCTCCGGCGACCCGTTCGAGCTGCAACACGCATGCTCGTCGCGGTGCTCAAAAGAAGAGTTCTCCGGTTCCCATGATCATCGGCATTGTGGTGGCGGTGCTCGCGCTTGCTGCGATTGCTTTCTTTGTCGTGCCGGCCGTCAAGGGCTTCTTCGCCGGTGGGGATACGAAGGTCACGGCTGGACAGCAGGTTACGGTGACCATTCCCGACGGTGCTTCGGGCGATACTATCGCCTCGATTCTCTCCGAGAACCATATCGTCGAAAATCCCAAGGATTACTATGCGGCGGTGAAAAAGCTCAACGCCGATATGTCGCTCAAGCCTGGTACCTATTCGTTCACCACACTCATGGATGCGACCAAGGTTGTTCAGCAGCTCATGGAAGGTCCCAACGCGGGCTCCAATGCGCTGACTATCCCTGAGGGCCTAACGGTCGATCAAGTCGCCGACCGTGTGGCCCAGGCCTACGACAGCATCTCTAAGGAAGACTTCCTCAATCAGGCCAAGGCCTCCAACTACGTGGATGACTATAGCTTCCTTAAGGGCGCGGCTAACGACTCGCTCGAAGGTTTCTTGTTCCCCAAGACCTATTCGCTGGGCGATTCGCCTACGGCCGATGACGTGATTCGCGCTATGCTCGATCAGTTTAAGACCGAGTATAAGTCGCTAGACTTTGCGAGCTGCGAAGCCAAGATCAAGGAGCGCTACGGTGTGGAGATGTCCGACTACGACATCGTCAACTTGGCCTCTATCGTTGAGCGCGAAGGCCTCAACGCCGATCAACGTGCGCACGTGGCCTCGGTCTTCTACAACCGCCTTGCCGGCAAGCTCGACGGTCTGCGCTATCTCAACAGCGATGCGACCATGATGTATGTCACCGGTGGAGAGGTTACCGCCGACGACCTGCAAAGCGATAGCCCGTATAACACCTATAAGCACGAGGGCCTGCCGCCCACGCCCATCTGCTCTCCGTCGCTCGAGGCGCTCAAGGCCACGCTTGAGCCGACCGACTCCGATGACCTGTATTTCTACATTACGCAGGACGAGGAGTACTTCTCGCAAACCTACGAAGAGCATCAACAGTCTTGGAATTAGCATGAGGATTTTTAGCCCCAAACGATACGTTGCCTCGGTCGATCGCATCGACCTCGATACCCTCTGGGCCGACGGCAAACGCGCCATTCTGCTCGATCGCGATAACACCCTGGTGCCGCGCGACACCGAGCAGGTTCCCGCCGCGGTTTCCGCTTGGCTCGATGCCGCCCGCGCCAAAGGCTTTAAGCTGTGCATGGTGTCCAACAACTGGCATCGCGACCAGGTCATGAGCTCTGCACGCGAGCTGGGACTCGAGGCCATCAGCCACGCCATGAAGCCGGCGCCGTTTGCCCTCAAGGCAGGTCTTAAGCGCCTCGGCGCCACGGCCGACGAGGCGGTGCTGATCGGTGATCAGCTCTACACGGACGTGTGGAGCGGCAACTTCGCCGGCGTCGATACCATCTTGGTAAAGCCGCAGGCGACGCAGGACCTGTGGTATACGCAGATCTTCCGTATCTTTGAGCGCCGGGCCCTGCGCGACCTTCCCTGCGAGGATTAGGTCTCGCTATGTCCCAGCACACCAAACACGGCTGCGACCATATCTTCTTTATCGGCTTTTTGGGCGCGGGCAAATCGACGCTCGCGCGCAACGTCGGCACTATGTTCAAGCGGCGTTTTGTCGATACCGACCGCCTGGTCGTGCGCCGTTGCGGCAAGTCGGTAACCGAGATATTTAAGACCGAGGGCGAGGATCGTTTTCGTGAGCTCGAGACCTCGGCGCTCCGTTCGCTCCAAAGCGAGCGCAGCCTGTTGGTTTCGTGCGGGGGCGGTATCGTCGAGACGCCGGTGAATATTGAGTTGATGCACGAAATGGGTACGTGCGTTTACCTCGAGGGCGACTTCGAGGATTCGATTCGCCAGATTCGTCGTTCCGACACGCGCCCCGATTTCCGTTCGCCCGAGCATGCCGCGCGCCTGTTTGAGCATCGCCGTCCGCTGTATCGACAGGCCGCCGACCTTACCCTTGATATTCGCAACAAGTCCTTCGAGGACGTTTCCTACCTTTGTGCCGAGATGCTTTTGGAGCGTGGACTGCTATGATTCGCCGTCAACTGATCAATTTCCAAAAC
>WGSL01000015.1 GCA_014871665.1 Collinsella sp. | reverse complement strand
TCGGGCGGCGGAGGCGGCGGCGTCGGCGGAGGCGGCGGCGGAACGTTCTAACGGGCGTAAGCTCTGGGATGGGCGTTGCTCGACAGCCGTCGGGGAAAGCCCAGCCCATTTTCATGCGCTACCTACGAAGACTGTCCCCAACGACTAGTCACTGGGGACGTTCCTAAATGACTGGGTATGGTTGCTGGGCCTAGGCTGTTAGGTCGAGTTCGTAGAGGAAGCTTTCGCGCGGCATGTCGTGGCGGCGCTCTTCGCGGTTGGCACGGTGCGTGGCCGCGCGCTTAAAGCCGTGCAGCTCGTAGAACTTCCACGAGCAGTTGGAGTCGGTGTACAGGTGCGCCCTTGTCGCCCCGCGCGAGGACAGATACGAGACCGCGGCATCGAGCAACACCGAGCCAACGCCCAGGCCGTGGACGTCGCGATCAACGGCAAGCAGCGTGACCTCGTTGTCGTGCGGCAACGGGCTGCTCTCGAGCAGGCGGTTGTTGGTTCGGATGGTTGCGCGCACAAATGAGAGGTACTCGGCGCAGGCATCGGGCTCCAGCTCGCGCATCTGCGATAGCAGCGCGCGTTCGGTATCCATCCAATGTTCCTTGACGGTGGCGCCGGAGCTCTGTCCCGCACGCGCGAGCGCAATGCCACGCGCCTGACCGTCGATTACGGCAACCTGCGAAAACGTCGATGACGAAAGGCAATAGGCGAGGTCGCACGCGGCCTCAAGGCGGTTGTACTCATCGTTATCCGAATTGTTATGCCAAAGCTGCTGCAGAATCAGCGCGATGGCGTCGAAGTCTTCGGTATCAAACGGTCGGTAGAGAACCCGCGAGACCATGGTGCCTCTTTCTTTTGCGGATGCATATCGAGCACAGTTCTACCACGCTATTGGCATCTAATTATGGTGCCCCTGTGTTCCATGAACTCACCGTGCCCGGTGCCGTGCCCATCTCCTCCGCTCGCAAACTTTTTCTGCATATGCGCCCGTTGCGGGGTGCATCGATGCGCTCGATGCGCTACATTGAATCAGTATTTTCAATGCCGCTGCGCGAGCGCTGCAGATCGACGTATCACCGACTCACAGAGCACGGCGGCGTACCAGACAGGAGGACTGCATGGGATCTGATGTGAAGATCGCACGCGCGTTGATTTCGGTTACCGATAAGACGGGTGTCGTCGATTTCGCACGGACGCTGGTCGATGACTTTGGCGTCGAGATCATCTCTACGGGCGGCACGGCTCGTGCCATCGAGGATGCGGGCGTTCCCGTAACCCCCATCGAGGAGTTCACGGGCTACCCCGAGATGATGGACGGCCGCGTTAAGACCCTGCACCCCAAGGTTCACGGCGCGCTGCTGGCCCGCCGCGATTCCGAGCAGCACATGCAGGAGGCCGCTCAGCACGGCATTAAGCTGATCGACCTGGTCGTCGTCAACCTGTACGAGTTCGAGAAGACCGTCGCCAACCCCGAGGTCACCTTCGCGGATGCCATCGAGCACATCGACATCGGTGGCCCCTCCATGCTGCGCTCTGCCGCCAAGAACGCCACGAGCGTTACCGTCATCTCCGACCCGGCCGACTATGATGCCGTCCTGGCCGAGATGCACGAGACCGGTGGCTGCACCACGCTTTCCACCCGTCGTCGCCTGCAGGTGAAGGTCTACCAGACCACCGCCGCCTACGACACGGCTATCTCCCGTTGGCTTGCCGCCCAGGCAAGCGATGTGGCGGACACCTCTGCCAAGCTCGAGATCTCGCTGGAGAAGGTCGACGATCTGCGCTATGGCGAGAACCCGCAGCAGAAGGCTACGGTCTATCGCTTTGCCGAGGGCTGCGAGAACACCGCGAGCTCGCAGTTCCCGCTCGTTGGCTCCGAGCAGATTCAGGGCAAGCCGCTCAGCTACAACAACTATCTGGATGCCGATGCCGCTTGGAACCTGGTCCGCGAGTTCGATGAGCCGGCCTGCGTGATCCTCAAGCATCAGAACCCCTGCGGCTCTGCCGTGGCCGAGGACATCACGGCCGCCTACGACCGCGCCTTCGCCTGCGATCCCAAGAGCGCCTTCGGCGGCATCATCGCCTGCAACCGCGAGGTTCCCTATGAGTTGGTTGAGCACTTTGCCGATCAGAACAAGCAGTTCGTCGAGGTTATCATCGCCCCGAGCTACACTGCCGAGGCGCTCGAGCGCATGGCCAAGCGCCCCAACCTGCGTGTGCTGGCTACCGGCGGCGTGGACCACGGCGCCCAGGTGGAGCTGCGCTCCGTCGACGGCGGCATGCTGGTGCAGGAAGTCGACCACGTGACCGAGGACCCCGCGACCTTCACGTTCCCCACCGACCGTAAGCCCACCGACGCCGAGATGGCCGAGCTCGAGTTTGCCTGGAAGGTCTGCAAGGGCGTCAAGTCCAACGCCATCCTGGTTTCCAAGGGTAAGGCCGGCATTGGCATGGGCCCGGGTCAGCCCAACCGCGTTGACTCTGCACTGCTTGCCTGCGAGCGCGCCGAGGACTTCTGCGAGCGCGAGGGCGTGGAGAAGGGCGGCTTTGCCTGTGCAAGCGACGCGTTCTTCCCGTTCCGCGACAACGTCGACGTGCTTGCCGCGCACGGCGTGACCTGCATCATTCAGCCCGGCGGCTCCAAGCGCGACGACGAGAGCGTCCAGGCCTGCAACGAGCACAATATTGCGATGGTCTTCACGGGGGCCCGCCACTTCCGCCACTAAGTAGGGAAGCGGCGCTGCGGCTTGCCCAGCCACCGCACCTTGCCGTTCATTCGTCGCTCGCGTACCCAAGTACGCGTCGCTCCTCTTTCACGGCAATCTGCGGCACCTGGGCAACCCTCGCCGACCTGTTAGGTTGACTGGGGAGGATGGGATGTTATCTCGTCCCTTGGACTGGCCTCGCTTCTAAAATAATCTCTGCAAAAGACGGTCGCTCCGTTTGGAGGGCCGTCTTTTTGGTATAAGAGGACGGAATGACTAACACGAAAGGTATGACCATGCCCCAGATTGATGATGCCGAGCTGTTTGGCAACGCCGAGGATCAGCGTGCGTACGAGGACTTTTGCGCTAATCAGGAGGCGGTCGAGAAGTTTACGCTCGACAAGCCCGCGCTTGTCTGCCGTTGGCGCATGTCCAACAAAAAGGTGCCCATGCTCAACCGTCACATTCGCGCGCTGTCCGAGCGCCTGGTGCAGGGTGAGCCACTTACCCACAACATGCTCAGCTGGGCCAAGCAGCACGTCGAGTGGTCGCTCGCCGAGGGCGATTACACCGCGCGCGACGGCGTACTCATGCTGGTGATCGACGTCAACGGCAACGCCGCCATGACGGTGGGGGAGTACGAGCCGCTGGCCGATACGTCGGCCAAGGCGCTGCGCGCCCGCTCCGCCGAGGCCCGCTCCGAGGCCGACGAGACCGGCGTGGCGCCCGAGCTGCTCGCCGCCGTCAACAACGGCGAGCTCGCCTTTGTGGCGCCGGCGGACGAGTTCCTGTGTGGCACGGCGACGCTCATCGAGCAGTTGGCCCAGACCAAGGGCATCCCGGTCACGCGCGTAGACATTCCCGCGCAGCTTAAGGGCGCGCTGTTCCTAGTGAGCGACGAGCACGGCGTGGTCCCCGCAACCGAGACGGACGCCACCGAGGCCGACGCCGCTACGGTTGCCTTCTTCGCCGAAGGCTACGAAAAGCTCCGCGCCCGCCGCTAAATGATTTTCTGGGACGGGGATTAAAGAATCATTTTGGTCCCCGCCACCGCTACGAGTGCGAGGCGGACAAAACGCCCCCGCTCGCGAACAGTTCTGTCACCTTGGCACCGCGCGCGGTGCACACCTGCAGTTTCGCAGCCATAATGGTGGCAAGACAACCAAGAGGGGAGCGGAACCCATGCCGCTGATCTATGTCGTTGAGGACGACGAGCCCATTCGTCGTGAGCTTATCGACATCCTTGCCCGCGCCGGGTTTGAAATCGAGGCCTGCGAATCGTTTGAGCATGTCTCGCGCGATATTCTCGCCGCCGCGCCCGACCTGGTGCTGCTCGACCTCACACTTCCCGTCAAGGACGGCCAGCATATCTGCCACGAGGTTCGCCGCGAATCCGAGGTTCCCATTATCGTCCTCACGTCGCGCACGACCGAGATCGACGAGGTCATGGCCATGACGCTCGGCGCGGACGACTTTGTTCCCAAGCCCTACAGCGCCCGTGTGCTCGTGGCGCGCATCAACGCACTGCTGCGTCGCACCGCGGCGGCAGGCGAGCGCAGCACACTTGTCCACAAGGGGCTGGAGCTCGACCTCGCCCGCTCCATGGTTACCAACACGCAAACCGGCACTAGCACCGAGCTCACCAAAAACGAGCTGCGTATCCTCTCACTGCTTCTGAGCCGCGCGGGCAAGATTGTTTCGCGCTCGGCCATCATGCAGGACCTGTGGGACTCCGACGCCTTCGTGGACGACAATACGCTCACCGTCAACATCAACCGCCTGCGCACCACGCTCGAAAAAATCGGCATCAAGGGGTATTTGACAACGCACCGCGGCCAAGGCTATTCGGTCTAGGGGCCGGCTATGTCGTTTGGCAAGTTCTTTAAAGACGCGCTGCTTCCCGTCGCCGTGTGGACGTGCGGCGTGCTGCTGAGCTGCTTTGTGCTGACGGTCGCCGGTGCACCCGTCTCTATCGTGGTCGTGGCGGTCGGCGTGTCCTTTATCTTTGGCATGCTTGGCATCGTGATCGAATACGCGCGCCGTCGTCGTTTTCTGCGCCAGCTGGAGCGTGCGGCAGAGGAGCTCGAGAGTCCCGCATGGGTGCAGGAGATGGTGCAATGTCCGACCTATGCCGAGGGCGAGCTCGAGTATGAGGTCTTGCGTCGGGTGGGCAAAGCCGCTTGTGACGAGGTTGCCGAAGGCAGGCGCCAGACCGATGACTATCGCGACTATATCGAGAGCTGGGTCCACGAGGCCAAGCTGCCCCTGGCAGCAGCCCATCTGATTTTGGAAAACCTGGACGGCAGCGAAGACGATCTGTCGCGTGTGGATGACCTGGGCCGCGAGCTTGCCCGCGTGGAGCGCTATATCGACCAGGCGCTGTACTATGCGCGCTCGGAAGTCGTGGAGCGCGACTACCTGATTCGCCGCTGGGATCTCAAAACCTTGGTGACGGGCGCGATTAAAGCCAACGCGCGTGAGCTCATCGCGGCGCACGTGGCCCCGGTGTGCGAGAACCTCGACTTCGAGGTTTTTACCGACGAGAAGTGGCTCGAGTTTATTCTGGGCCAGCTCATTCAGAACAGCATCAAATATGCGCGCGAGGACGGCGCAAAGATCGTGTTTTCGGGTGCGTTGCTGGACGAGGGCCTGGCGAGCGAGCGCATCGAGCTTACCGTCGCGGACAACGGCTGCGGCGTGAGCGCGGCCGACCTGCCGCGCGTGTTCGAGAAGGGCTTTACCGGCGACAACGGCCGCACCACCAAGCGCGCAACGGGCATCGGCCTCTACCTGGTGGCGCGCCTGTGCTCCAAGATGGGCATCGACGTCACCGCAGCATCCGAGCCCGGCGAAGGCTTTGTCGTTACGTTTGCCTTCTCAACCAACAAGTTCCAGTATTTCGAGTAACGCACGCGGCGGACGTCCGCCCAAACAAAACGTGCCGCCCATGAAAAACGTGCCGCCCCAAACGGGGCGGCACGCCATTTTTCCATCAGACAACTCGCTGAAGTAAGGCTGCGAAGGCCGCGGGGCCGGGAGGAGTTTCCTAAGGGCACATCCCGCAGCCGCAACGCGGCGAGGACGTGCCCGTGGAAACCCCGCAGGCCCCGCGGCCGGTGGGAGCAACGCTACTTCACGACCAAGATGTCGCAGTCCGTATTGCGCAGCAGGAACGTCGAAATCGAACCCAGGAGCGCATACTTGATCGAGGACAGGCCGCGGGCGCCGCAGAGCACCAGGTCGGGCTTAACCACGTCGAGCATCTCGTCCTTGAGCGTCTCACGAATACGGCCGGCGCGAATCATAACCTCGACCTCGGGAATATCGGGATTGGCCTTGGCCTCTTCGAGCTGCTTGGCGATGGAGTTCTTGAATGCTTCCTCTAGGCCGTTGACCAGATCGACCGGATAGGAACCGGCGCTCTCGAGCGCCGTGGAATCGATGACGTGGCCGATGATCAGCTTGGCGCCGTTGTTCGCGGCGACCTTGATGGCGCGTGCGAGCACAAAATCCTGCTGCTCAGTACCGTCGAGTGAAACAAATACCTTGGTGTAGCCCTCGTTCATGGTTTCCTCCTTGGTCTATCGCACGGGCGCGGGGCTCGTGCATCGGGCGGGCGCGGGCGCGTTGGCCGCCGGACACTTTATCTTGTTGCAGTTATACCCAAGGATTTGGGTTTGACCGCTCGCAATTCTGTGAACGGGCGAGTTTTTTGGTAAGGGTAGGCGCAGGCGCGCCGCCAACGGTTGATAATGGGACATCGCCCGCACCGTCCGCAGAACAATATCGGCGGGTGTCTAACGAGGGGGTCCCTTTGGATATTATCGAGCTTCTAAAATCTGCCTTCATGGGCCTGGTCGAGGGCATCACCGAATGGCTGCCTGTTTCGTCGACCGGTCACATGATCTTGGTGGACGAGTTCGTCAAGATGAACGTGAGCGAGACGTTCTGGAATATGTTCCTGGTCGTGATTCAGCTCGGCGCCATTCTGGCCGTCTGTGTGCTGTTCTTCCATGAGCTCAATCCGTTCTCGCCCAGCAAGGGCAAGGAGGGCCGTCGCGACACCTGGGTGCTGTGGGGCAAGATTGTGCTCGGTTGCATTCCTGCGGCGGCGATCGGCCTGCCGCTCAACGACTGGATGGAGGAGCATTTCTACAATGCTCCCGTCGTGGCGCTGGCGCTCATTGTGTACGGCGTGCTGTTTATCGTGATCGAGAACTGGCGCGCGAGCAAGCGCGAGGAAATGGCCGTTGCCGGTTCGTTTGGTTCGCGTGCTGTGGTGTCGGGTGGACGTCCCGCCGGTGCGCACTTTGCGGCGCCCGCCGCGGCTACCGCTGAGGATGAGGACGATGACGAGGATCTGGACTTTGGTTCCATCACCACGCTCGAGGACCTGAGTTGGAAGACCGCACTGGGCATCGGATGCTTCCAGGTGCTCTCGCTGATTCCGGGCACGTCGCGCTCCGGTTCCACCATCATCGGCGGCCTGCTTTTGGGCTGCACGCGTTCGGTGGCGTCCAAGTTTACGTTCTTCCTGGCCATCCCTGTCATGTTTGGCGCGAGTGCGCTCAAGCTGGTCAAGTATTTCATCAAGGGCGGTACGTTCGGTGCCAACGAGGTCGCCATCCTGGGCGTGGGCTGCGTTGTGGCCTTTGTGGTTTCGCTCATCGCTATCAAGTGGCTCATGGGCTTCGTCCGCCGTCACGACTTCAAGTGCTTCGGCGTCTACCGCATCGTTCTGGGCATCGTGGTGCTTGCGTACTTCTTCGTCTTGGAGCCGATGCTCGGCCTCTAACTTAGTCGACGCTGCGCGGCGGTCAGGGCGACAACTTGTCATTCAAAGGGGGTGGCATGACCAAAAGGTCTATGCCGCCCCCTTTTCATGCCAATTTGTTCGCCCTGACCGTCGCTCGCTGCTGCTGCCATGACATCGGTGGTTTCGTGATTGTCAATAGATTGGTGCAAAGTAACCTGACCCCATTGCGCCAAATCCGCTGGGGCGGGCCTGACGGTGGCGCGCGGAGTCGTGGTGTGATTTGCGTCGGTGTCCGCGCGGCTCGGTATACTGGTACGGCTCAAACTATGGCGCCGCCCGCAGGCGCGCCGTCCGTCAGATGAGGAGTCGCCCATGACCCAGCCCTTGCCCTGGGAAAAGAATGCCGCGGTACCCGTGCCGCCCGCGCCGGAACCCGTGCCGCTCGATGCATACACCGCCCCCGCTGCGCCGGAGCCCGAGCTCGTCCCGCTCGACATCTACGACGCTCCCGCGCCGGCACCCAAACCCGCCAAGCCGCTCGTCGACATCGACAGCCTTAATTCCGCCCAGCGCGAGGCAGTTCTGACCACCGAGGGCCCGTTGCTGGTGCTTGCCGGCGCCGGCTCGGGCAAGACCCGCGTCTTGACCTTCCGCATCGCACATATGCTCGGCGACCTGGGCGTTAAGCCCTGGCAGATCCTTGCCATCACGTTTACCAACAAGGCCGCGGCCGAGATGCGCGAGCGTCTGGCAGCGCTCATCCCCAGCGGCACCCGCGGCATGTGGGTGTGCACATTCCATGCCATGTGCGTGCGCATGCTGCGCGAGGACGCCGACCTGCTGGGCTACACCGGTCAGTTCACCATCTACGACGACGATGACTCAAAGCGCATGGTGCGCGACATTATGCAGGCGCTCGGTATCGAGCAAAAGCAGTTCCCCATCAACATGATCCGCAGCAAGATTAGCTCGGCCAAAAACGCCATGATCGGCCCCGAGGACATGCTCAAATCCGCCGACAGCCCCAATGACAAAAAGGCCGCGCAAGTCTACCTGGAGCTGGAGCGCCGCCTGCGCGCCGCCAACGCGATGGACTTCGACGACCTGCTCGTGCGCACGCTCGAGCTGCTGCGCACCCGCCCCGAGGTGCTCGACAAGTATCAGGAGCGCTTCCGCTACATTAGCGTCGACGAGTATCAGGACACCAACCACGTCCAGTACGAGATCGCCAACCTGCTGGCCGCCAAGTACCAAAACCTCATGGTCGTGGGCGACGACGATCAGTCCATTTATAGCTGGCGTGGCGCCGACATCACCAATATCCTGGACTTTGAGAAGGACTTTAAAGACTGCAAGACCGTCAAGCTGGAGCAGAACTACCGCTCTATGGGTCATATCCTGAACGCCGCCAACGCCGTGGTACGCCACAACTCGCAGCGCAAGGACAAGCGTCTGTTTACGGCCGAGGGCGATGGCGAGAAGATCCAGGCCTTCCAGGCGAGCGATGAGCGCGACGAGGGCCGCTGGATTGCCGGCGAGATCGAGAAGCTGCATGCCAAAGGCATGAGCTACGACGACATTGCCGTGTTCTATCGCACCAACGCCCAGTCGCGTATCCTCGAAGATATGTTTCTGCGCGCGGGCGTACCCTACAAGATCGTCGGCGGCACGCGATTCTTCGACCGCGCCGAGATCCGCGACGTCATGGCCTACCTCAAGATGATCGTGAACCCGGCCGACGAGATGAGCGTCAAGCGCGTCATCAACACGCCGCGCCGCGGCATCGGCTCTACCTCGATTCAAAAGATCGAGCAGCTGGCGCGTGACAACCGTTGCTCGTTCTTCCAGGCCTGCGAGATCGCGTGCGCCGAGACGGGCATGTTTAGCGCCAAGGTGCGCAACGGCCTGTCGAGCTTTGTGTCGCTGGTGCGCGAGGGCCGCCGCATGGACGGCGAGCTCAAGGACGTCGTCGAGATGATCGTCGATAAGACGGGCCTGCTGCAGGCTTTCCGCGCCGAAGGCACCATGGATTCCGAGAGCCGCGCCGAGAACATTCAGGAATTCTTGGGCGTCGCCGCCGAATTTGAGGAGACGCACGAGGATATTGAGGGTACGCTCGAGAGCTTAGAAGAGCTGCGCGCAGCCGGCGTTGCCGATGTGCCTGCCGACGTCGAGCCCGAGCCCGTCGTGGTGAGCGCGCCTGCGCCCGAACCGGGGCCGTCTGCGCCCGCGTCTTCGTTTGAGGCGCTTGTCGGCGCGCGCGATGCCGCGGGTTCCAATCCGCTCGACAGCCTGGCGGCCCCAGCGCTCTCGCCGCAGGATGCCCTGGCTGCCGCCATTGCGGGCAATGCGTATACCGCGCCGACGGAGCTACCGGCGGGCGCCGTGCATGCCGGCGAAATCGAGCGCACCTACGGCCCGCTCACCTGCAAGGCACTTCCTGCTCTCATGGAGTGGCTGGCCCTGCGCTCCGACTTGGATTCCCTGGCCGGCGAGACGCATGCCATCACCATGATGACCATTCACTCCGCCAAGGGCCTGGAGTTCCCCGCGGTGTTCGTGGCCGGCATGGAGGAGGGCATCTTCCCACACGTGCACGACTTTGGCGGCAGCGATGACCCGGGCAAGCTCGAGGAGGAGCGTCGCTTGGCCTACGTCGCCATCACGCGCGCCCGCAAGCGCCTGTTCTTGACGTATGCGGCGACGCGTCGTACCTACGGCTCGACCTCTGCCAATCCGCGCTCGCGCTTCCTCAACGAGATTCCGTTTGAGGACATCGAGTTTAGCGGTATCGGTTCTGCCGGTTTTGAGGGCACGGGCTGGGAGAAGCGCGGCGACCGTCACGGCACCTTTGGCTCGGGCATGGGTTCGGATATGTATGGCGGCAAGGTGTTCGGTTCGCATACGCGCTCGACCGGCGGTTCCGGTTCGCGCGGCGGATCGAGCTTTGACGATTTCTTTGGCGGCAGCAGCTACGGGACCGAGCGCCATCGTGGGGTCTCGCCCGACGCCGGCCGTGTTGCCTCGACCTTTGGTTCGGGTGCGCCGCGAGCCAAAAAGCCGTCGTCCAAGGTGTCTCCGGCGGTGGAGCGCAAGGTCGATCGCGCCAGCGCATCGCAGGACTTTGCCGCGGGCGATACCGTGAGCCACAAGACCTTTGGCACGGGTACCGTGATCTCGGTCGCCGGAGACATGATCGAGGTCCAGTTCGAAAAGACCGGCCAGACCAAAAAGCTGATGAAGGGCTTTGCGCCGATCGTCAAGCTGTCGTGATCCTGGCGGACCTGGGCGGGCGTATAGGGCAACATCGCCCGCTCGGGCAGTCCTGCGCAAGACGGAGAGCACATTAAGTGCTCTCCTTTGCGTGCGGAACTCGCGATCGATGTTGCCCTATACGCCCGCCCAGGTCCTTGGGTAACGGTGCTTGCGAACGTCGCTCTGCTCGTTCGCTTTTTGATCTGGAGAGCCGGGTGGGCTGAATACTTAGACATGGCAAGGGGCTCTTCCGTTGATGAACGGAAGAGCCCCTTGTTTCGTTTTGGTTGTTGTTGCGACCTAGAGGTGGCTGATGATCAGTTCCATCTTGCCTTCGAGTTCGATCTGGTCCACGGTGCTGGGGGCCAGCAGGTGGCTGCCCTTGTGAACGGGCTCGCCGCAGACGGTGCCTTCGCCGTCGATGACCGACAGGCACATGAAGGGCCAGCGCTGGTCGAGGGTCTTGCTGCCGTCGACACACACGCGATCGACGGTGTAGCAGGAGTTAGACTCGAGCTCGGTCACGCCATCGACCTCGGGCGCGGTCACCGTACCGTCGGTCGGAGCCTGAACGTCGAAATCGATGCAGTCGAGGCTCTGCTCAATGTGCAGTGGGCGCAGCTTGCCGTCGGTGCCAGGACGGTCGTAGTCGTACAGGCGATACGTTACGTCGCTCGACTGCTGCGTCTCCAGAATCAGCGTGCCGGTCTTGATGGCGTGAACGGTGCCGGAGTCGATCTGGAAAAAGTCTCCCTTGTGAATCGGCAGCACGTTGAGCATCTCGTCCCAACGGCCCCCCTCGATCATCTGCGCGGCCTCGGCGCGGTCGTGCGCGCGCTGGCCGACGATGATCGTGGCACCGGGCTCGCAGTCCAGTACATACCAGCACTCGGTTTTGCCCAGGCTGCCGTTCTCGTGCTTGGCGGCGTACTCGTCGTTGGGATGAATCTGGATCGAAAGGTCGTCCTTGGCGTCCAGAATCTTGATGAGCAGCGGGAACTCCTTGCCCTCGCAGTTGCCAAAGAGCTCGCGGTGCTCGGCCCACAGCCACGACAGCGTGTGGCCGGCGTACGGTCCCTCCGCAATCTGGCAGTCGCCGTTGGGATGGGCCGAGATGGCCCAGCACTCACCGATGGGACCCTCGGGAATGTCGTAGCCAAACACGGTCTCCAACTGGCGACCGCCCCAGATCTTCTCGTGGAAGATCGGCGTCAGTTTAATCAAATCGGACATATTCATACCTCATTGTGTTGCGCGGGCGCTGCGTAAAACTGTTCAAAACGAGCGCCCGCATGACTGCAAAAACCTATGCCAACGTTACGTTGTGCAACTCAAAGCGGTCGCCAACGTTGCGCGAGACCGAATACTCAAAGGCGGCGCCGCTGTCCAAAAAGCCAATCTGGGTGAGCTCGAGCAGGGGAGAGCCAGGCTTGGTGTCCAGGCGCTCGGCTTCTTCCTCGGTTGCTGCCACGGCGCGAATGGTACGGTGAAAGCTCGAAATTTTCAGCCCGCATTGCTCGCGGATGAAATGGTAGACCGATCCGTACAGGTCCTTCTTTTTCAGCCCCGGAATCAGCTCGAGGGGCATGTAGGTGTACTCGATAACGATGGGCTTCCCATCGGCCTGACGCACGCGCACGACGTGATAGGCAAAGTCATCCTCGGCAATTCCCAGCTGGGTTGCGATGTCCGCTGGTGGATTAACAATCGAGAAATCGTAGACCACCGAGGTCACCTTTTCCCCGCGGTGCTCATACGAAAAGCCCTGGGCACGGTCGTTTTTGCCCTGGAAAAACGCCTGGCCGGGAAGTCCCGCCGTGTCCTTAACGTAGGTGCCCGATCCGCGCCGGCTGGTAATAAGACCTTCCTCGGTGATTTGCTCGATAGCTCGTTTGACGGTGATTTTGGAAACGCTATAGAGCTCACAGAACTCAACGACGGTGGGAAGCTTGTCGCCCGGTTTAAGAGCGCCATCCTCGATACTTCGACGAATATCTGCAGCTATCGCCTCGTATTTGGGAATCATGGAACCTCCTTTCCGACATATATGAATACAAAAAGTAAGTATAACCCTCAACAGGGCATCCATATTACTTTTATCTAAGAAGTTCGAGAAAGAAAAAAGAAAAAGACGCTTTACTTTTAAAATTAGAGCGCTATAGTTTAAGCAACGAACGGAATCCTTCCGCACAACAGGATCGACCGTTTGGGGACGGTTTTGTTTTGGCGGGTTGGATATCGGTATGGCCGGTGCGCGCCCGCGCCGGATAACCTGCCAAAGCAAACCCGTCTCCAACCGGAAGCTCTAGAACACGAAAGCGAGGACTTTGATGGCACAGTATCAGCTGCCCAACGACTTCTTCTTTGGCGCTGCTATGTCCGGCCCGCAGACTGAGGGTCAGTGGAACCAGGGCGGCAAGCTCGAGAACCTGTGGGACACCTGGTCCATCCAGGATCTGGGTTCGTTCTACAACCGCGTTGGCTCTTACGCCGGCAATGACTTTATGGCCAAGTACCAGGAAGACCTTCGCATTTTGAAGGACTTGGGTCTGGATACCTATCGCACTTCCATCCAGTGGAGCCGTCTGCTCGATGCCGACGGCAACCTCAACGAGGAAGGTGCCGCGTGGTATCACGAGTTGTTCCGCGCCTCTCGCGAAGCCGGCTTGGAGCCGTTTGTCAACTTGTACCACTTTGACATGCCCACCTACCTCTTTAACCGTGGCGGCTGGGAGAGCCGTGAGGTTGTCGAGGCTTACGCACATTACGCCGACGTCGCCTTCCACGAGTTTGGCCAGGAGATTAAGTACTGGTTCACCTTTAACGAGCCCATCGTCGAGCCCGAGCAGCGCTATCAGGAGGGCGTGTGGTTCCCGCAGCTCCACGACTTCAACCGCGCCCGCACCGTGCAGTATCACATCTCGCTGGCGCACGCGCTGGCCGTGGCCAACTATCGTCGCGCCTATGACGAGGGCGCTATTCGCGCCGATGCCAAGATCGGCATGATCAACTGCTTTACCCCGGTCTACACCAAGGAGAACCCCAGCGAGGCGGACCTCGAGGCCGTGCGCATGACCAGCGGCATCAACAACCGCTGGTGGCTCGACCTCATCACCAAGGGCGAGCTTCCTGCCGACGTGCTCGACAGCCTGGCCGAGGGCGGCGTTAAGCTCCCGTTCCGCGCCGGCGACCAAGAGATCCTCAAGCAGGGTGTTGTCGACTGGCTAGGCTGCAACTACTACCACCCCACGCGTGTTCAGGCGCCGGCGAGCAAGGTCGACCAGTACGGCCTGCCGCACTTTGCCGACGAGTACGTATGGCCCGACGCCGTTATGAACGAGAGCCGCGGCTGGGAGATCTACCCGCAGGGCCTCTACGACTTTGGCATGGACTGCGCTAAGAACTACCCCGATCTTGAGTGGTTCGTTTCCGAGAACGGCATCGGCATCATGGACGAATACAAGAACCGTGACGCCGAAGGAACCATCCAGGATGACTACCGCGTCGACTTTGTACGTCAGCACCTGGAGTGGGTGGCCAAGGCCATCGACGAGGGCGCCAAGTGCCGCGGATACCATTATTGGGCCGTCATCGATAACTGGTCTTGGGCCAATGCCTTTAAGAATCGCTATGGCTTTGTCGAGGTCGATCTGATGGATGGCTATAAGCGCCGTCTTAAGAAGTCGGCGGCCTGGCTCAAACAGGTCGCCACGACCCACGTGGTTGATTAGCGACCGGACGAACGTCCAGACCGCGCGCCGCCGCGCGCAACACATGGCACATCTGGTGGCAGAGGGCGACAGACCACCGTGCGCATAGGAAAGGCCGGATTTGAAAGTTAGGAGCAATCATGGCCAGTGACAACGGAAAGAGCTTCCTCGACAAGTTTGCCGAGGTCTCTGCGAAGGTGGGAAACCAGGTTCACCTGCGTTCCCTGCGTGACGCCTTCGCGACCATCACGCCGCTCTATATCCTTGCGGGTATCGCGGTTCTTATTAACAACGTCGTGTTCCCTCTGTTCCCGCTCGATGCGGCGGGCCTTGCCAACCTTCAGACGTGGGGTTCGGCGATTACGCTGGGCACCCTCAACGTCTCTGCCATTATCTTGGCCGGATTGATTGGCTACAGCCTCGCTAAGAACAAGCGCTTCGATAATCCGCTTGCTTGCATGGTCGTCGCTATCTCTGCCTTCGTCATCATGATGCCGCAGCAGATCACCGCCACGCTTGCCGCCACGAGCCCACTGCTCACCGACAAGATCACCTCCGCCGAGGTCACGGGCGCCCTTTCGACTGCCAACACCGGCACCAACGGTCTGTTCTCGGCTATTATCATCGCCCTGCTTTCCGTCTCGCTCTTCATCAAGATTTCTGGCGTCGAGAAGCTCAAGGTTAAGCTGGGCGAGGGCGTGCCTCCCGCGGTCTCCAACTCCTTCAACGTCATGATTCCGATGCTGCTTAACCTCGCGGTCTTCGCTCTTGCCGCAGCCCTGCTCGCCGTGTGCGCCGGCACCGATCTGTGCACCATCATCTCCACGTGCATCTCCAACCCGCTCAAGAGCATCATGAACGCTGGTCCGTGGGCTGTTATCCTCATCTACACCCTTGCTAACCTGCTGTTCTGCGTCGGTATTCACCAGTCCACCATCTCTGGCGCTACCGTCGAGCCGATCCTGACCATGCTCATCGTCGACAACATGGCTACCTTTGCCGCCGGTGGCACCATCCAGCCCGATCACTACATGAACATGCAGATCGTTAACAGCTTCGCCCTCATCGGCGGCTCGGGCTGCACCCTCATGCTCCTGCTCGACACGCTCCTGTTCTCCAAAAACAAGGCTTCCGAGACCGTTTCCAAGATGGCTATCCTGCCTGGTCTGTTCAACATCAACGAGCCGGTTATCTACGGTTACCCCATCGTGTACAACCTGCCGCTCATGATCCCGTTTGTCCTCCTTCCCGACCTGTTCATCGGCATCACCTATGGCCTTACCTGCGCAGGCATCATCAGCCCCTGCATCGCCCAGGTGCCCTGGACCATGCCTCCCGTCATCAATGCCCTGCTCGCTACGGGCTTTGACTGGCGCGCTGGCGTGTGGCAGGCTATCGAGATTGTCATTGGCATGGCCGTCTACCTGCCCTTTATGAAGATTTCTGAGAAGGCAATCGCCAAGCAGGAGGCTCTCGCCGAGTAGAACGCCTAACGTTCGTCCCTTTCACCTTTGCGGGCGCCGGTACGCGGCGCCGGTGCCCGCAGCTCTCTCCCTTGTGTAAAGATGCAGGGGGGGTGGGCACAATAGCCGCAAGGAATAAAACCAGTTGTCGTCTGCGCGCCGCGCAGTTATAAGGAGGAAACCATGAAGAAGATCATGCTCTGCTGCAATGCCGGTATGTCCACGAGCCTGCTGGTCCAGAAGATGCAGGCCGAGGTTGCAAACCGTGGTCTGGATATTGAGGTCGAGGCTCGTCCCATGAACGAGGCCCACGATCACCTGGACGAGTGCGACATGTTGCTGCTTGGTCCGCAGATCGGCTACACCAAGGGCGATTTTGAGAAGGAGGCCGCCGGTCGTTTTCCGGTCGAGGTCATCAACATGGTCGACTACGGCCGCATGAACGCTGCCGGCATCATCGACCACTGCGTCAGCGTGATGGGCTAGGTGCTCTGCATGGAGGATATGAACGAACTGCAGATGACCTGCTTTGAGATCATCAGCTACGTCGGTACCGCCAAGAGCATGTACATCAATGCCGTGCAAAAGGCCAAGGAGGGCGATTTTGACGCCGCCGAGGAGCTTATCAAGCAGGGCGACGAGGCCTATAACGGTGGCCACGATGTTCACATGGGGCTTCTGAAGAAGGAGGCCAACGGCGAACGTAACGGCGAGGCCCCGTTGATTTTGCTGCATGCCGAGGACCAGATGGCCGGCACCGAGACCATGCGCGTCATGGCGACGGAGCTCATCGAGGTTCACAAGCAGCTGCAGGCACTTCAGGCCTAGTCGGCGTTATCGCCGCGACGGACCGTGCGGTCCAACAGACAACATAGTCCCTTTGACGGGCGCCGGGAGCCTCCGCCTCCCGGCGCCTTTATTTTTGGGGATGGTCTTGCGCGGCCTGTTGGGCAGCCAATTGCGTTACCCCAGATAAAACCTGCCAAAACAAACCTGTCCCTTTTTGGTAGGTTTTTGCCTTGAGAGCGGTACCATACAGGCAATGTTTAAACGAGAAAGGTGGGCTCCCATGGAACCTAAGCAGTACTACATCGGCATCGACGTCGGCGGCACTTCGGTTAAGGAGGGCCTGTTCGACGAGGACGGCAACCTGCTTGCCAAGGCCAGCGTGCCCACGCCTCCTATCGTTGACGCCGCGGGCTTTGCCGCGGTGACCGAGGCTATCGACCAGGTGGTCGCCAAGGCACAGATTCCGCGTGCCTTTGTGGCGGGCATTGGCCTGGCCGTTCCGTGTCCCATCCCGGCGTCGGGCGATGCCAAGGTCAAGGCCAACATTGCCATTAACCTGCCCGAGCTGAGGGTCGCCATTCAGAAGCACTGCCCCGATGCGGTCGTTAAGTATGAGAACGATGCCAACGCCGCTGCCATGGGCGAGGCCTGGCTCGGTTCTGCCAAGGGCGTGCAGAACGTGGTGATGGTCACCATCGGTACCGGCGTGGGCGGCGGCGTTATCGTTAACGGCGACGTGGTATCGGGCGTTGTGGGCGCCGGCGGCGAGATTGGCCACATGTGCCTGAACCCGGCCGAGGAGCGCACCTGCGGCTGTGGCGGCCATGGCCATCTGGAGCAGTATTCCAGCGCCACCGGCGTGGTGAGCAACTACCTTGCCGAGTGCAAGAAGGCGGGCGTCGAGCCCATTGAGCTCACCGGCCCCTCCGATTCCAAGGACGTGTTCCAGGCCTGCCGCGAGGGCGACAAGCTCGCGCTGGCCGCAGCCGACACCATGGCCGACTACCTTGGCCGCGCCCTGGCGCTTATCGCCAACGTGGTCGACCCCGAGATGTTCCTGATCGGTGGCGGCGCGTCCGCTTCGGCCGATGTTTATCTCGACAAGGTTCGCGAGCACTTTAAGCAGTACGCGCTCTCTGCCTCGCGCGAGACGCCCATTAAGGTCGCTTCGCTCGGAAACGACGCCGGCATCATCGGTGCCGCCTACGTAGCCCTGCGCGCCGCCGGTAAATAGCTGGTGCAAGGGGGTCAGGTTACTTTGCACCAACACGGTGCAAAAGGGACAGTCTTGGCCCCCATGCCTGCCCCAAAATATGCCGTGACCCTTCCGTCTGCGAAGGCTCGGCATCGGCGTGCTACCATAGCTACGTCCAAGTACACATATCAAGTGGAGGATATCCATGGCAAACGTTCTTGTCTTTGGTCACCAGAACCCCGATAACGACGCCATCATGAGCGCCGTCGTCCTGTCCCAGCTGCTCAACCAGGTTGAGTATGCCGGCAACACCTACGAGGCCTGCGCCCTTGGTCAGCTTCCGGCCGAGTCCGCCAAGCTGCTCGCCGACGCCGGCATCGCCGAGCCCCGCGTGATCGAGTCCGTCGAGGCCGGTCAGCTCGTCGTCCTCACCGACCACAACGAGTCTGCCCAGTCCGTCGCCGGCCTTAAGGACGCCACGGTCTTTGGCGTTGTCGATCATCACCGCATCGGCGACTTCGAGACCGCCGGCCCGCTGCACTACATCTGCCTGCCCTGGGGCTCCAGCTGCACCATCGTCACCAAGCTCGCCGGCGTGCTCGGCGTTGAGCTTTCCGACGTCCAGGCTAAGCTGCTGCTCTCGGCCATGATGACCGACACGCTCATGCTCAAGAGCCCCACCACCACCGATGTCGACCGCGCCGTCGCCGCCAAGCTCGGCGAGCAGGTGGGCGTCGACCCGGTCAAGTTTGGCATGGAGGTCTTCCTCACCCGTCCGTCCGGCTCCTTTACCGCTGCCGAGATGGTCGGCAACGACATCAAGATGTTCGAGCCCGCCGGCAAGAAGCTGCTCATCGGCCAGTACGAGACTGTCGACAAGACCCGCGCACTCGGCATGATCGACGAGATTCGCGAGGCCATGCGCGCCTACGCTGCCGAGAAGGGCGCTGACGGCATTGTCCTGTGCATCACCGACATCATGGAGGAGGGCTCGCAGGTCCTGCTCGAGGGCGAGACCGAGGCCGCTCAGAAGGGCCTGGGCATTGCCGACGAGCACGACGGCGTCTGGATGCCGGGCGTCCTCTCCCGTAAGAAGCAGGTCGCTGCCCCCATCATGGCCGCCTGCTAGGTTTAGTTCACTAAACGCCACGACCGGATCGCGGACGCCCCGCGCTCCGGTCGTTTTTTGTGCATGGCGCCGCGTCGTCTCTTGGACAGGCGTGCCCGTGCCGTTGGGCAAATAATGTTCAACCTGTGGTTCCGCTTTTCGGCCACGCCTGCGTGCTTGTCGTGCAGGGTAGGCTAGATGCAAGCGTAATACGTTAGAGCGCGGCGCCGCCACTTGGGCGGGCCGTGCTTTTTTAAGACGGGAGCCTTCCCGTGAAAGGAGCCGCCCATGGCAGCACCCGAGCAGCTGTTCAACGTCCGTGAGCGCAAGCGTTTTGAGCGTCACGACATCTGGGAGCGCATCGCCGAGAACGGCACGATTTCCGCCGCCGTCATGGTCTTCGCCGCCATCGCCGCCGTCATTTGCGCCAATACCGATGCCTACGAGGCCATCCATCACTTTTTGGAGACCCCGCTGTATGTGGGTCTGGGCAACCTTACGGCCGGTCTCACCGTTGAGCTTTTCGTCAACGACTTTCTCATGGCGATTTTCTTTTTGTTGGTGGGTATTGAGCTTAAGTACGAGATGACGGTCGGCGAGCTCAAGAATCCGCGTCAGGCCATGCTTCCCATGCTGGCGGCCGTGGGTGGCGTCGTCGTTCCCGCCTGCATCTACCTGATCTTTAACCATGCCGGCGCTCACAACGGTTGGGCCATCCCCATGGCAACCGATATTGCCTTCGCACTGGGCGTGCTGTCGCTTTTGGGCAATCGCGTGCCCAACGGCGTGCGCGTGTTCTTCTCGACGCTCGCCATCGCCGACGACCTCATCTCTATCGCCGCCATCGCCATCTTCTACGGTCAGAGCCCCAATCCGTTTTGGTTGGGCGCCGCCGCGCTTGTGACCTGCGCGCTCGTGTGGCTCAACAAGACGCAGCATTACCGCCTCGCCCCGTATTCGGTACTGGGTTTGCTGTTGTGGTTCTGCATGTTCAAGAGCGGCGTACACGCCACGCTTGCCGGCGTCATCTTGGCTTTTACCATCCCGGCCAAGTGCGGCGTCAAGCTCGATAGCCTTACCGATTGGTTGGGCGAGTGCCTGCCGTTGCTCGATGACCGCTACGATGACGAGGCACACATCCTGGGCCAGCATGACTTTACCGTCTCGACCACTAAGGTCGAGCGCGTCATGCACCGCGTGACCCCGCCGCTCATCCGCATGGAGCGTCTGATCTCCACGCCGGTCAACTTTGTGATCCTGCCGATCTTTGCGTTCGTAAACGCGCAGGTTCGCTTAGTGGGCGTGGACATGAGCACGCTGCTCACCGACCCGGTGACGCTCGGCGTGTACTTTGGCATGCTGCTGGGCAAGCCGATCGGCATCTTTGGTATGACGTTTGCCCTGGTTAAGCTTAAGGCCTGCGAGCTGCCGCACAATGTCAACTGGCACATGATTGCCGGCGTGGGCATTCTGGGCGGTATCGGCTTTACCATGTCGATTCTCATCAGCGGCCTTGCCTTCCCGACGGCCCAGTTTGAGGTTCTGGCTGCCAAGGCCGCCATTCTTGCCGGTTCGGTCACCGCAGCCGTGCTCGGTATGATCTACATGAGCGTGGTCTGCAAGCATCCCTCGCCCAAGGACGAGTAAGAGCGCGAAAACCGGCTCCAGAACCGATTCGGGCGCGTTCAAAATGCGGATTCGGGCGGTGCTTGCCGCCTGCCAGACACGCCAGTGGTCAAAAAACGCCGTTTGTGAGTACTGTCACAAACGGCGTATCATTTTAGGTGCGGAAAATAATGAACAAAGTTATAAGAACTGTACGTTAATGAGTGACCATCGACTTCCAATTTGGCGCTAGCTGACGGTGATTAGGAAGTTTCAAGTCGAGTTTTGCCGATTTCGACCAAGAATCGCTGCTACTAAAAAGGTAACAGTACTCATATTTGCCCTTTTTTGGCCACAAGCCCTAAAACAAGCCTCGCCAAGGTCGGGAAGCGGGCCAAATCGCCGGCCTCGAGGCTTATTCCACCGTTCCGTAGATGGCGCCCCAGCCGTGGGCGGCCAAGGCGGAGTTGAGCTGGTCGCAAAGTGACTGGCGGTCGTAGTAGCCGGGCGGCAAAAGGTTGACGATTTCCATGAGATCGGGTGCCAAGTCCAAGATCTCGGCCTGCACGATCAGATCCAGGCGGTCGATGGCGTGGCGGTCGTAAAACAGTCCGTCGACCAGGCGCTGCAGGTCGCCGAATTCTTCGGCCTGGAACGATCCGTATTCCATAGTGCCTCCTTGGGCGCCCCACGCCGGCATGCGCGGCGATTCGTAATTTATTGCGATGTACTTAATCTATCACGGCTTCATAACGTTGCGGCGGTGGCGGTCTATACTTAGACGAACTGCAACGTACCGCTTCGCGAAAGGTCGCACCCCATGCAGACGATCTACCAGAAGATGGAAACCACCGAACTCGATGCCGCCATCGAGGCGCTCAAAGCCGAGGTCTCCGAGGTCAAGGCCAAGGGCCTGGCGCTCGATATGGCCCGCGGCAAGCCATCGCCCGCCCAGGTGGACATCTCGCGCCCCATGCTCGATATCCTCAACGCCGACGCCGATCTGCACGATGGCAACGTCGACTGCTCCAACTACGGCTGCTTTGAGGGCATTCCCTCGGCACGCAAGCTAGCGGGGGAGTTCCTGGGTTGCCCCGCCGAGCAGACGCTCGTGCTGGGCTCGTCGAGCTTGCTGATCGAGCACGATATCGCCGGTATGTTCTGGCGTTGCGGCTCATGTGGTAGCGACCCTTGGGAGGCTTACGAGGCCGCGCACGACGGCAAGAAGGTCAAGTTCCTGTGCCCGGTTCCCGGCTACGACCGCCACTTTGGCATCACCGCCGATCTGGGTATCGAGAACGTCCCCGTCGCGATGACCGACAACGGCCCCGACATGGACGAGGTCGAGCGCCTCGTCGCCGCCGACGATTCCATCAAGGGCATCTGGTGCGTGCCCAAGTATTCCAACCCCACGGGTATCACCTTTAGCGAGGACACTGTGCGCCGCCTGGTCGAGATGCCCACGGCCGCGCCCGATTTCCGCATCTTCTGGGACAACGCCTACTGCGTGCACGACCTGTACGACGAGACCGACGAGCTCGCCAACATCTTCGATCTTGCTCGCGCGGCGGGCACCGAGGACCGCGTGGTGGCCTTTGCCTCGACGTCCAAGATCACCTTTCCGGGCGCCGGCATCGGCTTTATCGGTGCGAGCCCCGCGGTCATCGCCGAGTTCTCCAAGCGCCTGAAGGCCGGCCTCATCAGCGCCGACAAGCTCAACCAGCTGCGTCACGTGCGCTTCCTTCCCACCATCGAGGCGGTTAAGGAGCACATGAAAAAGCATGCCGAGTTCCTGCGTCCGCGCTTCGAGGCCGTCGAGCGCAAGCTCACCGAGGGCCTGGGCGACACGGGTTGCGCCACCTGGACGCATCCCCGCGGCGGCTACTTTGTGAGCTTCGATGGTCCCGAGGGCTCGGCCCAGAAGGTCGCCGCGCTCTGCGCCGACCTGGGCGTCAAGCTCACGCCGGCTGGTGCTACCTGGCCCTATGGCAAGGACCCGCGCGACACCAATATCCGCATCGCGCCGAGCTATCCTACGGTCGAGGACCTGGAGGCCGCGCTCGATGTGCTGGTGCTGGCCGTTAAGCTCGTCGCTGCCGAGCTTGCGCGTGCCGAGCGCGCCTAACGCGCGGCTTCCCGTACTATCCGCACTTTCGATACGTAAAGGAGTGTATACATGGATTTGGGTATTTCCACCAACCCCACGCCGGAGCTCTACACCATCAAGGTGACCGGCGAGATCGATATCTCTAACGCCGATAGCCTGCGCAATGCCATCGACCTGGCGCTCGAGCAGCCCACCGAAGCCGTTGAGCTCGACTTTGCCCAGGTGAGCTATATCGACTCGACGGGCATTGGCGTGCTCGTGGGCGCCGCACACCACGCGGTCGATCACGGCAAGCGCTTTAGCTGCACCAATGTGCAGCCCCCGGTGATGCGCGTGGTTCAGCTGTTGGGTGTCGACCAGGAGATTTCGATCACCGCTGCATAATCTTTGCCCCCAAAAGGGCATGCCGTTTGGCATATGTTTGTGATGCGCTCGGACGTTTTGGCGTCCGGGCGCTATACTTGACCGAATGAATAGACGAGTTCCGGCCGAATGGCGCGGTGCGGGCTCGACTCACATCGAGCCTTGGAGGTATGTGTGTTTGGTATTGGAGAGGGTGAGCTCGCGATCATCGTGGTCTTCGGCTTTTTGCTGTTTGGCCCGGATAAGCTCCCACAGATGGGCCGCACGATCGGCCGTGCCATCCGTCAGTTCCGCGAGACGCAGGAAAAGATGACGGCCGTTGTTCAGTCCGAGATTATCGATCCGGTGAGCGAGGCCGCTTCGGCTCCGGTCAAGCCCAAGAAGGCTGCTGCGACCGACGACGATTCCGATGCGGACGAGGATGCCGCCGAGACGGCAGCTCCCGCCAAGAAGGAGACCTTTGCCGAGCGTCGCGCCCGTCTTGCTGCCGAGAAGGCCGCGAGCGAGGCTGCCGCCGAGGGCGAGGGTGCTGCTGAGGAGTCCGAGGCCGAGGGTGCCGAGCCTGCCGCTGCCGCCGAGCCTGTCGTCGAGCCCGGGCCTGCTGCAGAGCCGGAGCCCGAGCCCGAGCCTGAGCCGGCAGAGCCCACGACGGCTGACCTCTACGCCCGTCGTCCCCGCAAGCGCAAGGCCGTCGTCGACCAGCTCGCCCGCGAGCTCGAAGCCGAGGACGACGCCGCTGCCGCCGATGCCCCGAAGGGAGGCGATGAGTAATGCCGATCGGACCCGCGCGTATGCCGCTCTTCGATCACCTGGGAGAGCTCCGTCGCCGTCTGACCATCGTGGTCGTATCGGTGTTTGCCGCCGCTATCGTGCTGTACTTCGCCACGCCCGTGGTGCTCGATATCCTGAAAGACCCCATCCGCTCGTTTGTGCCGGACGGTAAGTTCTACATCACCACGACGCTTGGTGGCTTTGGTCTGCGCTTTTCGCTGGCCATCAAGATGGCCGTGGTCATGTGCACACCTATGATTATCTGGCAGATTCTGGCGTTTTTCCTCCCGGCGCTTCGCCCCAACGAGCGCAAGTGGGTCGTACCCACGGTGCTCGTCTCGACGGTGCTGTTCTTTCTGGGTGCCATTTTCTGCTACTTCATCATCATCCCCGCGGGCTTTGAGTGGCTTATCGGCGAGACCTCGGCCGTTGCTACGGCGTGGCCCGATCTGGAGAACTACGTCAACATGGAGCTGCTCTTTATGTTCGGCTTTGGTGTGGCGTTTGAGCTGCCGCTCATCATCTTCTACCTGTCCGTCTTCCATATCGTGTCCTACGCGGCCTTCCGCAGCGCCTGGCGTTATGTATACGTTGGCCTGCTTGTGGGCTCGGCTGTGATTACGCCCGACGGCTCGCCCGTTACGCTGGGCCTCATGTATGGCGCCCTGCTCTCGCTCTACGAGATTTCCCTTGCCATCGCCCGCGTGGTCATTACCGCGCGCGAGGGCAAGGAGGGCCTGTTCGTGAGCCGCCTGGACCTGTTCTCGGACGACGAGGACGACGAGGAGTAAATCGGTATGCACGAGGTTGGCATTGTCAACGGCATACTCGATACAGTGATTCGCGCGGCGCGTGGGGCGGGGGCCTCGCGCGCCGTTTTGGTAACGCTGCGTATCGGGGATATGACCGAGGTCGTGCGCGAGGCGCTCGACTTTGCGTGGGAGACGTTTCGCGACGAGGACCCGCTCACGCGAGGCTGCGAGCTTGCCGTGGAGGAAGTCCATCCACAAAGCGAGTGTCTGGACTGCGGCGAGGTCTTTGAGCACGACCGCTTCCATTGCCGCTGTCCCCAATGTGGCGGCGCCAACGTGCGCCTGCTGCACGGCCGCGAGCTCGACATCGCCAGTATCGAAATCGAAACCCCCGACGATTAGCCCGCCAGCCACCTGGGGACGGGGTATAAAGGGGCCAAAGTAAGGAGTGCCAAGTATGGCTGAGAAAACGATTGATATCGCGTCGCCGATCCTGTCGCGCAATGAGCGCCTGGCAGATCAGCTGCGTCAGCGATTTAAAGAGACAAACACCTATGTGATCAATGTGCTGTCGAGCCCCGGCTCGGGCAAGACCACCACGATTCTGGGCACCAACGAACGCCTGCGCGACAAGGCCGGCCTGCACTGCGCCGTCATCGAGGGCGACATCGCCTCGGACGTCGACGCCATTACCATGAAGGAAGCCGGCATGCCGGCCATCCAGATCAACACGGGCGGCCTGTGCCACCTCGAGGGCAACATGATCATGGAGGCCGTTGGCGCGTTCGACCAGGCTGTGGGTCTGGAAAACATTGACGTCATCTTTATCGAAAACGTGGGTAACCTGGTCTGCCCGGTCGACTTTGACCTGGGCGAGAACCTGTCCATCATGATTCTCTCGGTGCCTGAGGGCGATGACAAGCCTATCAAGTACCCGGGTATCTTCCAGCACGCCGGCGCGCAGCTGCTCAACAAGGTCGACGTGGCTCCGGCTTTCGATTTTGACATGGATAGGTATACTAAGACACTCGATGACCTCAATCCGCAGGCGCCGCGGTTTGCCGTGAGCGCGCGCAAGGGCGAGGGCATGGATGCCTGGTGCGATTGGCTCATCGGGCAGATTGAGCAAGCAAGGGCGTAAGTCGGCCGCCATACGGGCGGGCGTAGCCGCAGAGATACGAGATAGGAGCCTCTTTTGAAGCTCATCATCGCCGAGAAAAACGACGCTGCGCGTCAGATCGCCGAGCGGCTGTCCACGGGCAAGCCCAAAAAGGACAAGGTGTACAACACCGCCATCTACCGTTTTGAGTGGAAGGGCGAGGAGTGCGTGACGATCGGTCTTGCCGGTCACATCCTTGCGCCCGATTTTTGCGACAGCGTGCTGTTCGATAAAAAGCTGGGCTGGTATTCGGTCACCGAGGACGGCGAGATGCTGCCGGCCGACATACCCGATGGCCTGGCGCGTCCGCCCTACGACACCAAGCGCAAGCCGTTTCTTGCCGATGGCATCTCAATCAAGGGCTGGAAACTCGAGAGCCTGCCTTACCTCACCTGGGCGCCCGTCATTAAGCTACCGGCCGAGAAGGAGCTCATTCGCTCGCTCAAGAACCTTGCCAAGAAGTCTGACAGCGTCATCATCGCCACGGACTTCGACCGCGAGGGCGAGCTGATTGGCTCGGATGCTCTCAACAAGGTGCGCGAGGTTGCGCCGGACTTGCCGGTCGCCCGCGCCCAGTACTCTTCGTTTACCAAGGCCGAGATCACGCAGGCCTTCGATAACCTCGTCACGCTCGACCAGAATCTGGCCGACGCCGGCGAGAGCCGTCAGCACATCGACCTCATCTGGGGCGCGGTGCTCACGCGCTATCTGACGCTCGCCAAGTTCGGTGGCTTTGGTAACGTGCGCTCTGCCGGCCGCGTGCAGACGCCGACGCTCGCCCTGGTGGTTGAGCGCGAGCGCGAGCGCATGGCGTTTGTGCCCGAGGACTATTGGCAGATTCGCGGCATGGGTGCCGCGAAGGGCGCTGCCGAGGACGACCGCTTTAAGATCGCGCACAAGACGGCGCGTTTTACCGACAAGGATGCTGCCGAGACGGCGTACGGCCATGTCGACGGCGTCGCGACGGCGACCGTTGCCGCGGTGACCAAGCGCTCGCGCAAGCAACAGCCGCCCACGCCGTTTGCGACCACCTCGCTGCAGGCTGCCGCCGCGGCCGAGGGTATCTCGCCTGCGCGTACGATGCGCATCGCCGAGTCCCTCTACATGGCCGGTCTCATCAGCTACCCGCGTGTCGACAATACCGTGTACCCTGCGACGCTCGATCTGGGCGCCGTGGTGAGCGACCTGGCAAAGATCAACCCGGCGCTGGCGCCCGTGTGCAAAAAGGTGCTCGCCGGTCCCATGAAGCCCACGCGCGGCAAGGTCGAGACCACCGACCACCCGCCTATCTATCCCACGGGCGAGGGCGATCCGTCCACGCTCGATGGCGGTCAGCGCAAGCTCTACGATCTCATCGCCCGTCGCTTCCTGGCAACGCTTATGGGTCCCGCGACCATCGAGAACACCAAGCTCGAGCTCGACGTCAACGGCGAGCCGTTCGTGGCCTCGGGCGACGTGCTCGTGACCCCTGGCTTCCGCGAGGCCTATCCGTACGGCCTTAAGCGCGACGAGCAGATGCCGCCGCTGGAGCAGGGCGATACGGTCGACGTGTTCGACATTAAGCTCGAGGCCAAGCAGACCGAGCCGCCCGCGCGCTATAGCCAGGGCAAGCTCGTTCAGGAGATGGAAAAGCGCGGCCTGGGTACCAAGTCCACGCGCGCGAGCATCATCGAGCGTCTGTACGCCGTGCGCTATCTCAAAAATGATCCCGTTGAGCCGAGCCAGCTAGGCATCGCCATCATCGACGCGCTGACGCAGTTTGCCCCGCGCATCACGAGCCCCGATATGACCAGCGAGCTCGATGGCGATATGACCCGTGTGGAGCGCGGCGAGGATACCGAAGAGCATGTCGTGACGCACTCGCGCGCGCTGCTGGCTGGCGTGCTCGACGAGCTGCTCAAGCACACACAGGAGCTGGGCGACGCCATCAGCGACGCCGTCACGGCCGATGCGCGCGTGGGCGCCTGCCCCAAGTGCGGCAAGGACCTGGTTATGAAGACGAGCGCCAAGACCCGCGGCAGCTTTATCGGCTGCATGGGCTGGCCCGACTGCGACGTGACCTATCCGGTGCCGAGCGGCGTCAAGGTCAGCCCGCTCGAGGGTGAGGCGGCCGTGTGCCCCGAGTGCGGCGCGCCGCGCATTAAGTGCCAGCCGTTCCGCCAGAAGGCCTTCGAGATTTGCGTGAACCCCACGTGCCCCACCAACTACGAGCCCGACCTTAAGGTGGGCGAGTGCAAGGTGTGCGCCGAGGCGGGACGCCATGGCGACCTAATCGCGCACAAGAGCGAAAAGAGCGGCAAGCGCTTTATCCGCTGCACCAACTACGACGACTGCGGCGTGAGCTATCCACTGCCGGCGCGCGGTAAGCTCGAGGCGACGGGCGAGACCTGCCCCGAGTGCGGCGCCCCCATCGTGGTGGTCAACACGGCGCGCGGCCCGTGGCGTATCTGCGTGAACATGGATTGCCCGACCAAGGAGAAGAAACCCGCCCGCGGCCGCAAGACTGCGACCAAGGCGAGCACGGCGAAGAAGACGACCGCGGCCAAGAAGACGACGGCGGCAAAGAAGACTGCTGCCAAGAAGACGACCGCCAAAAAGACGACGGCCAAGAAGTCGACTACCAAAAAGACCGCTGCCGACAAGTAGCCGCACGGTCGAAACATCACCTAAAACAAAAACGAGCGAGGACCTCAAAATCCTCGCTCGTTTTTTATCCGGCAGTTAGGGACGTTCCTTTTCTGCCGGCAGTTTAGGAACGTCCCTAACTGTCGGCTCGGGAACGACAAAGCGCTAGTTCACTTCGACGGGTTTGGCGCCGGGATAGCGCTCCTCAAAGTCTAGGCGGTACTTATTGTCATTGGTGCCCGCCACGTTGTCGCGCGACAGCGGCGCCACGATCTCATTCTTGTGGTCCGCAGGCTTGGCGTATTTCAGGCTGATCTCCCAGGCATCACAGATTGCGTCAATGCGGTGATCCAGGTCGTCGTACAGGGCGATGATGTCCTTCCAGGAGCTGTAGTTCTTGGAGCTCGTCGGGACGTCTAGGTCCTCGACGATGTCGTAATACTGCTCGATGGTGTCCTCCGTGCGCTCGGCGACGTCGGCGAGATTTTGACGGGTGGTTCGATCCTCTTCCAGATAGCTGCCGTTGAAGTTCTGCGCGCAGCCACGGACGTAGTTGTCGAGGTCTTCGAGCAAGTCGTAGTATTCGCTCAGTCGGCGGTAGAGATTCTGCTCGGAGAGCGTTGCTTCGCCGCCATCCTCGTCGTCATCGTCATCGTCATCGTCATCATCGTCGTACAGGCTGTTGGGATCGCCGAGAGGCTTTAGGTCATCGTCGTCGACGTCATGGTGCAGCTTAGCTACCTCGGCAGTCGTCTGCGTGGCGGCGCTGTCGAAAGGCTTGATCACAAAGAAAACGACCAGGGCGATGATGATCGCCACCAGCACAACGATAACGGCGATAAGCGGCCCGGCGCCGCTCTTTTTGGGAGCGGGGGTCTGTGGCGAAGCGGGCGCGTATGCGGGAGCCGGCTCCTGTTGGGACGAGCCGCTCGCGACGGGTATGCGCTGCGTGGTCTCGACGGCCGCGGGGCCTGCGGCGGGGTCGGGGCGATAGGCGAGGGGGTCGTCCGCCTTGGCTTGCGGCGTATCGAGGGAACCGGTCTGCTCGAAAGCGGGCTGGCTATCGCTCGCGGTTGTTTGCTCAACGGGTGCACCGCACGAGGTGCAGAACTTGGCATTATCTGCAAGAAGCTTGCCGCACGAGGCGCAATACCGAGACATTGCCACTCCTTTCGCCACATTTCAATGCAATACGACGATTATACCCAGCGCCCAAAAATCCCCATCATAAGTTGCGGTGAAATAGGGACTGTTTGGCGGTCTCAGAGCTTCAATCAGTCCCTATTTCACCGCAACTTCGGGGATGCCTCGATGGCTAGGTTGTGGGGGTCATTGGGGACGTTCTTAAACGACTAGTCATTCAAGAACGTCCCCAATGACTAGGTGGGGTTTGGGACGCGCCTGCCCCTGGGGTATCATGGCTTGGTTGCTATAATTCGCATTTACGCGCCTTGTAGGAAGGGGCTGCGCCCATGGCTTTTGAGCCCGCTCAACATAGCTTTATCACGCTCGAGGGCGTCGATGGCGCCGGCAAGTCCACGCAGGCGCGCCTGCTTGTCCGCGCTCTTGAACTCGCTGGCTACCAGGTTGTGAGCCTGCGCGAGCCGGGCGGTACCGCCATCAGCGAAAAGATCCGCGCCTTGCTGCTCGACCCCGCCAATACGGCGATGGGCGACACCTGCGAGCTGCTGCTCTACGAGGCTGCGCGTGCCCAGCTGGTGCACGAGGTCATCGCCCCCGCGCTCGCAGCCGGCAAGGTGGTCCTGTGCGATCGCTTCTACGATTCCACGACCTGCTACCAGGCGTTTGCCGACGGCCTCGATCGCCAGATGGTGCGCGATGCCAACAACCTGGCCGTCGCGGGAACGCACCCGGCGCTCACGCTCGTCTATCACATCACGCCCGAGCAGGCGGCGCTGCGCATGGCCGCCCGTGGTGCGGCAGACCGCATGGAGGCCAAGGGTATGGCCTTCCAAGAGCGTGTTTACCAGGGATTTTGCGCCATTGCCGCTGAGGAACCAAACCGCGTAAAGCTCATCGACGCGACCGCGTCCATCGAGGACGTCTTCGCGCAGACGGTTGAGCAGGTTTGCGCCTACGGCCTCCACATTTCCCAGGATGCCGTCGCTGCCGCGCTAGCCCAGGAGGCCGAGTAATATGGCCCCCGCTCAGGCAAGCCTGCTGGCCAAGCTCGACACCCAACAGCGCGTGCGCGACTTTTTGACCAACGCCATCGCAAGCGGCCGCGCATCGCACGCCTACCTGTTCTTGGGCGCGCTCGGCGCGGGCAAGCTCGACGCCGCGTGGGCGCTCGCCCAAGCCTTCCTGTGCGAGCAGGACGGCTGCGGCTCATGCGATGGCTGCGTGCGCGTCGCCCGCCATACGCACCCCGATGTGCACTATTACACGCCCGAGAGCGCCACGGGCTACCTCATCGCCCAGACCCGCGAGCTGCTCGACGACGTGCCGCTGGCGCCCATCCGTGCCAAGGCCAAGGTCTACATCATCGACCGTGCCGAGCAGCTGCGCGCCAACACCGCCAACGCACTGCTCAAAACGCTCGAGGAGCCGCCCGAGGGCGTTATGTTTATCTTGCTGGGCACCTCGGCAGACGTGATGTTGCCCACTATCGTGAGCCGCTGCCAGTGCGTGCCGTTTCGGCTGGTATCGCCCGCCGTCGCCGCGCAGGCCGTGAGCCGCGCCACCGGTCAGGACCCTGCGCGTTGCCGCATGGCGGTCGCCGTGGCGGGGAGTCCCACGCGTGGCATCGAGTTCCTCAAGAGCGCTGAGCGCCAGGACGCCCGCCGTCAGATGGTTCGCGCCATCGATTCGCTTATCGCCGCCGACGAGGCCGACGTGCTCAGCCGCGCCAAGTCGCTCATCGTCGCCGTTAAGGCGCCGCTCGCCGAGGTCAAGTCCACGCAGGAAAAGGTGCTCGAGCAAAACGCCGACTACCTGTCGCGTGGAGCATTGAAGCAGCTTGAGGACCGCAACAAGCGCGAACTCAACGCGCGCGAGCGTTCGGGTATCATGGAAGCGCTGGCGAGCGCGCGGACGCTCATGCGCGACGTGCTGCTGACGCTTCAGGACGAGGCGGCCGACGTGGTGAACGAAGACGTGCGCGACACGATCGGTCGGCTTGCCGCCGCGACCAATGTTGCGGGTGCCACCCGGGCGCTCGAGGCAGTCGCGACCGCCGAGCGCAACATCGCCAGAAACGTTACTCCCCAGCTGGCCATCGAGGTCATGCTGTTCGATATCAGGAAGGCACTGAAATGCCGTTAGTCGTACCCGTTAAGTTTACCTACGCCTCGCGCGACCTGTGGTTCGATCCGCAGGATCTGGATATCCTCGAGGCCGATTATGCCATTTGCTCCACCGAGCGCGGAACCGAGATCGGCCTGGTCACTGCCGATCCCTTTGAGGTGCCGCAAGATGAGATCGGTCAGCCGCTCAAGCCCGTGCTGCGTGTGGCGAGCGACATCGACCTGCAGCTTGCCGACGACCTGGCCATCCAGGGCGACGAGGCCATGGTCGACTTCCGCCGCCTGGTCAAGGAGCTCGACCTCGAGATGAAGCCGGTCGGCGTCGAGTACCTGTTTGGCGGCGAGAAGGCCGTGTTCTACTTTGCGGCCGAGGAGCGCGTCGATTTTCGCCAGCTCGTCAAGGATCTGTCCTCGACGCTGCATATTCGCGTCGACATGCGCCAGATCGGCGTGCGCGACGAGACCCGCCTGGTGGGCGGCTATGCCCAGTGCGGCCAGGAGCTCTGTTGCACGCGCTTTGGCGGACAGTTTGAGCCCGTCTCGATTCGCATGGCAAAAGAGCAGGACCTGCCGCTCAACTCGTCCAAGATCAGCGGCGTTTGCGGCCGCCTGATGTGCTGTCTGCGTTATGAGTTCGAGGCGTACAAGGACTTTAAGAGCCGTGCGCCCAAAAAGAAGACGCTCATCGATACGCCGCTTGGCAAGGCGCGTATTCAGGAATATGACACGCCGCGTGAGCAGCTGGTGCTGCGCCTGGAGAACGGCAAGGTCTTTAAGGTCAACCTGGCCGATATGACGTGCTCGGAGGGCTGCAAAAAGAAGGCCGCCGAGCAGGGCTGCAACTGCCGCCCCGACTGCGTGACGCGCGACGTGCTCGAGCGCATCGAGTCGCCCGAGATGCGCCTGGCGCTCATGGAGCTCGATCGCGAGAACGGCGTCGACGTGGGCGATGGCCTGTCGAGTGCCGACCGTCTTGCCGGCACGTCGATGCCCAAGCGCCGTCGTCGCGATGCCGAATCCGATGCTCGCGCCGGTCAGGGTCAGGGCGAGGGTCGCGGCCGCGGTAAGGGTCGCGGCAAGGCCGAGGCACCCGAGGCTGAGGAGGCTGCCGGTGGACGTCGCCGCCGCAAGCGCGCGGGTTCGGGCGATGCCGGCGAGGCCGCTCCCGCGGGCAAGAACGCTTCTCGCGAGCGCGAGGTTCAGCAGCCCCAGCAGCAGAATCGCGGCGGTGGCATGAACCCCACACGTCGCCGCCGTCGTCATCTGTCGAGCGAGGAGCGCGAGGACGCCTTTCGCGCCGCAGCTGCTCGCGAGGCCGGTGCCGCTTCCAAGGGCGCCTCGGCCTCCGATGCGCCTGTCGACAAGGGCGGCAAGTCACGTGGCGAGGAGGAGCGCGCGCCGCGTCCGCGCCGTCGCCATTCCTCGGGCGCGCAGCAGAAGCCCTCAGTGCCCTCCGTGGCCGATCAGGTCTCGGATGGCGAGGTCAAGGTCACGCGCCGTCGTCCCGGAGATGGCGGGGGAGCGGCTGCCAAGGCTTCGCGTGGCGCCGCTCGCGACGAGCGCGAGCCGCGCGAGGATCGCGGTGGCGAGGGCTCGGCCGACCAGGGTCAAAAGCGCCGTCGCCGTCGCCGTTCCCGCAAGCCGCGCCAGGATGGTGGCGAGGGCTCGACCCCGTCTTCGTCCGCACCACAACCGCCCGCCGGCGAATAACGCCCGCGAGCGGATTTAGCCCGCCTTGCCCCGAGCGCATCGGGGTATCATAGCGCCGAATCAACAACCCTCCCTGCGACCGAACGTAGGGAGGGTTGTGTCTTGAAGAGCCATCTGAACATATTGAGCCGTCTGCAGGGCGCCGGCGCCCTACCGTTTGCGGACGAATTGCTACCGTTTGCCGAGTGGGTGGCACGCGAGGCGCTCGAGGCATTGTCGCCAACACGATGTGCCGGCTGCGAGCGCGCCGGTGCGCTTATTTGCCAAGACTGCCTGACCGCGCTCACGCTCATCGACCCACGTCATAGCTGCACCCGATGCGGCGCCCCGTTTGGGGATTTGCTGTGCACTGAGTGTTCGGTCGAGGGCACGTCCTCGGCAATGGCGGAGGCGCTCGACCGCTGCCTGGCGTGCGCCGTCTATGCGCATCCGCTGCCGCGCATCATTAAAGCGTACAAGGATGCGGGCGAGCGACGTCTGGCTCCGTATCTGGCGGAGCTGCTCTACGACACCGCCCTGCATGCCCAGGTCGTAGCGCCCGATCGCTATGGAGGTGTGCTGTCCGGTGCGGATGCGGTGGTGTTTGTGCCTGCGACGGCGGTAGCGTTTCGGCGGCGTGGTTTTGATCATATGGAGGCCATTGCGCGCCCATTTTGCGAGCTGTCGGGCGTGCCGTTGCTGGACGCCCTGGTCAAGTACGGCCATGGCGACCAGCGCGAACTCGGTCGTGAGGAGCGCCGCGAGCGTGCCCAAGGCATGTATGAGACGGTTGAGGACGTGCACGGCCGCCACCTGCTGCTTATCGATGACGTTATCACCACGGGCGCGACGATGGCCGCGGCTTCGGCGGAACTCAAGCGCGCCGGCGCTGCGGCAGTCGATGGCCTTGCTATCGCACGTGTTTGGTAGGGGTGATTCATGTGGCGGTAACAATCAGGTGGTGCAACAAACCGACAAAAGAGCAGCTAGCGGCTTCCGTAATCCTAACTGGCGCCTCGGCGCTACGCATGATGCGCGCCGAGCGCCGGCAGATGGGCTACATAAGCTGGAAGGACCTTAATCCCGATGAAGAGCGCCGTGTGCTGCGCACATCGTCGCCCTCGACCGAGGACATCTATCTTCCCGATTTGGTGCGGATTGGGGCCGCAAGCGGCGAGGCGCAAGAGGATTTGTGCTTGCTGGTAGGGTCTGCAGCGCAGCGCCGCCGTATTCTTGGCGTGAGCTGGTCCGTATGCTCCGAGTTGCCCGCCGGCTCGATTCTAGAGGTGGAACCGGGGGTGTACAGTCTATCTCCCGAGGCCCTTTGCGTAGCCGTCGTGCGCGAGGTCGGCTGCATCCAGGCATTTGCCCTGGCCCAGGAGCTGTGCTCTAAGATTTCACTGAGTGACCGCGGGAAGTATCTGCCTCCCTACACCTCGCCTGTCGTGAACAAATTGGCAAAGGACAAAGACCAGCCGCCAGATGTCGGTTACTTTGAGATCGAGTCCGTGCTGACACCCGATTGCCTGGTAGATTACCTCGCGGCATGCAAGGGGAGCGCGGCCAAGCAGCTGCGGCGGCTGTGTCCCTATCTGTCGGAAAACCTGCGTTCACCCATGGAGTGCATCATGCTTGCCATGTTTTCGCTTCCGTTTTCCTATGGCGGATTTGCCTGTGGTCCCTTTAAGACCGACTACAAGATCGAGTTCAACGACCGTGCACAGGCGATCTCGGGGATGCCGCATGTGGTTTGCGATGCCTTTCAGGAAGCAGCCCGGTTTGACTTGGAATACAACGGTGAGCTGGGCCATTCTTCTCGGAGGGGACGTATCCATGATGAAAAGCGCAACACGGGCTTGATTACTATGGGAATCGAGGTCGCGACGGTCAACAACGAAATGCTCTGTGACATGGAAGCGATGGAAGCACTCGCATGGCGCATGCACCAGCGTATGCGAAAGCGGTACCGGAATCGTGTCGATGCCCGCAGGAAAAAGCAAGAGGCGCTGCTTAACACGCTGCGGGCGTGTTTTGGGCTTAAACCCGCCTAACAATGCTCTGAAACAGGGAGTTGGATATATGCTCTGGCCAAAATATAGCAAATATGAGTACTGCTACAAATTCAGTAACAGTAAAATCAGGGATTTTGGGACTGGAAGATGGGGTAAATTAGAAAGTTATTGGTAGCGCGCACAGTCGTGGTGTAAGAAGCAAGGGAGGGCCATCGCCTAGAATC
>WGSL01000014.1 GCA_014871665.1 Collinsella sp. | reverse complement strand
CGCCATCACCTCGTTTATCGGTCCTTCGGGCTGCGGCAAATCGACGTTTTTGCGCTGCATCAACCGTATGAACGACCTGATCGAGGGCACCCGCGTCGAGGGCACCATGACGCTCGACGGCAACGATATCTATGCCGAGGGCGTCGACCCGGTCGACCTTCGCCGCCGCGTGGGCATGATTTTTCAGCAGCCCAACCCGTTCCCCAAATCCATCTACGAGAATGTCGCTTTTGGCCCTCGTCTGCAGGGTGTGACTAGCAAAAGCGACCTCGATGACATCGTGGAAGAATCGCTTAAGCGCGCCAACCTCTGGAAAGAGGTATCCAATCAGCTCAACAAGGACGGTTTGGCGCTCTCGGGCGGTCAGCAGCAGCGTCTGTGCATCGCGCGTGTGCTTGCGGTGCAGCCCGATGTCCTACTGATGGACGAGCCCTGCTCCGCCATCGACCCCACGTCCGTCTCTAAGGTCGAGGATCTGATGGCCGAGCTGGCGCCCGAGATGACGATCATCATCGTCACGCATTCTATGCAGCAGGCCGCTCGCATTAGCGACTACACCGCATTTTTCTTGCAGGAAGTTGCCGGCGAGCCCGCCACGCTCATCGAGTATGGTCAAACCGACGCGATCTTCACCAGCCCGGTGGATTCACGGACGGAAGACTATATCACCGGCCGCTTTGGCTGATCGGTGCGACTAGTCCCAAGCCGATCGGACCTGGTCCGGTGCGTATTCACTGTGCGGGCGGCATGACCGCACCCAACTGATTGGAGTGAACCATGCGCAAACTGTTTTCCCGTCAGCTCATCGAAGCCCGTCACGAGATGCTGAGCATCTACGAGGCTGTAGACCTGGCGCTTCACGACACCGTGAAGGCCTATGTGACCGACGATCGCAAGCTCGCCACCAAGACCAAGAAGCGCACGCTCTCGATCGATGCGCGCTGCGCCAACTTGGAGGCCGTGTGCTACAACCTGATCGCTACGCAGTCGCCGGTCGCCTCCGACTTCCGCTTGCTGCAGACGATCATCTACGTCGACTTTAACCTGCAGCGCATGACCGATAAGGTTCGCCAGATCTGCCGCGCCACGCGTCACATGGTCAAGGCCGACATCTCGCTGCCCCAGGAACTCGTCGCTACGGTCGAGGCCGAGGCCGAGGCTGTTTACCAGGTGCTGGGTTCGTCACTTTCTGCGCTCGTCACCAACGACATGTCCATCATCTGCAACCTGGCCGGCGAAGACGAGCCGGTGCATGCGGCGTACGAGAAGTTCTTCCGCACCTTTAACCGCATGGACACGGGCGATTTTATGGACGACGACAGCAACTATGACGACCTGCGCCGCGCCATCATGGTTTCGCGCTACCTCGATCGTATCGCCTCGATTTCGATCGATGCCGCCTGCCGTCTGACCTTCCTTTTGACCGGACAGCGTTTGACTGCCGGCGATATCGCCCGTACGGACGAGGATGAGCTTGAGAGCATGCGCGTGCCTTCGGGCGAGGGTGTCATCATGAGGCCTGCCGTCGATGCACACTATGTTGCCAAAGTGCCCGCTAACGAGGTGAGCGAGGGTCTCCGCTACCTGCTCGAGCACCTCGAGGACGAGGACGACGCCGAGGACGACGAGGAGTAGGGCGGCCCCGTTCGTCGAAAGATTGTAAATACCTAAGTGAGCGCGGCCTTGCACATGCGAGGCCGCGCTCTTGCGTTAGCATGGGACTACTTGTTTGGCTGTCTGCGGAGGCGATTGGCAATGGATAACTATTTGGACTTGATACGCGCTCGCCGCGAGCAGATTCTCGAACGTTTTTATGCAGCACTCGATCGCGCGGGCCGTCCCCACGATGCCGCGCGCCTGATTGCCGTCTCCAAGACTGTTGGCGTTGATGAGACCGTTGCCGCTATTCAGGCGGGGTATCGCCATTTTGCCGAGAACCGCCCGCAGGAGCTCGTTCGCAAGCTTGCGGGCCTCGTAGAGCATCCGGAGCTACCCGAGGTGCGCTTCGATATGATCGGCAACCTGCAGACCAACAAGATCAATGCGGTTCTGGGCTCGGCCGAGCTGATTCATTCGGTAAGCTCGCTGCATTTGGCTCAGGCCATCTCGAGCCGTGCGGTCCGCAAGATTGAGGCGGGCGAGCTCTCCGGCCCCCAGCGCGTGCTGCTCGAGGTTAATGTGAGCGGCGAGGAGTCCAAGGGCGGCTTTTCGCCCGACGAGGTTCGCGCTGCCGCAAGTGAGCTTGCAGAGCTTGAGGGAATTTGTGTGCAGGGCCTTATGACTATGGCACCCCGGGGGAATAAGGATGTGGCGCGCCGCACTTTTGCCGGACTTCGCGAGCTAAGGGATGAGCTTGAGGCGACGCACTCCGACCTGAGCCTGCCCGAACTTTCCTGCGGCATGAGCGAGGACTTTGAGCCTGCCCTTGAGGAAGGCTCTACGCTCGTTCGCCTGGGCAGGGTAGTATTTAGCCCGGAGTTTGCAGTAAAATAAGGCTCTGAAGTGCGCACTGATTATCGGAGCGCCTGCGCTAAACCGCGAGAGGACACAACCATGGGCTTCCTTGACGAGATTAAAAATAAGATGCACCTGGGCGGCCAGCAGGGTTACGACCAGGGTTATGGTCAGGACGACGACTACGGCTACGATGACGGCTATGACGACGGCTACCAGAACAACGGTTACAGCGGTGCCTCGGGCGAGGGCTTCTACACCCAGGATGAGCCGAGCAACGGCCTGTTGGGTCAGACGCGCCGCGGCGAGGCCGAGTCGGTGGCCGTGTACACGCGCTCCGGTCAGCTGGTCGGCGACGATTCTCGCCACGCTACGACCTACAACCCGCCGTCGCGCTCGCAGGAGACGGTTGCGGGCGGTTATCGTCCCGGTGCCTACGACACGCCGTCGAGCTACGCCGAGAGCACGCGTGCCCGCGCTGCTGCCCCCGCACCTGCTCCCTCACCGAGCGATGCCTCGGCGTATGCGAGCAACATCATCAACGCTACGCCGCAGCTGCCGGCCTATGTCCTGCGCCCCGAGAGCTATGACGACGTAGAGACCGTCGTGCGTCGCGTGCGCACCAAGCAGCCTGTCGCGCTGATTTTTGTGGGCGTTCGTACCGAGGTCGCCAAGCGCGTCCTGGACTTCTCTTACGGCTTTGCCTGCGGCCTGGGCGCCACCGTCAAAGAGGTGGGCGATCGCGTGTTTATGGTGCTGCCCGCCGGTTGCGAGGTCAAGGATTCAGACCTCAAAAAGCTCCGTGCCGACGGCTACCTTAAGTAAAGACAAGACGAGGAGATTCTCATCAACATCTACACCATTGTCCAGCTGGTCAATACGCTGTTCAACTTTTACTCCACGCTCATCGTGGTCTACTGCCTTATGACGTGGATTCCCATGAAGCAGGGTGGATTGCTACAGGATATCGCCGCTGTTCTCGATAGCGTGTGCGGCCCGTGGCTCAATTTGTTCCGCCGGTTTATCCCGCCCATGGGCGGCGTCGATTTTTCACCGGTCGTTGCGATTATTGCGTTGCAGTTGGTGCAGAAGCTGGTTCTGCAACTTCTTATAGGTATACTCATATAAAACTGGCTTAGTAACTCACGTCGGGCGCACGGCGCCAAGGCGAAGATAAAGGAGAACTTGTTATGGCTATTACCCCTGCTGACATTCAGGCTCAGACCTTCTCTGAGGCCAAGCGCGGCTACGATCCCGCCGAGGTCGACGTCTTTCTGGAGACCCTGTCCTCTGAGGTCGACGCCATGCTCGCCAAGATCGTCGATCTTAAGGGTCGTCTGACCGCCACCGAGCAGCAGCTCGCCGACACGCAGGCCCAGCTTGCTCAGGCTCAGGATGCTGCTGCGCAGGCCGTTCCCGCCGCCCCTGTGGCCGCTCCCGCACCCGACTTCTCCGCTCAGGAGCGCCAGATTTCCGCTGCCCTGATTGCTGCCCAGCAGACCGCCGAGGGCATCGTCAACGACGCCAACGAGAACGCTGACCGCATCCGCAACGAGGCCGACGCCAAGGCCCGCGAGGTCATCCGCCAGGCCCTGACCGAGAAGCAGGCCGAGCTTGAGGAGATCGACCGTCTTAAGGCTTCCCGTGAGGAGTTTAAGGCCGAGTACCTCAAGCTCATCCAGCACTTCATGGACGATGCTCAGAACTCCTTCCCGTCCGACCTCATGGCTTCCACGCCGGTCGGTTCCGCCGCTTCTCCGGCTGTGACCGTTCCTGCTGCCGAGCCGCTGCCCGTCGCCGAGCCGGTTATCCCCGTTGCCGATCCCTTCGCACCGATCGACAACTTCGCCGCCGACGACCTGGACTAACATCCAGCTATCATGTAGCGCCTAGAAAGGGCCCGCAGCTTGCGGGTCCTTTTTTGTGGCTGCATGCAGTCTGCAAAACAAAACGCCGAGTCCTGCGTTTGAGGGCACAGGACTCGGCGAAGGGCGCGTGGTCAAAGGTGGATTTTAAGGCCTGTCCCAAAAATCTACTTGAGGAGGAAGTCGGGGAGGGGAATGGTGCGGGCCTCGCGCTGCTCGGGGTCGGCGATATGGTCGGCAGGATAGCCGCAGACGAGCATGTGATAGGGATAGATGCCCTCGGGCAGGCAGAACTGCTCACAGGCCACCTCGGGCTTAAAATGGCACACCCAGCACGTACCCAGGCCCTGCTCCTCGGCCTCCATCATCATCTGATCGCAGACAATCGAAGTATCGATGGCACTGGAGTTCATCTGGTCATAGGGGCGCACCCAAGCGTCATCGGTAACGCTGCAAATGAGGAAGATGAGCGGAGCGCCAAAGATGGACCCATCACGAGCAAACCGAGGCTGACAAGCAGCTGCCTTCTCCAGAAGCTCAGGCGTATCCAACACCATCACACGGGTGGGATGATTATTACAAGCAGAAGGAGCAATACGCCCAGCCTCAACAATGGCATCCACCACAGCCTGCTCAACAGCCCGAGCCTCAAACAAACGACAAGAATACCGACCCCGAGCCAGATCCAAATAACTCACAACCAAGCCCTCCAAATTTAACGAATCAACCAAAAGCAAAACAAAGGGTACCCAAAGCACCATCTACCCAAACGCTTAAGGCGGCCCCAAAGTTCCCAATCGGGCCCAAGGGTCCCGCCAACAAAAGCCCCATCGCTTTCAAAGTATCAGCCAAAGTTCCCAATGGTGGTACGTAAGGCGAAGGGCCGGCCACGGTTTACTTTCGAACGACTCTGCAAAGCAGCCGGAGTGAGAAAGCAAACCGTGGCCGGCCCTTCGCCGCCGGGACACGTACCCCCAATTAACTGTTCTTCATGACAATCGAATCCACGACATCAGCCACATTCTCACAGCAGTCAGCACAGTACTCCAGGAAGGCGTAGACGTCACGCCAGGCGATGACCTCGAGCGGATCCTTGCCGTTGACGTGCAGGTTGCGCATAGCGTTGATGTAGAGCTCGTCGGCCTCGGACTCGATCGTGTTGATCTGGATGACGAGTTCGCGCAGGGTCTTGGACTTGCGGTAGTTGGGCAGCTCGACCATCAGGTCCTTCATGGCGCGACAGGCGTCGGTCACCTTGTGGGCGATCACGATGGCATCGGGATGGATGCTCTGGATGTTGGTGAAGTAGACGCGCTGCACGACGCCCTCGATACGGTCGAGCACGGTGTCGAGCGAGCAGCTCATCAGGTCCAGGTCCTCGCGCTCAAGCGGGGTGATAAAGGCCGTGAGCAGGGCGTCTTCAAGCTCATGGTGCTTCTTGTCGGCCGCGTGCTCAATCGCGTGCATCTTGTCGAGCATATCGTGAATCTTCGCGGGATCGAAGTTCTCAAAAATCTTGGTGAGCAGCTCGGCAGCCTGTACGGCAAGATCGGCGCAAGCGACGTAGTTGTCAAAGTAGAACGAATCGGGTTTCTTTGCCATGGGTGGGTCCTTTCGAGGCGAAGACGGGTGGGCGAAGTATTGCGGTCCAGATGGACGCTCGGTTTGACTAGATGAACATCATGAACAGCTTGGCCATGACAAAGCTGATGAGTCCGCAGGCAGGGAAGGTGAAGAACCAGGTGAACATCATGTCCTTGACCACGCCGAAGTTGATGGCCGAAAGGCGCTTGACGGCGCCGACGCCCATGATGGCGCAGGTCTTGATGTGGGTGGAGGACACAGGGATACCGGTAAGGGTGGCAAGCAGCAGGTTTGCGGCGCCTGCGAGGTCGGCGGAGAAGCCCTGATACTTCTCCAGCTTGACCATGCTCTGGCCGACGGACTTGATGATGCGCTCGCCGCCCACGCTGGTGCCGACACCCATGGTGGCCGAGCACAGCAGCATGATCCAGATGGGGATGCCGGCATCGCCGACGCTCGTCTGGCCGTTGGCGAAGGCGACACCTAAAAAGAGCACGCCGATGAACTTCTGTCCATCCTGCGCGCCGTGCATAAAGCTCATGGCCGCAGCGCTCGCGATCTGAGCGTATTTAAAGAAGACATTGGCACGTCGCCTGTTGGCGGCGGCGAAAAGAATCGAGACGAGCTTGCACAGGACCCAGCCCATGACAAAGCCCAGGCCGATGGAGAGCGCCAGGCCGTAGATGACCTTCATCCACTCGTGGACGTTGACGCTGCTCGCGCCGCCGAGGGCGATAGCGGCACCGGTCAGGCCGGCGATAAGGCTGTGGCTTTGCGAGGTGGGGATACCAAAACGCGACGCTGTGGCGCCGTAGACGACGATGGAGAACAGCGCCGCGCAGAGGCACGCGAGCGCCATGGTGCTGTTTCCGCCAAAGTCGACGATATGCGAGATGGTATTGGCGACGCTCGCGTTAAAGTGCGTCATGATGAGCACACCGAGGAAGTTGAATGCGGCGCTCATGAGAATGGCGGCGCGGGCGGGCATGCAACGCGTAGTGACGCAGGTCGCGATGGCGTTGGGCGCGTCGGTCCATCCATTGACGAAGATGGCGCCCAACGCGAGGATCACGGTGACGGCAAGGACTGGGTTCGACACAATTTGGCCGAGGAAGGTTGAGAACGTTACGTCCATATATGGGCTTTCTCGAAGTTTGCAGACACGTTACAAAAACATGATAAATCGTATCACCTCCTGTGGGTTTCTTTACCGAGTTCTGATGGGAGAAGTGAACTTTTTGGCACTAAAATTGAATATTAGCCCTGTTGACCGCGGGTGTTCTTTTTGCTAACACGCCATGCGGACACGTGCGATTACTACGACACTCCAAAACCACAGTCTGTTCGCTTTACAACATGCAAACATGCGTTCGATAATAGGAGGCATGGAATATCGACAGACAGATGGCAAAACTCGGCGCGTGCACAAGCAGTATGTGGACGTCGTGGCTCGCATCCTCGCGGGCGGACAGGTCGTGCCGGTCACCGTCTGCTGGGTCGACGGTCGTTGCTTTACGATTGACGAGATTGTCTCGACCACTGGGTTTGGCCTGACGGTTCACGGCATCCGTACGGCAACCTATAAGGTGCGTTTTGGCGGGCACGCGACCGAGTTGTATCTGGAGGACCAGACGCGCGAACGACCAGATGGTTCGCAGGCCCATCTGATGCGTTGGTGGGTGTGGGCATTCGACCGTACGCTCGAGGGCGAGCGCCGTGGGTAAGGACGTACGGCATTCGGGTACAATGACAGGAATCTTGTCACCTGCTGCGCCGTCTTTCACGGCACTTTTTGAAAGGACGAACCTATGAACGATATCCAGGGCTATCAGAACGGCCCCGTCGAGAGCGGCGCAAGCCGCGCCAAGGAGATGTCGCCGCGCGCGTACAACCTTGTCATGTCTGCCCTGATCTTTTTGGGCTTTTGCGCCATGGGCGTCGGTGCTTACTTTACGAGCACCATGTCGTTTGCGCGCATGATGATGAGCGGCGCCGCCCTGCCGCTGGTCTTTGGCTCGTTTATTTTGACCATCGTCGGCATGGTCATGATGTCGGCCGCCGCCAGCAAGCAGTCCGTGGGCCTGTCCCTTGTGGGCTACGTAATCTTTGCGAGTACCTTTGGCCTGACCGCGTCGTTTGGCCTTGCCAACTACGACCTGCCCACCATCAACACTGCCTTTATCGCCACGGCCGCCATCACCTTTGTCTTTGGCGCCTTGGGCGTGACGTTCCCCAAGTTTTTCCAGCGCGTATATGGCATCGGTTTTGGCATTCTGCTCGCAACTATTCTGGTTGAGATCGTGCTGATGTTCATGGGCGTCTCGCAGACCATCACCGACCTGATCGTGATCGTGGTGTTCGCCGGGTTTATTGGCTATGACACCTATGTTGCCACGACGGTGCCGCCCACACTGCCCAATGCCGTGCTTATGGCCTCTAACCTGTTCGTGGATATTATCAACGTGTTTTTGCGCATTTTGAACATCCTCGGCCGTCGCGATTAAAGCGCGGCATTGCGACGCTTCCTGCCGGACACGGTAAAACGATGCGAAAGGCGGTCCTTCGGGGCCGTCTTTTTTGTGCGCGGCGGGGTATCATGGATGAGAAAAAGCCGATAGCGGCAGCGACAGGAAAGGTGGCCACGTATGGCAGACGTCGACAACAGGAACCGTAACCGCAGGTCCAACCGAGCGGGTCAGCCCAATCCCAAGCGCGAGGCCCGTGCCAAGGCCGCCGAGCGTCACGTGGCAACTGTGTCCGAAGCGTGCGCCAAGGATATCGAGCGTTCGCTTGCCGGTGTTCGCGAGTTTGACGGTATGCCTGCCGGCTTTGTCGCGGCGATGAAGGCCAAGGTTCAGAGTGCTGTGGCCACCGAAGAACAGGTTGCCGAGGACGTCGAGGGCGCGGAGGCTGCCGAGGTCGAGGCAGCTCCTGAGCCCGTCGAGGAGCCTGCCGAGGAAATCGCCGAAGCTGAGTCCGCGCCTGCTGAGGAGCCTGCTGCGTCCCTGCCTGAGGTCACCGTGCTCGATGCCTCCGCCACGCAGGCCATCTTGGACAACGGTCGTGGCTATGCGCAGTTCTGCGACATGGCCGTGCTCGCCTTTGCCTCGTTCACCAATCCGGGCGGTGGCTATATTCAGGGTTATCTGGGCCAGGAGGCCACGCTGTGCGCCGATTCGTATCTGTACAACGTTCTCGATAAGCAGCGCAAATGGTACGGCGAGAACCGTCGCCGCAACATCAACTGCGAGCTTTACCGAAACCGTGCGCTGGTGGTGCCTGCGGTGCGCTTCGACCGCAACCACGTGCATGCATACGCCGACGTGATCGTGGCCGCCGCGCCCAACGCCAAGCGTGCTCGCCAGGAGTACCGCGTGAGCGACGATGCCTTGCTTGACGCCCTGCGCGACCGCATTCGCTTTGTGCTTGCTATCTGCGATGAGCTGGGCCGCGAGAAGCTCGTACTGGGTGCTTGGGGCTGCGAGAACAACGGCTTTGACGCCGAGGCCGTGGCCGAGCTCTTCCGCAAGGAGCTCGCATCGGGCGACTTCAAGGTCAAGCAGGTCTTCTTTGCCGTGCCCTCTACGCGCTGGGACGAGGATTTTGCCAAGTTCGAGCACGTGCTGGCAAACTTCCCCGAGCGCAACGAGGAGTCCTATGCCCAGGTTGCCGCCCGCGCCGCAGCCGCTCGTGCCGCCGAGCAGGCCCAGGCAGCAGCCGAGGACGATGAGGACGAGGACGACTGGCGCAAGTACCTGTAAGCGGTGCGCGCGATGTGATATGCCAAGCCGACGGGAGGGATTGCTCCCGTCGGCTTTTTACGGAATGGGGAACTCAAGATGAAAAACGTTCTGTGCTTTGGTGACAGCAACACCTATGGCTATGATCCGGCGGGTATGCGCGACGGCACCGCAGTGCGCTATGCGCAGGATGTGCGCTGGTGCGGTGTGGTGCAGCGTGACCTGGGTGAGGGTTGGCATGTGATTGAGGAAGGCCTAAATGGTCGCACGACGGTGCGCGACGATATGTGCCATCTGGACACCAACCTCAACGGCATTCGCGCGCTGCCGATGCTGCTCGAAGCCCATAAGCCGCTGGACGCGATCGTGATTATGCTGGGCACCAACGACTGCAAGACGGTCTTTGGCGTGACAGCCTCCGATATCGCCCGTGGCGCCATGGCACTGATTCGCGCCGTCCGCGCGTTTCTGTGGACCGACGCTGCGCCTTGTCCGCGCATTCTGCTGATGGCTCCTATCAAGATCAAGCCGCAGATCGCCGACGTATATATGACCGATTTTGACGAGCATTCCGTAGAAGCCTCGGAACATTTTGGTGAGTACTACGCGCATGTGGCTGAGCAGTTTGGCTGCGACTTTTTGAATGCCGCCGACTTTGCCGAGCCGGGCGATATCGATTATCTGCACATGATGCCCGAAAGCCACGAGAGCTTGGGGCATGCCGTGGCAGCCAAGCTCCAAGAGATGCTCGGTGAGTAGTGCAGCCCCAAACCAGTACAAAAGTTCCCCTTGCGGCGGCTTGTTTCGTTGGTTTGTCTTGATCTGTAACAGCTGTAAGGCCGAAAACGGGCTAGATGTTACAGATTGAGATTATTCAGGTTGATATCGGTCGTTTGTCTCGATCTGTAACATCTAGGGTCGATTTTGCCGAGTTACTGTTACAGATCGAGATTATCTTCTCGGCAGAATTTGAATGTCTCAATCTGTAACAGGTGGGCCGAAAAATGGACTCTAACTGTTACGGATCGAGATGTCTGTGGGAACCACCGCAAAGGTGTCTGTCCCCTTTGCGGTGGTTTTGGACTGCGAATCTTAGTACTGCCACATGTGGTTGACGGGGCCGGAGCCTTTGCCCATGTCAAAGCCGGCGGCGAGAGCGCCCGTTAGGTAGGCCTTGCCGGCATTGATGGCGTCGGCAAGATCCATGCCCTGCGCCAGCGCACAGGCGATGGCGGACGAGAGCGTGCAGCCGGTGCCATGCGTGTTGCCGGTCTCGATGCGCTTATGGCGGAACCACGTGGTGAGCGGATCGCCCAGGTGGTTGCCCTCGTCATCGAGCGGCGCGGGCTCTGCTAGCACATCGTTGGCCTCGTTGACAAAATGCCCGCCCTTAACGAGGGACGCGCAGCCAAAGCGGCGGGTGAGGAGCATGGCAGCGTTTTGCTGCGTGCGCTCGGAATCGACCTCGTAGTCGAGCAGCGCCATGGCCTCGGGAATGTTGGGCGTGATGACGGTCGCCAACGGGAACAGGCGACGTGTGAGCGCCTCGGCGGCATCCTCGGCAATGAGGCGAGCGCCCGAAGTGGCGACCATGACGGGATCGACGACGATATTTTGTGCGTTCCAGGCACTCAGGCGGTCGGCGATAACCTCGATAATCTCAGCAGAGGAAACCATGCCGATTTTGACTGCGTTGGGGCGAATATCGTCAAAGACGGCGTCAATTTGCGCAGCGACGATATCGGGGGAGATATTTTGCACGGCGGTGACACCGAGCGTGTTTTGTGCGGTGATGGCCGTGATGGCTGTCTCGGCATATAGACGGTGCGCCGTGATGGTCTTAATGTCGGCCTGAATGCCGGCGCCACCGCTGGAATCGGATCCTGCGATGGATAGAACGGCAGGTACCTTGCTGCGATCCATGTTCGCTCCCTTGTCTGGTCGGATTCAAATGGGTCTTTAAGCCAGCATTATAAAGATGCCCAGGCCGGTGATATGCCGAACCCGGGCGCGAGATGTAATTTTTACGCAAATGCAGGCAAATGTTCACAAGTTAACAATTGGCAGGTACTGCGGCGAGCCTATAGGCGATTGCGGCGAAGAGGCTAGTCCTCCATACCGAGGTCGATCGTCGTGCCCTCAAACACTTTGTTGACGGTGCGGACGGCGCACATCTTGCCACACATGGTGCAAGTGCCCTCGGTGGCGGCAGGGGATTCCTCGTAGCGTTTTTTGCCGGTGACCGGGTCGAGGGCGCACTTCCACATGGCGTCCCAGTCGAGCTTGCGGCGTGCCTGGCCCATCTTGTCGTCCATGTCGCGGGCGTGCGGCACCTTCTTGGCGATATCGGCGGCGTGCGCGGCAATCTTGGTGGCCATGAGGCCATCGAGCACGTCCTGGGCGTCGGGCAGGCACAGGTGCTCGGCGGGCGTCACGTAGCACAGGAAGTCGGCGCCGGAGCTTGCGGAGATGGCGCCGCCGATGGCGGCGGTAATGTGGTCGTAGCCCACGCCGATATCGGTCACCAGCGGCCCCAGCACATAGAACGGGGCGTTGTGGCACAGACGCTTCTGCAGCTTCATATTGGCGGCGATCTCGTCAAGCGCCATGTGACCCGGGCCCTCGACCATGACCTGGACGCCGGCTGCCCAGGCGCGCTTGCACAGCTTGCCCAGCTCGATCATCTCGGCGGTCTCGGTGGCGTCGTTGGAGTCGTAGAGGCAGCCCGGGCGGCAGGAGTCGCCGAGCGAAATCGTCACGTCGTATTCGTGGCAAATCTCGAGCAGCTCGTCAAAGTACTCGTAGAAGGGGTTTTCGTTGCCGGTGACCTCCATCCAGCCAAACAGCAGCGAGCCGCCGCGGCTGACGATGTTCATCAGGCGACCGGTCTCCTTAAAGGTCTTGGTGACCGACTTGTTGATGCCGCAGTGAATGGTCATAAAGTCCACGCCGTCCTCGGCGTGCGCGCGCACGACCTCGAACAGGTCGTCCTTGGTGAGCTTGACCAGCGGCTTTTCCATGTAGCCGATGGCGTCGTACATGGGGACGGTGCCTACCATGAGCGGCGTCTCGTCGATGAGCTGCTGGCGGAACTGGCGCGTCTTGCCCGAGTTGGAGAGGTCCATGATGGCGTCGGCGCCAAAGTCCTCAGCGATCTTGACCTTCTTCCATTCCTCGGCGGCATCGGCCTTGTCGCCCGAGATGCCCAAGTTCACGTTGACCTTGGTGGACAGGCCCTCGCCGACACCAAAGGCGCGCATGCCCTTTTTGATATGCACGATGTTGGCGGGAATGGCGATGCGGCCGTCGGCCACGCGCTCGCGGATGTACTCGGGGTCGCGATGCTCGCGCTCGGCGACCTCCTTCATCTGCGGCGTGATCTGTCCGGCGCGGGCGAAGTCGATTTGCGTGACAAGCTTGGACTCGGTCTGTGTGCTCATTGGCACGGCTCCCTTCGTTGGCATTACCCATATCAGGTTTGCGGGTCAGGGCGGGCGCGCCCAATCTCAGCCTGCCGTCCTGTCCTGCAAGCTCCCCGTTTATGTAGTGGGCTCAAGTATAGCCTGAATGGGTACGATTGGCCTAACGAACGTGCCTGTGGGGAGGCGTACATGGAAGACAAGCATCTATATCGAGAGACGCAATGGGACATATCGGCCGAGGAGGGCCGTGCGCACCATGGGTTGGTCGCGATTGGCTTTGCGGTGCTTGCCGTGCTGGTGATTGCCTTTTGTATTTGGACGTTTGGCGGTCGCGGCGGCGCTGCCTGGGAGTTTGAGGCCGATGATAGCCTACCGATTATGGCGGTGAGGAGTACTGGCGGTAATGCCAATACGCTCGCCATTCCGGGCGATTATTGGTACCCGCGCGATGAGTTTGTGCAGTTGCAGCTGAGTGGTGGGTCCATTCCAGGCGAAGAAATCGAACGCGTGACGTTTGACGCGGCGCTCAAAACGCTGACGGTGAAGCTCAAAGATCAAGGGGACGTGCCCACGACCATGGACATTGCGCTGACGGAATGGCGCTTGGAGCCCCCGGCGGGCGCTGCGGTATCCGAGGTGGAGCACGTTAAGATTACCTACCAAGATGGCTCGACGAGCGAGATTGCAAAGGCCGATGGCTTGGCGGAGTAACGAGGTGTTTGGAAACGGCGGGTCTATTGTGCCTGCGCGTTCATGAAAACCAGGGTGTTTTTGTCTGAAAGCTCGGGGATGTGTCGATAGCCGATGTTGAATGCGGTAAGTTCGCTTGCATCCTCGAGCTTGTTTTCTGCCATCCACCGCGCCATGGAGCCGCGCGCCTTTTTGCTGGCGGTCGACCGTTGGATGGGCTTCCCGTTGCGGATACCCTCGCCAAAGAGGCATGTGACGGCCGTGGCGTCGCCCGCGAGGTGGGGCAGAACGGCTTTGGCATACTCTACGCTGGCGAGGTTGACGATCGTGGTGTTTGAGCCTGCCGGGGCGATAGCCCGCGCGAGCTTGTCGCTCCAAAACGCGTAGAGGTCTCGGGCATCGTCAACGGCGAGCTTCGCGCCCATCTCCAGCCGATACGGTTCGACGGCATGAAAGGGACGAACGCACCCGTAGAGGCCGGAGAGGATCCACAGATGGTCTTGCAGCCATGCGAGCTGCGCGGAATCCATCACCTCGGGTGCCATGCTCTGGTATTGAATGCCGTGATAGGACATGACGGCAGGGGAGAGGTGGCGAGCGAGTGCGGGATTGTCGAGATCGCCGCTTTTCAGGATGGGCCCGAACTCATGCAGGGTGTTGAGGCAAGGCCCCAGCAGTTTGTCACTCACGTTCCACAGCGCCTGCAGGCCGCCGCTGCCTTCATTCCGCTCGATATCTAGCAGTGCGCGGTGGAGGCGAGCCGTCTCGCGCACAAAGGGTGGGATGCCCAGGACTTCAAAAGCATCTTGGGCCGCGCGCATCTGCTTGGCGGGCGAAATGATGACCTGCAGCATGAACTCTCCTCTGCCAAAAAAAGTTGCGGTGGAATACGGTCTGTTTTGGCCGTTTATGGGCCAGTTTAGTCCGTATTTCACCGCAACTGATGAAGGGTTGGTTAGGCTCGCTCGATGAAGGCCTTGTAGCCGCGGTAGGCCTCGTAGATATCGGCCTTGTTGGCGACCTCCCACAGGGCGTGCATGGACAGGACGGCAACGCCGGAGTCGATGACGTTCATGCCATACTTGGCCATGATGTAGGCAATGGTGCCGCCGCCGCCCGCGTTGACGCGACCGAGCTCACAGGTCTGGAAGTCCACGCCGGCCTCGTCCATGATGTCGCGGACGAGGGCCACGTACTCGGCATCGGCGTCGTTGGAGCCGCCCTTGCCGCGGCTGCCCGTGTACTTGTTAAAGCACAGGCCGCGACCCATAAAGGCCGCGTTCTTGGTCTCGAACTTGCCGGCATAGCCCGGGTCGAAGCCGGCGGACACGTCGGAGGAGAGCATGCGGCTGCGGGCGAGTGCGCGGCGCAGGGCCAGCGGGCTATCCTCGCCGGCGAGCGTCATGATCTCGGCGACGGTGTTCTCGAAGAAGCGGCTCGTCATACCGGTGGCACCCACGGAGCCGATCTCCTCCTTGTCGACGATGAGCGTGATGCTCGTGCGCTCCACGTTGGCGACGTCGATCTGGGCGAGCATGGAGGGGTAGGCGCAGACGCGATCGTCGTGGCCATAGCCCAAAATCATGGAGCGGTCGAGGCCCATGTCGCGGGCGGGGCCGGCGGGCACGACCTCGATCTCGGCGGAGAGGAAGTCCTCCTCCTCGACGTCGTACTGCTCCTTGAGGATGTCCAGGAACATCTGCTTGACGGGCTCCTTGGGGGCGTCCTTGTCGTCCCCATCGAACTTGACGGGACGACCGCCCACGATCACGTCGAGGATCTCGGCATCGACGGCGTCCTTGGCAGGCTTGGACATCTGCTCGCTCGAGAGGTGGATCAGCAGGTCGGAGATGGTAAAGACCGGGTCGTCCGCCTTGTCGCCGATATTGATGTCGACGGTGGTACCGTCCTTTTTGCAGATGACGCCCACGAGTGCGAGCGGGGAGGCTACCCAGTGGTAGCTCTTGACGCCGCCGTAGTAGTGCGTGTCGAGGTAGGCCATGTCGCCGGCCTCGAAGGCGGGATTCTGCTTAAGGTCCAGGCGCGGCGAGTCCACGTGGGCGCCCAGGATGTTAAAGCCCTGCTCGAGCGGGGCGGTGCCCAGGTTGACGAGCATAAGGTCCTTGCCGTGGTTGGCGGCGTACACCTTGTCGCCGGCCTTGAGCGCGCGGCCCTCGGAGATCACGGTCTCCAGATTGACGTAGCCCGCCTCCTCGGCCATCTTGATACCGGTCTTGACGCACAGGCGCTCAGTCTTGTTCTCGCTCAAAAACTGCTTATAGCCGCGGCAAAGCTCCTCGAGCTCTTCGATCTGCTGTGGCGTGTACTTTTTCCATGCGCAGGGACGTTCCATGACGCAGACTCCTTTCGGATCGATCGTGCTGGTTGATGTACCGTGAGCCATCGTATCACGCGCGGGCCCGCGGCGGCAGGGAAGCCTGATGTGCGGTGGCCGCGGGGCGGGGAGCGTGTAAACTGGTGTGAGCAAACCGTGCCCAGCCCAAAGCGAGGTATTCAATATGTCTGACAAGCGCCGCACCTTTGCCGTTATCGACGGCAACTCGCTCATGCACCGCGCCTTCCATGCCGTGCCGCCGACCATGAACGCGCCGGACGGTCGTCCCACCAACGCGATCTTTGGCTTTTTGAATATGTTCCTCAAGATGATTGACGCCTTTAATCCCGACGGCGTTGTTGTGGCGTTTGACAAGGGCAAGCCGCGCGTGCGCATGGAGATGCTGCCGCAGTACAAGGCTCAGCGCCCGCCCATGGACCCCGATCTGCATGCGCAGTTTCCGATGATCAAGGAGCTGCTCACCGCGCTCAACGTGCCGATTCTGCAGTCCGAGGGCTGGGAAGGCGACGATATCCTGGGAACCATGGCGCGCCTGGGTGAAGAGGCCGGCTGCGACATGCTGCTGGTGACCGGCGACCGCGACATGTATCAACTCGTGACCGAGCACGTCAACGTGGTCTCGACCCGCAAGGGCCTGTCCGACGTGGCGATCATGACGCCCGAGAGCGTGGACGACCTGTATCACGGCATTACGCCGGCGCTCGTGCCCGATTTTTACGGTCTAAAGGGCGATACGTCGGACAACATTCCCGGCGTACCGGGCATCGGCCCCAAAAAGGCGAGCGCGCTCATCGCACAGTACGGCAGCTTGGACGAGGTCATCGCGCATGCCGACGAGGTCAAGGGCAAGATGGGCGAGAACCTGCGTGCGCACATCGACGATGCGCTGCTGAGCCGCAAGGTCGCAACCATTCGCACCGATGCGCCCGTCGAGCTCGACTTTGACGAAACGTCCTTCCCGGCGTTTTCTGCCGACGAAGTGTCCGCGGCGCTGGGCACACTTGGTATCACCGCCATGCAGAACCGTTTCTTGGCGCTGGTCGGCGGCGAGGGCGGGGCTACTGCTGCCTCCAGTGTGGTTGAGATACCTGCTATGGTTCGCGCAGCCGCCGGCGATGCCGACGCGCTTGGTGCCGTTGCGGCTGAGGTCTCCCGCGCGATTGATGCCGGCGAGTGGGTCGCCGCCGTGGTGGACGACGACAAGGAAGAGGGCGCGCTCTTTGGACTGACGCGCACGCTGTGGTTGGCGACGTCCAAGGGCCTGTTCGCGCTCGAGGAGGGCGACAGCTGTGCGGCGGCTGAGGTTGAGGGCTTCAACTTCGTTCACGGCGTGATTGCCGGCGTGCTCGCGCGTCTGTTTATGGAGGGTCGCGTGGCGAGCCCGGATATGAAGGCGCTGTTGCACGAGCTTTCGCCCGTCGATTCTTCTGAGCCCGAGCTCATGGATCCGCTCGCTACCGATTCCACGCGTATCTTCGATACCGTGGTCGCTGCCTATCTGCTGGATTCCGATCGCTCCGAGTTCGATGAGGCATATCTTGCCGATACGTATCTGCAGATGGCGCTGCCTGCGGCGCGCGGCGCAGAGGGTGCCGGTGAGGACGCTCCGGCGCCTGCCGCCCGTACTGCGGCTCTGACGCTGGCGCTCGTGGCACCGTTGCGCGAGTGCATGGCCCGTGAGAATGCCGCCAACGTGTTCGATGGCATCGAGATGCCGCTCGTTCCGGTACTTGCCAAGATGGAGCGCGCGGGCATGCTCGTGGACCCCGACCGTCTGCACAGTCTGTCCGAGGGTCTGGCGACCCAGATTACCGAGGTTGAGCGCAGTATTCGCGACCTGGCGGGTGACGAGACCTTTAATATTGGCAGCCCCATGCAGCTGTCGCACGTGCTCTTTGATGTGATGGGGCTTCCGACCAAGGGCCTCAAGAAGACTAAGCGCGGCTATTATTCGACCAACGCCAAGGTGCTGAGCGACCTTGCGCGTGACCACGAAATCGTGCGTCTGATCTTGGACTGGCGTGAGAAGTCTAAGATCAAGTCCACCTATCTGGACACGCTGGGCCCGCTACGCCGTGGTGACGGTCGCGTACACACTACGTACAACCAGACCATCACGGCAACGGGGCGTCTGTCCTCGAGCGACCCGAACCTGCAGAACATCCCGACGCGCTCGGAGCTGGGTCGTACCGTCAAGACGGCGTTTTCGGCAGGCGAGGGAAGCGTCTTTTTGGCGGTGGACTACTCGCAGATCGAGCTGCGTCTGCTGGCGCATCTCTCAGGTGACGAGCACTTGGTGCGCGCCTTTAACGAGGGCGAGGACTTCCATGCCGAGACGGCGGCGCGCGTGTTCGGTGTGCCGGTGTCCGAGGTAACGCCCGACCTGCGCAGTCGCGCCAAGGCCGTGAACTTTGGCATCGTGTATGGCCAGCAGGCCTACGGCCTGTCGCAGTCGCTGCATATCTCGATGGCCGAGGCACGCGACATGATCGACCGCTACTACGAGGCCTACCCGGGCGTGCGCACGTTCCTCGACAACGTGGTGGCACGCGCCAAGCAGACGGGCTACGCCGAGACCATGTACGGCCGCCGTCGTCATATTCCGGAGCTCAAGGCCAAAAACCCGCAACTCCGCGGCTTTGGCGAGCGCACGGCCATGAACCATCCCATGCAGGGAACCGCCGCCGACATCATCAAGATCGCGATGGCCCGCGTAAGCCGCCGCCTGGAAGAGGAAGGCTTTGCCGCCCACATGATCCTGCAAGTGCACGACGAACTGGACTTTGAGTGCCCCATCGACGAAGTCGAGCGCCTAACCACCATGGTCCGCGACGTCATGGAGCACGTAGTAGACCTCCGCGTCCCCCTAATCGCCGAAGCCAGCACCGGCATAACCTGGGCCGACGCGAAATAGAAAAACAGCCACAGGTCCAAAGCAGCCAAACCAGAAGGGAGTCCCTTTCAGCAAGGAACTCCCTTCATCCATAATTATTCAGCCAAGTATCTAGACGCCAAGACGCCATCTAGGCGGCAAGCAAGTCACCCTAGGACCTGGCCGGGCGAGGCGGGTAAGTTTTTCGTAGATTCCGCACGAGCCGGAAAGCACTTAATGTGCTTTCCGAGCGAGCCCAGGACCTGACCGAACGAAAAACTTACCCGTCTCGCCCGGCCAGGTCCGACGAGCCACGTTAACGAGCCGCCAAGATGGCGTCGATGAGCGTCAGTACGCCCCCGTCGTTGTTGCTCGGAATGCGCCATTTGGCATGCGCGTTCATGTGCTCCTCGGCATTGTCCACGATAAAGCTGTGACCGACGCGCTCCAGCATGGGGATGTCGTTGTAGGTGTCGCCCACGGCGGCAGCATCGGCAATATCGATGCCCAGGTGCTCGCACAGGTGAGCGACGCCGGCGCCCTTGTCGACGCCCAGGTTCATAAAGTCGATCCACTCGCGCCCAGCGTTGGTGACGTAGAGTTTGTCCGAGAACTCGGGGCTATAGGTCTCGCGGAAAGCGGGCTCGGCGTCGTAGCCGGGGAAGAAGACCGAAATCTTGTTGGACTCGAAATCAATGCCCTCAAAGCTGTCTACGTAGTTGATTGTGTTGTAGTAGACGCTGATCTCGTCGTGGTATTGATGGTCGCGGGCAAGCACGTAGAACTCGTCGAAGCAGCACAGGACGGGGACAGCGCGAGGATCCTCCGAGGCACGGTTCAAGACCTGCTGATACAGCTCCACGTCAATATTGCTTTTATAGATATAGCTGCCGCGATAGATCACGCACGCTCCGTTGTCGGGACAAAAGGCGAGGCGGTTCTTGATGCCCTCGAACATCTCCTCGAGCTTGGGGGCGGGACGTCCGCTGGCGGGGCAGAATACGATGCCGGCGTCGGCGAGCTTGTCCAGGCGCTCATCAAGACCCTGGGGCAGCACACGCTCGTCGGTCAGCAGCGTCTTGTCCATATCGACGGCGAGAATCTTAATGTTGCCGATGTTGGCGTCCGATTCGTAAGTTTGCATAAAAATGCGCCTTTCGTTTCGAGATTGTTTCAGACGTTATAACCATCAACTAGTAGTCGAGCGTATTTTCGCAGGAATGGTGCGTATTTGCACCACGCTTCACAAAGTAATGAAAAAACTTTTCAGAAATTTGAATTTGTCGCTTGTGCTGCGGGCACTTTAGCGTAATATAGCGACCATCGAAAACGGAGACGGAAAAACAACCGCTTACCGAGTAAAAGGTACCGTTTACGATATTTGAATTGCGCCCGGCGATACGTGAAAGGAGAGGCAGATGCAGTTCGTAAAGATCATCACCACTGCAGACAATGCCATCCGACGCCAGCGCGCAATTTCCCGACGACGATAACAATCGTCTCTGTCCGCATGGGGCGAATTGCCTCAACAGAGTCATTTTGAGGTCGTTGGGTTTTAGCACGACATTGCTGCATGTTTCTAGGGCATGTATGTGCTGATTTTTGCTATTTAACCTGATATTGCACGGTATATGACCTTGAAATGACTTGCAACTGACCGATGTTCTAACTAGCTACCAAGGGCGAAAGGAAACAGCCATGAGCAAGGAAAAAGTCGTTCTCGCATATTCCGGTGGTCTTGATACATCCGTATGTGTCAAGTGGCTCCAGGACGAGAAGAATCTCGATGTCGTTTGCGTCTGCGGCAACGTGGGCCAGGAAGAGACCGGACTGGATGCCAAGAAGCAGAAGGCGCTCGACCTGGGCGTTCTCGATTGCCAGGTGCTCGACCTGCGCGACGAGTTCTCCGATGAGTTCCTGACCAAAGCCATCGCCGCAAACTCCATGTACGAGAATAAGTATCCGCTGCTCTCCGCCCTGTCTCGCCCGCTGCTTGCCAAGAAGCTTGTTGAGGTCGCCCACGAGTTTGGCGCGACCTACGTCGCCCACGGCTGCACTGGCAAAGGTAACGATCAGGTCCGTTTTGAGGCCGCCGTCAAGGCCCTCGACCCCGAGCTCAAGGTTATCGCCCCGGTTCGCGAGTGGGACCTGAAGTGCCGTCCCGACGAGGTCGCCTATGCCCACGCCCACAACGTGCCGGTTCCCGAGGGTGCCAACGACAACCCCTACTCCATCGACGACAACCTGTGGGGTCGCGCCATCGAGTGCGGTCACCTGGAGGACCCTTGGAATGAGCCGCTCGATGACGCTTGGGTTATGACCAAGAACCCCGAGGACACGCCTGACACCCCGACCTATACCGAGATCGAGTTTGAGGCCGGCAAGCCTGTCGCCGTCGACGGCAAGAAGATGAAGCTCTCCGAGATCGTCATCGCCCTCAACAAGATTTCGGGCGACAACGGCTTTGGCCGTCTTGACCTGGTCGAGGATCGTCTGGTGGGCCTCAAGAGCCGCGAGTGCTATGAGGTTCCCGGCGCCCTGACGCTCATCACCGCCCACAAGGCGCTCGAGGACATCTGCGTCGAGGGCGACCTGCTCAAGACCAAGATCAAGCTCGAGCAGGATTGGGCCACCGCCGTGTACAACGGCCAGTGGTACAGCCCGCTCAAGAACGCGCTCGACGCCTTTATGGCCGATACCCAGAAGTTCGTGACCGGCACTGTCCGTCTGAAGTTCTTTAAGGGCAACTGCCATGTCGTCGGCCGCAAGAGTCCCTTCAGCCTCTACGACTACGGCCTGGCTACCTACGACCGCGACACCACGTTTGACGAGAAGGCCAGCGCCGGCTTTATCGAGATCGATACGCTGTCGCTCAAGACGTGGGCAAAGGTCCAGGGCCCCAGCTCTGCTGCTGCCCAGGCCTAGCGCCTCCTTCCCTTGGTATCCGCGCGGCCCATCCGCGTGATACATAACGGGCGCACGGGGTCCCTACCTTTCGTTATGCTTGCTGACACTTCTTAACATCGGTGGCCCCTACGTTCCGCCCGCATATATGATGCCGCGTCTGCGGCTGAGTCCGAGCCCCGCCGGGGTTGTCCGGCGGGGCTCCTTCTATCAATTTGGCGGCTCTGTGCCTATATATATGAGGAGTATCCATTATGTTCAATGCTATCGCGCATGCTTTGCTTGCCCTCGCGCCCGAGTTCGATGCTGTAAGGGTCGAGGACGTTCCTATGAGCCTGAAGGCCTGGATCGATGGTTCGCAGGGCAACATCCGGAGGGAGACGTTGGGCGCCAAGTGCATGGTGCGTCACTTCTTTGCAAATTAGCCACATGGCCCCGCGCGCGGCAGGGAGTGTGTAAAACTAGCGGTTGATAAATCGCTTTAGCGACAGGGCACATTGCTTTGGACGCTTGTTTTGGTATTTGGAGAAAGGAGACGGTTCCATGGCTCTTTGGGGCGGTCGTTTTGAGGCGGGCGTGGCCGAGGTCACGCAGGAGTTTGGCGCGTCGCTGCCGGTCGACAAACATCTCTATAAGCAGGATATCGCCGGCTCTAAGGCGCATGCCAAGATGTTGGCCGCCCAGGGCATCATCAGTGCCGAGGACGAGCAGGCGATTGCCAAGGGCCTGACCGGAATCGAACAGGATATCGATGCCGGCAACTTTACCTTCGACATCAACGATGAGGACATTCATATGTCCATCGAGAGCGAGCTGACGCGTCGCATCGGCGAGGCTGGCAAGCGCTTGCATACTGGGCGTTCGCGCAACGACCAGGTGGCGACCGATACGCGCCTGGGCGTCAAGGCGCTGGCCAAGGAGCTCATGGAGGCCAATCTTGAGCTGCGCCATGTGCTGGTGGATGCGGCCAAGAAGTACGACAAGGTGATTCTGCCGGGCTACACGCACATGCAACATGCTCAGCCCGTGCTGCTGTCGCATCACCTGCTGGCGTATTCCTGGATGTTCGCGCGCGACTTTACGCGTTTGAAGGCCGCCTTTGATGCTGCCGACAACTGCCCGCTGGGTGCCGCTGCGCTTGCCGGTACGAGCTATCCGCTCGATCGCCAGATGACGGCTGCCGAACTTGGCTTTGCGGGCGTGATCCCCAACTCGCTCGATGCCGTTTCCGACCGTGATTTTCTGCTCGATCTGCATTACGCCGGATCCGTCATGGCGATGCACCTGGCGCGTCTTTCCGAGGAGATCGTACTGTGGTCGAGCTCCGAATTTGGCTTTATCACGCTTTCCGACTCGTACTCCACTGGCTCGTCCATCATGCCGCAGAAGAAGAACCCCGACTTTGCCGAGCTTATCCGCGGCAAGAGCGGTCGCGTGTACGGCAACCTGGTGCAGCTGCTGGTAACCATGAAGGGCCTGCCGCTTGCTTATAACAAGGACTTGCAGGAGGACAAGGAGGGCGCGCTCGATACCGCCCATACGCTCATGCAGTGCCTGTCCGTTATGGCCGGAATGATTTCGACTTGGACCGTCAACGAGGATGCCATGGCGCGCGAGTGCGGCGTGGGGCACCTTGCCGCCACCGATGTTGCCGATTACCTGGCCAAGCGTGGCCTGCCGTTCCGCGAGGCACATGCCGTGGTGGGCCATCTGGTCCTGATGTGCGAGAAGCGCGGCTGCAATCTTGAGGACCTGCCGTTTGAGGTGTTCCAGGAGGCAAGCCCGCTCTTTGAGCGCGACATTACCGAGGCGCTCGATATCCCGTCGATTGTCGCCGCGCGCACGACCGAGGGCGGCACCGCTCCTGCCGCCGTTGCCGTGCAGTTGCAGCGTGCCGAGGCACAGCTCGTGGCTGACGAGGGCGTGTTTGGATCGCTGACCAAGGTCGTCGAGATGGGTCACGGGGCAAAGTAGAGGTTTGGCTGAAGCCGTTTTGGCCATGTATTGATAAATCGTTTTCGCTTTACGGGCGCCTGCTGATGTGGGAGCCCGTATTTTGTTGCTATGGGGGAGGGGCTTGTCGAGAACTTCTGTAGGACCTTTGGGCAGGTTGTGAAGGGGATACGTTCGCGGGCGGCAACCGACCGCCTGCTCTGTTCGGCGCAGTTGATGGGCGGTCGGATGGTACTCTAATCGGGCTTCGAAACAGAAGTGACACATATGGAGCGCTTTAATAAATTGCAACGTTTCAATAAACAGCTTTTTGTTTAACTGCAGCTAAAACTCTGTTACGATGCAGTCCAGGCGGGTGCCGGAATGGGACTTGGGCACGCGCGAACCTACTTGAAAGGCTACTTTTATGGCTATCGAGAAGACCTTCATCATGATTAAGCCCGACGCCGTGCGCGACCGCAAGATCGGCGAGATCGTTGCTCGCATTGAGCGCAGCGGCCTTGTCATCGAGCGCATGGAGATGACCACGCTCGAGCGCGCTACCGTCGAGGAGCACTACGCCCATCTGGCCGACAAGCCCTTCTTTGGCGGTCTCTGCGACTTTATGACGAGCGGTCCGGTCGTCAAGATGGTCGTTTCCGGTCTCTCCGCTGTTGCTAAGATGCGCACCCTCATGGGCGCTACCAACCCGCTTGAGGCTGCTCCTGGTACCATCCGCGGCGACTTTGCCGTCGATGTCAACGCCAACGTGATCCACGGCTCCGACTGCCTGGAGAACGCCGAGATTGAGATCAAGCGCTTCTTTGGCTAAACCAGCTTTGACTCCTTAAAGCTGTTAGCGTGTGGCTTGGGCGCCGCGGAACTCCATCCGCGGCGCCCTTTTATTCCAAAATCTATGCAGGGGCCCGCTCGGACATGTGTTCCGAGCGGGCCCCTGCTGTTAGCTTGTGGCACTGAATAGTTTAGGCTTCGTCGACGATCTTAAGGGCGCGCGTGTGATCGATCTCGTTGAGGAGGTTAACGCGACGCTCGTGACGACCGCCCTCAAACTCGGCGTCGAGCCACTCGTCGACGATCATCTTGGCGAGCTCGGAGCCCACGACGCGGGCGCCAAAAGCGAGCACGTTGGTATTGTTGTGCATGCGGGAGAGCTTGGCGCTGAAGGGCTCGGAGCACACGACGGCGCGTACGCCCTCGACCTTGTTGGCAGCCAGGCTGATACCGACGCCGGTGCCACAGATCAGGATGCCTAGATCGACGTCGCCGTTGGCAACGGCCTTACCCACCTTGTAGCCGGCGATGGGGTAGTCAAAGCTCTCGGAGGTGTCGGTGCCAAAGTTCACGACCTCGCAGCCGCGCTCCTTCAGGTGCTCGGAGATGATGTTCTTGAGCTCGACGGCGGCGTGGTCGTTACCGATACCGATCTTCATGGATAGTTCCTCTCTGGTCTGTGCGGCGAGATTGCTAAAGGTTTTACCGCGTTCGACTGCATGATAGCGCGACTTTTGTGTAAACGCTTGGGCGTTTTTTGGTCAAACGCTTTAGCATGCAACAAGACCGGTTTCTCATGAATGAATGCCGTCAGTTTGCGCCTGAATGCCGTCTACCGGAACCTGGGTTGCGGTTTTTGATGCATTGTTTTTCAGAAAAGAGCTAATTATTATTGAGAGCCCAGCCCGTTATACAAGTAGGAGATACCTATGCCTGCCGATTCCCTTCGTGATGCCGCGTTTTGCGATGTTTTGAACCGCGAACTTGTTTGTGCACTCGGCTGCACCGAGCCCATTGCCGTTGCTTATGCAGCGGCGCTGGCGAGCCAGACGCTCGGTTGCGAACCCGATCATATGGATGTTGCCTGCTCGGGCAACATCATCAAGAACGTCAAGAGCGTGACCGTGCCCAACTCGGGCGGTATGCACGGTATTGAGGCCGCGGCCGTGCTGGGTGCCGTGGGCGGCGACGCCAAGAGCGCGCTCGAGGTGCTCGAGAGCGTCGATGACGCGGACCGCGCCCGCGTGGCCGAGCTGCTTGCCGATGCGGACTACTGCGATGTGTCGCTTGTCGAGGGTGTGCCCAACCTCTACATCAAGGTGACTGCGACGGCCGGGGGCCATACCGCGGTCGTCGAGATTACCGATCACCACACTAATGTCACGTGCCATACGCTCGACGGTATTCCGGTATGCGGTAAGTCGGCGGGGGAGTGCGCCGCCTGCGCCGAGCGCGTGGTGGCCGAGCGTGCGGCAGATAACGCCGACACGCCCATGTCGATCGAGACCATCATCGACTTTATCGAGGATGGTGACATTGAGGACGCCCGCGCTGCCGTTGAGCGTCAGATTGAGCTGAATGGCGCGATCAGTGCCGAGGGTCTCGCGCACGCTTGGGGCGCCGAGGTGGGCCGTACGCTGCTGGGTGCTCGTGCCGATGACGTCGCCTGCCGCGCCCGTGCCCGTGCGGCCGCCGGGTCCGACGCCCGCATGAACGGTTGCGCGCTGCCGGTCGCCATTGTGTGCGGCTCGGGCAATCAGGGCATTACCTGCGCATTGCCCGTCATGGAGTATGCCGAGTACCTGCGTTGCGACCACGAGCGCCTGGTGCGCGCCGTGATGCTGTCCGATCTTATCGCCGTGCATATCAAGAGCTATATTGGTGCGCTTTCGGCGTTTTGCGGTGCTATTTGCGCTGCGTGCGGCGCCGGCGCTGCGATTACCTGGCTGTGCGGTGGCACGCGCGAACAGATTGGCGCGACCGTCTCGAACACGCTCGGTAACGTGGGCGGCATCGTGTGCGACGGCGCCAAGGCGAGCTGTGCCGCCAAGATCTCGGCTGCCGTCGATGCGGCGATTCTGGGCCATGATATGGCCATGCAGGGTCGCGGCTTCCGCGCCGGCGAGGGCCTGATCCAAGATACCGTTGAGCAAACAATCGCCAGTATGGGCTACGTAGGCCGCGTGGGCATGAAGGACACCGACATCGAGATCCTCAACATCATGATCGGCAAAACCCAGGTGTGCTAGTTACGCGGTTTTACCAAACCGCGTAACCAGTCGACGCTGCAAATGCCCCTAAGCGGCAATCTGCCTTTCAATCGTCGGGCATGGCCAGAAGGCCTATGCCCTCCTCTTTCAAGGCACATTGCTCGCTTAGGGGCATTTTCGCTGACTTGTGCTCAACCTGCGGCGATATTTGGTTTGGAGCGAGGGGTCCTACGACAGTTCGTCGGCTACTTGGTGTTCGTAGAAGGCTTCGATTACGGCGTTAAAGTCGCGGGCGAAGTCTTCCATGGTTCCGCGCCAGGTGGCTCGGCCGGGTTTTCCCTGGCCAACATAGGCAGTTTGAATGCCGCAGGCGGGACTGGGGAAGTCGCGCTTGGGATCGTTGCCCACCATAAGGACCTCGTGTGGCTCGAGCCCCATCACCTGAAGCTGCTCTAGATAGTAGGTGGCATCGGGCTTGCAGCGGGTGGCGTTTCCCATGTGCGTCACGAGTTCAAAGGGGGCGTCGGCCAGGTCGCCCCAACCCATGCGGCACTCGATGGCCCCCTGGGGAAAGCTGGGGTTGGTAAAGAGCGCGCAGCGCAGCCCTGCGTCCTGTACGGCCTGGAGCGCGGCGTGTGCGCCCGGCATGGCGTGGGCGTTAATGATATCGTCGTTCTTGTACGGAAGAACTTCGCGGTCATAGTAGGTAAACGCCTCGTAGATGAGGGGATCGGAGAGGCAGATCCCGCATCGGCGCTCGACCTCTTCTTGGTAAAACTCAAGATTGGTGCGGTTGTCCGTGCCGCTGCGGCGATTGGCGTTGAGGTCGACCAGGATGGTGCCGAGGCGCGCCATCGTGCCACCGCGGCTGCGGCGCCCGATATCCGCGAGCATCGAAGAGACATCCTTAAAATAGCGAAGGATGAACGCGTTGAGGTTGATGCTGAGAAGCGTTTCGTCCATATCGAAAACGACTGCTTTGAGCACGCGGGCACCTTTCTCGAAAAATCGATCTAGAATCGTTGGCTCCGGATACTTTACCCCAAAGCCGAATGCCTGGCTGGTTATCGTCAAGTTGCGGAGACGTGTGTTCATAAGATTACGAAAAAGTCTCCACACGAGTAAAAAATCGCAGTTCACGCTTGAAATCGAACTCATTTCCCCGTAACCTATACGAACGTGATTGCATAAGCGTCACATTAGTATCTGTCGGCTCCCGAGTGTTCCTAAACGTTGCGTGCTTGTCGCACCCTTCTGTAGGTCCTAGCAATCGGGGCCCCGTAGTTCGAAAGGGGTCCACCTTTGAGTGAGATTCAGAACTCGTCCATTTTCTCTCTTGACGATGTCAACGAGGAGGAGATGAACAACCTCATCGACGGTACGATTACCGACTTTGATGAGGGCGATCTCGTTAACGGCACTGTCGTTAAGATCGAGCATGACGAGGTGCTCGTTGACATCGGATTCAAGTCCGAGGGCGTTATCCCGGTCCGCGAGCTGTCCATCCGCAAGGACGCTAACCCTGCAGACATCGTTGCACTCGGTGATCCCATCGAGGCTCTGGTACTCCAGAAGGAGGACAAGGACGGTCGTCTGGTCCTGTCCAAGAAGCGTGCCGAGTACGAGCGTGCTTGGAACCGCATCGAGGAGAAGTTCAACTCCGGCGAGAACGTCGAGGGCGAGGTTATCGAGGTTGTCAAGGGCGGCCTGATCCTCGACATCGGCCTGCGTGGCTTCCTGCCCGCCTCCCTCGTCGACCTCCGTCGCGTCAAGGACCTCACCTCCTACATGGGCACCCGCATCGAGGCCCGCGTCATCGAGATGGACCGCAACCGCAACAACGTCGTCCTCTCCCGTCGCGTCGTGCTCGAGGAGTCCCGTAAGGCCGAGCGCTCCGAGATCCTGTCCAAGCTCAAGTCTGGCATGCGTCTCCAGGGCACCGTTTCCTCCATCGTCGACTTCGGCGCCTTCGTCGACCTCGGTGGTATCGACGGCCTCATCCACATTTCCGAGCTCTCCTGGAACCACGTCAACCATCCTTCCGAGGTTGTCAAGGTCGGCCAGGAGGTCGAGGTCGAGGTTCTCGACGTCGATCTCAACCGCGAGCGCATCTCCCTGGGTCTCAAGCAGACCACCGAGGATCCGTGGCGCGCACTGGTCAAGAAGTACCCCGTCGGCGCTATCGTCGAGGGCACTGTGACCAAGCTTGTCCCGTTTGGCGCTTTCGTCGACCTGGGCGAGGGCATCGAGGGCCTGGTGCACATCTCCGAGATGGCCAACAAGCACGTCGACCAGCCTTCTCAGGTCACCCACGTGGGCGACAAGGTTCAGGTCAAGGTCATGGAGATCGACCTCGACCGTCGTCGTATCTCTCTGTCCATGAAGTCCGCTGCTGAGACTCTGGGCGTCGAGATCGAGGTTACCCCGCTTCCTTCCGAGAAGAAGGACGAGGAGACCGACGCCGAGTAAATCGGTTTGACGATCACTTGTTTTAAGGGATCCGTCCGCAATGGACGGGTCCCTTTTTGCTTTCGCTGCTGATGCACGCGATGCTACCCGGGCTGTCCACAGGCTATTGGGTTGTCGGTGAATAAAAAAATGCCGACATCCCGCCTCGGGGAGGAGGCGGGAACGCACCGAGTAGACGGAGGGGTGCGGAGCGCGGTCGCGTCTCGACTGACGACATTGCCCATCGACAACCCTATTGTACTGCATGGCGTGGTTCTTGGTTTATCGTGTCGAACGCTTGTGTTGTGCCATTGCCTGCGGCAACGGTGTGCTACACTCTTGCACTGCTGAGTGGGCCAGACGGTCGCGCGATGTGCTGTTTGCAGTACGCGTGAGGAAAGTCCGGGCTCCAGAGGGCGGGATGCCGGCTAACGGCCGGGCGGAGTGATCCGACGGAAAGCGCCGCAGAAAAGAAGACTCCCACCTGCGCCGCAAGGCGTAAAGGGAAAAGCTGAAACGGTGGTGTAAGAGACCACCAGCGTCGTGGCAACACGGCGGCTTGGCAAGCCCCATCCGGAGCAAGCGCGAATAGGAACGCTATGGGCCGGCCCGGTCCGCGTTCGGGTAGCGTGCGTGGAGCTGCACGGTAACGTGCAGACAAGATAAATGACCGTTCACGACAGAACCCGGCTTATAGGCCCGCTCAGCACTTTGCTGACGCTGCGAACCCGTCAGCGCGGCAATCTGCCTTTCAAGCCTTCGGGCATGACCATAAGGTCAATGCCCTCGTCTTTCAAGGCACCTTGCTCGCGCTGACGGGTTCTCGCTTTCGTTGACGGAATCATAGGTGGCTTCGTTCTTTTTACCGAGGTTATCGGTACGGTCTTTGCCGTATTATTGAGGCTGTTTGTTGCTTTGCTTGTTGTTGAGGGGCTTTGTTGGACAGCTATTTTACTCTGCAATCGAATATTGAGGCTTCGGGCGAGTTTGTGGACCGCAAGAGCCGGTTTATTGCCCAGCTGGTCCATATTGAGTCCGAGGATGAGGCGAATGCCTTTATCGAGATGGTTCGCAAGCGTCATTACGACGCTCGACACAATGTTCCCGCGTGGATTTTGGTCGATGGGCGCGAGCGCCAGAGCGATGATGGTGAGCCGAGCCGCACGAGCGGCATGCCGACGCTCGAGGTGCTGCGCGGTGCGGGGCTCAAAAAAGTTTGCTGCGTGGTGACGCGCTATTTTGGTGGCACGCTGTTGGGGCCTGGTGGCTTGGTACGCGCCTATACCGCGGCGACGCAGGCGGCGGTGGCCGCGGCTCAGGAGGCAGGGCAGATCGTTGAGATGACAAGCGTCGTGCCTGTTGACGTGCATGTGGCCTATCCGCAGTATGAGCAGGCGCTTCGTTTGGCGCAGGATTCGGGTGCCAAGGTTTCGGATACCGATTACGCGGATGCCGTGACGATTCATTTGGTGTTTAAGGCGGGGGAGCAGGAGTCATTTTGCGCTAAGATTCGCGAGCTTATGGCGGGGCGCGAGGAGATTGAGGTCGGCGCTCCCGAATTTGCCGAGTTCTAACGGCGACGGCCGGCGTGCTTTTGGATGGATCCCAAGCGCACGCCGGCCTTTGTTTTTCCGTTGCTGCCGTTTACTCGGCGAGCTGCTTTAGCACATCGCAGGCGATCGCGACGGCATCGTCGATGCAGCCGGGGCAGCTGCGGAGCGGACCCTTGTCCGATCCGATGCCCTTGAGCGTGCCGCAGACGGTCGTCGTATTCTTCTCGCCAAAACGCTTGGCGATTTCGCGCGACAGCTTGTAGGTCTGGCCCTTGGTCTTGGGGTTTTCCATGCCGTCGCTCATTACAAAGCCCATGATGGCTACGGCGCCCGAGATAGCGCCGCAGGTTTCGGTCATACCGCCCATGCCGGCGCCAAAGCCCTCGGTGAGGGTAAAGGCGACCTGGGGGTCGAGCCCGACGGCGGGAGCGAGCGTGCAGGCGACGGCCTGAGCGCAGTTAAACCCACGGGCGTGGTATTCGGCAGCCTGAGCCTGACAGGCGGTGATGTCGAGCTGGGCCGTATCGATTTGCTTCATCGTTGTCTCCTTGGTCACGGTGTACCCGCCTATGGTACCCGTGACGGTGCATGTAATCATCGAGAGCTTCATGTATGCCTCATTTTTATCTATCGAGCAAATGTCCAAGGCTTGAGATAAATGACCCTGATCAATTAGTCCCATAACCTACCTTGGGGATGGGTTGAGAGGGGTGCGGGGTAGCGGTATCGTGAACCGAATTAAACTAAAACCCAGGCAAGGGAGCTAGATATGAGCAAGCAGACCATCGGTACGACGTGTGTTCAGGGCGGCTATCGCCCGGGCGATGCAGAGCCGCGTCAGGTGCCCATCTACCAGTCCACCACGTGGAAGTACGACACGTCCGAACACATGGGCAAGTTGTTTGACCTGGAGGAGTCGGGCTACTTCTACAGCCGTCTGCAGAACCCCACGTGCGATTTGGTTGCCGCCAAGATCTGCGAGATGGAGGGCGGCTCCGCTGCGATGCTCACGAGCTCGGGCATGGCCGCGAATTTCCTTGCGATCTTTAACGTGGCCGGTGCCGGCGATCACGTAGTCGCGAGCTCTGCCATCTATGGCGGCACGTACAACTTGCTCGCCCACACCATGGGCCGTATGGGGCTGACCTGCACGTTCGTTGCTCCCGACTGCACCGATGAGGAGCTCGAGGCAGCCTTCCGGCCCAACACCAAGCTCGTCTTTGGCGAGACGATCGCCAACCCCGCCCTTGCCGTGCTCGATATTGAGCGCTTTGCCAAGGCCGCGCATGACCACGGCGTGCCGCTGATGGTCGACAACACCTTCCCGACGCCCGTGATGTGCCTTCCCTTTGAGTGGGGCGCCGACATCGTTACGCACTCCACCACCAAGTACATGGATGGACATGCTGCCTACCTGGGCGGCGTAATCGTCGACCACGGTCAGTTTGACTGGATGGCTCATGCGGACAAGTTCCCGGGTCTCACCACGCCCGACGAGAGCTACCACGGCGTGACGTATGCCGAGAAGTTCGGTCGCGAGGGCGCCTTCATTACCAAGGCAACCGCGCAGCTCATGCGCGACCTCGGCCCCATGCAGAACCCGCAGGCGGCGTTCTTCTTGAACAGCTCGCTCGAGAGCCTGCATGTGCGCATGCCGCGTCATTGTGAGAACGGCCTGGCCGTTGCCAAGTTCCTGCAGAGCCATCCCAAGGTGCGCTTTGTGAGCTATCCGGGCCTGGAGGGCGACAAGTACTATGACCTGGCTCAGAAGTACATGCCCAACGGTACCTGCGGCGTTGTGAGCTTTGGCTTTAACGGTGGTCGCGCGGCGGCCGAGACCTTTATGAAGAGCCTCAAGCTCGCCCAGATTGCCACGCACGTGGCCGACGCCCGCACTTGCTGCCTGCATCCCGCTAACGCCACGCATCGCCAGATGAACGATGAGGAGCTCATCGCCTGTGGCATCTCCGCCGACATGGTGCGCCTGTCGTGCGGCCTCGAGGACACGGCCGATCTGATTGCCGACCTTGAGCAGGCACTCGAGCAGTGCTAGGCTAGCTCCGTACAAGGTGCCGATGCTGGCAGAAAGCTTCGGTGGCCTTTCGTTCCGATTCCGTAGGCGGGACCCCAATTGCGACTGTTTACAGGCGATTGGGGCCCCGTTTTTGCGTTGCGCCACTCGAAAGGATGGATATGGAGAAAACTGCAGAGCAGCTGCGCCGCGAGCATATTGCCCTAGAGGGCGACACCCATGGCAAGAACAAATGGGCGATTCTATTTACCGTGCTCATCATGACGTTTATGGTGTGTTTGGATTCGACCGTCGTGACCGTGGCGCTGCCCGTGATGCAAAAGGAGCTGGACGTGGGCCTCGATCGCATTCAGCTGGTGAGCTCGGTGTACCTGCTTGCGACATGCGTGGCTATGTTGCCGTTTGGCCGTCTGGGCGACGTGCGCGGCAAGGTGAATGTGTTCCAGCTGGGCGTCATCGTCTTTTCGGTCGGTTCGCTGCTGTGCGGCCTTTCGTCCTCGCTCGAGGTTCTTATCCTGGCACGCATTGTTCAGGGTGTCGGTTGCGCGGCGGCCATGGCCAACAACATGGGTATCATCACCGAGTCGTTTCCGGCGCGCGAACGAGGCCGTGCCATGGGTATTCTCGCGACCTTCGTGGCCCTCGGCATGATGTGTGGCCCCGTGCTCGGTGGCATGCTGGTGGCAAGCTTTCCCTGGGTGAGCATCTTCCTCATCAACCTGCCCATTGGCGTCATCTCGTTTATCGTGGGGCTCTACACGTTGCCGCATGTTAAGCCGGAGGCCGGCGACCGTCCCATGTCCCTTGCCGAGGCCGCTCGTCGCTGCTTTGCAAATTCGGCCTTTACCATCAACCTTGCCTGCATGCTCATCGTGTTCGTTGGTATTGGCGCATCCGAGTTTATCCTGCCGTTCTATTTTCAGGACGCCCACGGCTTTGGTTCCGACATTTCCGGATTGCTGTTTTTGGCGCTGCCGATGGTGAATGCCTTTATCGGCCCGCTTTCGGGAACGGTTTCGGACCGTGTTGGCTGCGAGGGTCCTACGGCTGTCGGCCTGGGCGTGTACGTGTGCGGTCTCTTTGCGGTAAGCACGCTCGACGAGCGCTCTTCTATCCCTGTGATCGTGTGCTGCGTCGCATTTATGTCGTGCGGTACGTCGATTTTCCAGAGCCCTAACAATTCGTTGTATATGGGCTCGGCTCCGCGCGAAGCACTCGGCTTCGCGGGCAGCCTGGGTAGCCTGGCGCGCTATGCGGGTATGGCACTCGGCATTACGGTGGCGTCGCATATCCTGTATGGGCAGATGAGCGTGGCGATGGGCGAGGCCGTGACTAGTTTTGTTGCAGGCCGTCCGGATGTATTCCTATTCGGCTTTCGCTCGGTGTTCTACGTGCTCATGGCTGTGGCCGCTGTGGGCTTTGCGCTCGCCATGGTGCGTTTGGTGAGGATGCGCGCCCGCCATTAGTGCGTTGGGAGGCTGTCTGCCACGATTTGCATTGTCCCAAAAAGACTGGTTTGTGGTGCGATGCGGCTTGTGGGGCGGGCGGGGGTCGGTCCGTGGTAGACTATCGAACAACGTTTATTAATCGCGCGGTATCGTTGCCGCGAGAAGGGGTTGCGCCATGCAGGAGCTTGAGGATCGTATTCGCCATGACGGCATCGTAAAGGCCGGTAACGTCCTTAAGGTTGATGCCTTCCTCAACCACCAGTGCGACGTTGAGTTGTTCGACCACATGGGCGCCGAGTGGGCCCGTCTGTTCGAGGGTGTCGAGATCAACAAGATCCTGACGATTGAGGCTTCGGGCATTGGCATGGCTTGTATCGCGGCTCAGCATTTTGGCGGCGTGCCGGTGGTCTTTGCCAAGAAGGCGCAGTCCATCAACCTCGACGGCGAGCAGTATGCCACGACCATCTACTCCTTTACCAAGCAGAAGGAGTATCCGGTCATCGTTGGCAAGCGTTTCCTGTCCGAGGGCGACAAGGTCCTGATCATCGACGACTTCTTGGCCAACGGCTGCGCGCTCGAGGGTCTTATCAAGATCTGCGAGGCTGCGGGTGCCGAGGTGTCCGGTATTGGCATTGCAGTGGAGAAGGGCTTCCAGGGCGGCGGCGATAAGCTCCGCGAGCGCGGCTTCCGTGTTGAGAGCCTGGCCCGTATCGCCGATATGGACTGCGAGACCGGCGAGATCACCTTCGCCTAAGCGCGCAACACAAGCGATTGGTATGCGATGTGACAAAGGGACTGTCCCTTTGTCACATTTTTTGTATGAGGGGAGGTGTTGATATGGATGAGAATAAGATGGGATGGCGCGAGTATGCGCGCTATGCCGAGATGTCGGCCGAGGAGTTGGCGCGCGATTGCGAGGTGCAGGTGTTTCGCGCGACGGGTCCGGGCGGACAGGGCGTGAACACGACGGACTCGGCGGTACGCATGAAACATATCCCTTCGGGGATTGTCGTGATGGCGCGCGAGAGCCGCAGTCAGTTCCAAAACCGTAGCAGCTGCCTACGTAAGCTGCGCGCTGAGCTTGAGCGTCGCGGGCGTCCGCCGCGCCGCCGCGTCAAGACCAAGGTGCCTCAACGCTCTCGCCAGCGCAGGCTCAACGACAAACGCTTCAACGCCATTAAAAAGGCCAACCGACGCAAACCGGGCAGCGACGAATAGCCTCCTCGTAAGTTGCGGTGAAATAGGGACTGTTTATGCAGCTAAAGCCGTAAGACAGTCCCTAATTCA
>WGSL01000130.1 GCA_014871665.1 Collinsella sp. | reverse complement strand
CCCCCGCCCCGTGCAGATTCTCGGCGACGAGTGGGGCAACCTCCCCCGCGTCGAGTGCCTGCCCGCCCTACTCTCGCTTGGAAGGTCGTTACAAATCTATTGGACAGGGGCGTGTCAAGACATCTCTCAGCTCAATAAATACGGCGAGCGAGACGGCCGTAGGAAGATCCTCGCGAACTGCGGAATCAAGGTCGCGATGAAGCTCGCCGAGGAGGAGGACCGCCGGTACTTCACCGAGCTCATCGGCAAGACCACGCGCCACACGCAGGGCACGAGCAACGGCAGGGCCGCGTCGGGCACATCCTCCTCGACGTCCTACAGCGAGAGCGCCGACGACGTGATACATCCCTGGGAGTGGCGCGGCATGGCCCCGGACCGGGACGGGATCATCGTCGTGAAGCACGCGGACAACGGGATGCCCGCGTGCCGAGCCGGGGTCTTCCGCTCCCCCGTCACCGACTGCACCAACACGCCCACAAGGGGGCACTTCGACCTCGGGATCCCCGAGCACGAGGCGGAGAGCCGTCGCGCCTACCAGCGCCGTCTCGACGAGTCCGCAACTGAGAAGATGCGCGAGGAGGTCCCGACCTGGTGCCCAGAGTGGCCCGAGCCGGAGAAGAAGAACGGGAGCAAGCCGAACGGCAAGTTCAGCGGGCTCTCGCTCGACTAGGGAGGCGACCATGACGGCGATAAAGCAGACGAGCGTCTGCAGCAAGAGGCATCTCTCCCGTCTCAGGGACTACCTCTCATGGGACCGCGACAAGGCGCTCGCCCACGGCACGCAGAACATCATCGACGAAGACCGCTGGTTTCAGGAGATGGCGGACACGAGGGCGGCCATGGGTCACGACAGGCCCGGCAAGGCCGGTGCCAGGTGCACCTACATGCAGCACCAGATACTCGGGTTCCTCCCCGACGAGTGCGACCTCAACGGCGGGAAGATGACGCCGGAGCTGTGCATACGCTATGCGAGGGAGTACGTGGCCGAGCGCTACCCCAACCAGGAGGTCGTGATGGTGCTGCACCGTGAACGCTGCCGCGCGGACGCCACCGACCGCTACGCCGTGCACCTCGGCATCAACCGCAGCGATCTGGAGACTGGCCGAAGGCTCGACGAGGGCCCCGCCCGAAAGGCGGCGGCATCACGCGTGAAGACCGTCCGTGCCCTGGACGAAAGGTACGGCCTCAGGCAGCTTGAGCGCGGCAAGGCCAACTCGCGCGTCCACGCGAGGCAACCCAGCACGGAAGAGCGCGACATGGCCCGAAAGGGGCAGGCCGAGCGCTCGGAGAACGCCCGCATCCGCGTCGCGGTCGCCCGCCGAATCGAGGAGGTCGGGCGCATGCGCGTCTGCCCCGACCGGATGGGCGAGCTTGAGCGGCGGCTCAAGCGGGACGGCATCGAGCTCGCCAGGTCGAAGGGCGGGAGCCTCCAGTACCGCTTCCCCTCGAAGTCTCTCGGGGGCATGAGGAAGGTCAACGGCGGAAGGCTCGGCTTTGCCGTCGACCGCTCGACAGGCATCGCCGTCCGCTTCACGCTGCGCGGGATAGCGACGGCGATGCGGGCGTTCTGGGAGCTTGAGCGCAGGGCGATGGAGAACCAGAACGGCCGAGACGACTGAGCATTTGGGCCGGGTCGCCACAAGC
>WGSL01000013.1 GCA_014871665.1 Collinsella sp. | reverse complement strand
ACGAGCGGGGGCTCCTGTCGTTTCCGTGCCCCTGGATTGGGTCATAGTGTCTGACTTATGCTCAACAAGGGCGGTTGGGCACTCATTGGGGACAGACTTAAATGAGTGCCCAATGAGCAGGTACTCATTTAAGTCTGTCCCCAATGAGTGGGTGGAAGGTTGCGGGTTCTTTACGGGAATGTAGTGCGGGCTGCGGAAACGCGGTTCTTTCCGTACAATAGTTCAACTCGTGTAAACGCAGGGAAGGGACATTCATGGCAGACATGATCGAGATCAAGCATCTCAACAAGTACTTTGGCGACCTGCATGTGCTCAAAGATATCAATCTCACCGTCAAGCGCGGCGAGAAGCTCGTAATGATCGGGCCTTCCGGCTCGGGTAAGTCGACGCTCATCCGTTGCGTCGATTATCTGGAGGAGCCCACGTCGGGCGAGGTCGTCATCGACGGTACGCCGCTCACCAAAAAGAATCACCTGGAGATGGCTCGCAAGTACAGTTCCATGGTGTTTCAGCAGTTCAACCTGTATCCCAACATGACGGTGCTCGGCAACCTGACGCTCGCGCCCATCAAGCTGCAAAAGAAGAGCAAGGAGGAGGCGACCGAGGTCGCCATCGCCGCGCTCAAGCGCGTCGGCATGGCGCATAAGGCCGGCGAGTATCCGCAGAATCTCTCGGGCGGTCAGCAGCAACGCATCGCCATCGCCCGTGCCCTGTGCACCAAGCAGCCCATCATCCTGTTTGACGAGCCGACCTCGGCGCTCGACCCCGAGATGGTCCAGGAGGTTCTGGACGTTATGATTGAGCTCGCGCAGGAGGATATCACCATGATCTGCGTGACGCACGAGATGGGCTTTGCGCGCCAGGTGGCCGACCGCGTCATCTTTATGGAGGACGGCCGCATTCTGGAGGAGGGCACGCCCGAGCACTTCTTCGATAACCCCGAGAACCCGCGCTGCCGCGAGTTCCTGTCCAAGATTCTGCACTAGGCGCGGTGATGGACATGACGGATATGACGAGGGCGGCCGTGTCGCGCCGTCATTTTTTGCAGCTGGCGGGCGCCGGCATGCTCGCGCTGACGGGGACCGCGCTTACCGGTTGCGGCAACTCCACCAGCGGCGAGGGCTCCGACAAGGGGTCCAAGCTTGCGGCCATCAAGTCGCGCGGCCATCTGAATGCCGGCGTTAAGAAGGACGTTCCCGGCTATGGCTATTACGACACCGCCAAGGGCCGCTTTGAGGGCATGGAAGTCGATTTGTGCTATCAGATCGCCGCTGCCGTCTTTGGCGTGAGCTACAAGGAGGCCCGTGCCCAGGAGCTTGTCGAGTTTACCGACGTAACACCCAAGACGCGCGGCCCGCTGATCGATAACGGCCAGCTTGACGTGGTCGCGGCGACCTACACCATCACCGACGAGCGCAAGAAGAGCTGGGATTTCTCGACGCCGTACCGCACCGACTACGTGGGACTCATGGTCAAGAAGCGTTCGGGCTTTACCTCGATTGAGGATCTGGATGGCAAGGTCATTGGCGTGAGCCAGGGTGCCACCACACAGGGCCTCATCGAGCAGATGATCAAGGACAACGGCTTTAGCTGCAAGCCCGAGTTTAGGGCCTTTAGCGGCTATCCCATCATCAAGAGTTCGCTCGATGCCGGCAATATCGACGTCTTTGCCATGGACCGCTCCACGCTGGCCGGTTACATGAACGAGACCGTTGAGCTGCTGCAGCCCGAGGTCAAGTTTGGCGAGCAGGGCTACGGCGTGGCGACCAAGAAAGGCTGCGACCTTTCGGCCGTGGTCGATCAGGTGATTTGCAATCGCCTGGCCGACGGCTGGCTCGACCAAGAGGTCAAGACCTGGGGTCTTGTATAGGCGCATCGTCCAGGGAAGGAATCAAATGCTCGAAGGATTATTTGACGCCGACCGTTGGTCGACGACATTTCAAAACATGGGGCCCTTCTGGGAGGGCTTTGGCGTGACGCTGCAGGTGGTCGTTGCCGGTCTGCTGTTGTCGCTGGTGCTGGGCACGCTGCTGGGCGTGTTCTCTACCACTCGTTCGCGCGTGCTGCGCGCCATAAGCCGCGTGTACGTGGAGTTTTACCAGAACACCCCGTTGCCCGTACAGGTGCTCTTTATGTACATGGCCGGTCCGCAGTTTTTGCAGGCCATAACCGGTGCCGACCAGCCGGTGCGCATCGCTCCGTTCGTGCTGGGCTTCTTGGGTGTGGGCCTGTATCACGCGGCCTACATTTCGGAGGTCATCCGCACCGGTATCGAGGCGGTTCCGCGCGGTCAGATGGAGGCGGCCCAGAGCCAGGGCTTCACCCGTGCGCAGGCCTACTGGTACATCGTGCTGCCCCAGACGTTCAAGATCATTCTGCCGCCGCTGTGTAACCAGGCGCTCAACCTGGTCAAGAACACGTCGGTGCTGGCGCTTGTGGCCGGCGGCGACCTTATGTACCGTTCCGACAACTTTGTGAGTCTGTACGGTTACCTGCAAGGATACATCGTCTGCTGCCTTATGTACTTCATCATCTGCTTTCCGCTCGCCATGCTGGTGCAGTGGCTCGAGCGCCGCTCCAAGGAGCGTCCGCGCGGCGTGAGCCTGGCCGAGCTGGGGCTCGACAACGTAGAGGAGGCCTAGCGCATGGAAATCTTCAACGCGACCAACCTGCTCTACATTTGGGGCGGCTTTGTTAAGACGATCGAGATCTCGGCGCTGTCGATCTTTTTCTCGCTCATCTTTGGCACGGTGCTGGCGCTCGTTAAAAGCTATGCGCCCCGCCCGTTCCGTATTTTGGTGAGCGCCTATATCGAACTGTTCCGTTGCACGCCGAACCTGCTGTGGATCCTTTTTATCTACTTTACGGTGCAGGGTTTGGACATTGTGATTTCGACCATCGCCTTTACGCTGTTTACCAGCGCTGTTATGGCCGAGATTGTGCGCGGCGGCCTCAACTCGATTCCGCGTGGCCAGTTTGAGGCAGCGCAGAGCCAGGGCTTTGGCTTCTTTGCCACCATGCGCTACATCATTCTGCCGCAGACGTTTAAGACGATCATTCCGGCGCTGTTTAGCCAGTGCACGACTGTCATCAAGGACAGCTCGTATCTTTCGGGCATTAACGTGGCCGAGCTCATGTACACGGCAAATGTCGTGATGGCCCACGCGATCGACCTGTCGCAGGTTCTTATGCTCTACGGCCTGGTGTTTGCGATGTACTTTGTGCTCAACTTTGGTATCTCGCTGCTGGTCCGCGCGCATCAGAGGCGAATGGTGGCAGCGTAGAATGTGGCAAAGGGACAGCCCCTTTGTCACATAGAGAAAGGAATCGCGATGAGCGATCTGGAGAACAAGAAGAATCCTGTGGTCATTACCATCGCGCGCGACTTTGGCGCCGAGGGCCACGAGATTGGTCGCATGCTTGCCGACGAGTTGGGGATTCCGCTGTACGATAACGAGCTGCTGGTGCGTGCGTCGCTGCGCGCGGGCGAGTCGCTCGATAAGATGGCCGCCTACGACGAGCGCCTGGCCGTGGAGAATATGGCGTTCCTACCCGACCGCTACGATGCACGTTCGTACTCGGACAAGTTGTTCCAAAAGATGAGCCAGGTGATTTTGGATCTGGGCGAGACCGAGAGCTGCATTATCGAAGGTCGTCTGTCCGATTACCTGTTGCGTAACAACCCCAACCACATTGCCGTGTTGGTGACCGCTCCCTTTGAGGACCGCGTCGAGATCGTGCGCAAAAAGCGCGGCCTCAACAAAAAGAAGGGCGCCAAGTTGGTTAAACAGCAGCAGAAGGCGCGCGAGGCGTTCTATAAGCGCTACAGCGCCGGAAAGTGGAAGATGACGAGCGGTAAAGACATCGTCGTCAACCGCGCCAAGCTGGGCCGCGAGGGTTGCAAAGACGTTATTGCCGCAGCCTACCGCTACAAGGTGGCGCAGCTCGAAGACTAACCGACCAAAACCATCACAAAGGTGCCTGTCCCCATCGTGGTGGTTTGGGCGGCCGGCATAGAAAAAGTCCCCGCCGGGCGTGTGCTCGACGGGGACTTTGCCGTTTGGTGGCTAGCTCTGTAGGTGATTACTCGCCCAGCAGGCTCTTGGTGATGGAAGCGGCGGCCTTCTTGCCGGCGCCCATCGCCAGAATGACCGTAGCGGCACCGGTGACGATGTCGCCGCCGGCCCAGATACGGGGATCGGTGGTCTGGCCGGTCTCCTCGTCGGCAACGATGTAGCCCCACTTGTTGAGCTCCATCTTGCCGCCGATCTTCTTTGCGAAGGGGTTGGCGTTGGTGCCGATAGCCGAGATCGCGACGTCGCAGGGGATCTCCTCGATGGCGCCCTCGATGGGCACCGGACGACGGCGGCCGGACTCGTCAGGCTCGCCGAGCTCCATCTTCTGGACCTTGACGGCGCACACGGAGCCGTCCTCGCCAGCGACAAACTCGAGCGGGGAGACGAGCGGCAGAACCTCGACGCCCTCGGCCTTAGCATGGTGCAGCTCGGCGCGACGGCAGGGCATCTCGTCCTCGGTACGACGGTAGGCGATGATGGCGTGCTCGGCGCCCAGACGCTTGGCGGTACGGACGGCGTCCATAGCCACGTTGCCGCCACCAAAGACGACGACGTTCTTGCCGTGCTTGGTGGGGGTGTCGTACTCGGGGAACTTGTTGGCCTTCATCAGGTTCACGCGGGTGAGGTACTCGTTCGCGAAGAAGACGTTGGGCAGGTTCTCGCCGGGGACGTTGAGGAACTTGGGCAGGCCAGCGCCGGTCGCCACGTAGATGGCGCCGAAGCCCTGCTCGAACAGCTCCTCGGCCGTGGCCATGTTGCCCACGACGGAGTTGTACTCAAACTTGACGCCCATGTCCTCCAGGCCGTCGATCTCGCGCTTGACGACCGCCTTGGGCAGACGGAACTCGGGGATGCCGTAGACCAGCACGCCGCCGCCGGTGAAGAATGCCTCAAAGACGGTGACGTCAAAGCCGTTACGGGCGAGCTCGCCGGCGCAGGTGATGCCGGACGGGCCGGAGCCGACGACGGCGACCTTCTTGCCGTTCTTGGGGGCCATCTTGGGCGTGGAAGCGAGCTCGGGGCGGTCACCCAGGAAGCGCTCGAGCTGGCCGATGGCCACGGGCTCGGACTTCTTGCCACGGATGCACTTGCCCTCGCACTGGTTCTCCTGCGGGCAGACGCGGCCGCAGATGGCGGGAAGCATGGAGTCCTCGCGGATGGTATCGAGAGCGCCGCCGAAGTCCTTCTCGCGGATCTGCTCGATAAAGCGGGGGATGTTGATGTTGACGGGGCAGCCCTCAACACAGAACGGCTTCTTGCAGTTGAGACAGCGCTCGGCCTCGGCCAGCGCCATCTCCTCGGTGAAGCCCTTGTCGACGGGGCGGAAGTCGCAGGCGCGCTCGGCAGCCGGCTCCTCGTTATCGGGGGTGCGGGGCGACTTCATATCGGCAACGAAACGACCATTAACTAGTGGCATGCGCAGCTCTTTTCCTCATAGGCCTTGAGGGACTCGCCCTCTTCGGAACGGTAAGCGGCCTGGCGGGCACGAAGGTCATCCCAGTCGACCAAGGTGGCATCGAAGTCGGGGCCGTCGACGCAAGCGAACTTGGTCACGCCGCCCACTTCGACGCGGCAGCAGCCGCACATGCCGGTGCCGTCAACCATGATGGGGTTGAGCGACGCGGTGATGGGGGTGTCGTACTTCTGGGCGGTGAGGGTCGAGAACTTCATCATCGGAACGGGGCCAACGCAGAAGACCTGGCTCACGGCTTTGTCCTGCAGCAGGCGCTCCAGCGGAGCGGTGACAACGCCCTGCTCGCCGTAGGAGCCGTCGTCAGTGGTGATGTGGATGTGGTCCTCGTCGAGGAGCTCGCGGAACTGGTCCTCCATGAGCAGGAGGTCCTTGGTGCGGGCGCCCATGATGGCGTGAACCTCGTGACCGGTCTCGACCAGGTGCTTGGCGACCGGGAAGGCAATTGCCAGGCCGACGCCGCCGCCAATGACGGCGCAGGGGCCCTCGGCCATCTCGGTGGGAACGCCCAGCGGGCCCACGACGTCGCGCAGCGACTCGCCGGCCTCGTAGGTGGAAAGCATCTCGGTGGTCTTGCCGATCACCATGAAGATGAACTCGACCCAGCCCTCGTCACCGTTCCAGCCAGCCAGGGTAAACGGGACGCGCTCGCCCGTCTCGTTGGCGCGAACCATGAGGAACTGTCCAGCGTGCGCATGCTTGGCGATTGCGGGCGCCTCGATGCGGAACTTGAACACCTTCTCCGAGAACTGCGTCTTCTCCAGGATCTTATACATAGAACCCCTCTCTTGTTAGGGCCGCCGAACCGTGCCTCCACGGAAATGGACGGTAGCCCGAATAAAACCGTACGTGCACAGGCGTTGTGCAGACATACGGTGCAAATTATACCCTCATGGACATGTCACTTACGTGTGTCTTCGGCGGTTGGGAGCAGGGTTTATCCACTTTGGCCTATCAAAGGGGGAGAAGTTTATTTTGGTCGGTTTTATCAGGTAAAACGGCAAAGGGGGCCGGCCTCGGGCTGTGATGAGGCCGGCCCCCTTTGGGGTGCTATGCATGTATGTCGGCGCGCGGTTGATTGCGATGCCGCAACTGGGGAGTTTCCGCAGGTAAAACTTGCCAAAATAAACCTGTCCCTAAATGATAGGTTTTAGTGCTTGCCGTTGGCGGAAGCGGCGCCGTTTACGTGATCGCGGGCGTAGATTACGCCGTGGACGATGGCCAGACCGGCGGCGTCGGCGGCGCGGGCACAGGTGTCCTGGAAATCCTCGGCCTCGCGGGCGCGCAGCTGCTTAAGCACGTAGTCGGCGACAGCCATCTTGCCGGGAGGGTTGCCGATGCCGGTGCGGATGCGGCTGAAGTCGCGGCTGCCCATCTTGTCGATGATGGAGCGCAGGCCGTTGTGACCGGCGTGGCCGCCGCCCACCTTAACACGCACGTCGCCGGCGGGAATATCGAGCTCGTCGTGAATCACGAGCAGCTCCTCGGCCTTGATCTTGTACTCGCGGCAGAGCTTGGAGATGGGCCCGCCCGAGGTGTTCATGTACGACTGCGGCTTGACCAGCACGATCTGGCGCTTACCGCCCTCTTCCTCGGGATCGTTGATGTTGATGAGCGCGACCTCGGCGCCTGCCTGGTTTTTCCAGTACGTGACGCCGGCCTGACGGGCCAGCTCGTCGATTGCTTTGAAACCAGCGTTGTGACGGGTCTCGGCATATTCCTCGCCAGGGTTGCCAAGCCCGGCAACCATGCGAATCTTAAGCGGCTGTGCAGCTGCCATGTTCATCCTTTCGTCGATTTGTCGCCTGCTATGGTGAGCGACCCTGTTGCCGCTGTCAAATGGAGGGTAATTGAGGGCGTTTAGGGGCGTTTGGACGGCCGTCGAAATCAGAGGTGGACAGTTAGTTCAGATACGTATAAGTTCTGAGGACTCGAAGTGCTCAATTCAATGCCGATACGTTGTTTCGGAGCTTTAGTTAGTCCATATGGCGCTGTTTTGAAGTCTACCCTGCCTTCAAATAGGGCGAATGGTATAGAGATAGCCGCAAAACAGCCTAATTCAATGTGTCCATCTATACGTATCTGAACTAACTGTCCAGTCCTGTTCGGCGGCGCGCGGGTGATTCGCCGTTTAGACCGGCGCAAGGCCGATTCCGGCCCGCAGAGCGTTGAGCCAAGCGGCCTGACGCTTGCGATAGCCCTTGATACGGTATCGGAATCGGACTCCCGCGAGTCGATGCATCGTTTGGGCGAAGGCTTCGAGTGCAACAAGGTCTTTCATTTGGTCGCGATTGATAACCAGGACGTGGATGCCCATTGCCTTGAGGCCATTATTTCGATTGCCATCGTGGATGCGAGCGTTTTGAAGCTCATGCCCAATTCCGTTGTATTCGTTGTCGACTCCGGCTGCCGGGCAATATAGGTCGCAGATGGCATAGGGGATGCCCGAGGACATGTTGACCGCAAGAGTGTCGAAGTCGATTCGATAGTTGAGTAGCAGGCCTCCCATGGGCAGACTGCAACATCCGAATCCTCCAAAGCACATGGGCGCTCCGAGAACGGCAAACATTAGGGATTCGGCTGGGGATGCAGATCCGGGTCGGGCAAGTTTGACTGCCGTGCGAAACGATGTGTATGAGCTACTTTTGGCGAAGCGTGCAACCGCCTCAAGCTCTTCGATAGTTGTGGCGGGCTCGCATTTGTAGTGTGCCTGTTCATAGCGGGTTTCGTTCTGTTGCTCGACCACCGACTGGTTGCCCAAGCAATCAAGATCGCCCGTCGCTGCGCAGCCATCGCCCTTGGGCCAGATGTCGTCATGGGCAATGGGGTATGTTGCCCCGGGAGGAAGGGAGTAGGTTCCGAGCAGTTCCATGAGAAGCATCAAGGTTTTGGCGACTGATTCATTTTTGGAACAAAGCATGGCTGTCACGGCAGGAGACGTTGCGTAGATGTCGGCCTCGACGTGCATAATTGCACCTTCAGGAAGCGGAGCGGTGAGAATATGCTGAAGAAGCCGCTTGTCGGGGCGTCTGTTGTCTTCGTCTGAAACGAGAAGATCGAGCAGTTCGGAATCATCTTCATTCCAGGCATCGAGTATCGAAAGTGCGCCAAAGTCTATCGCGTCATTATTGGGAATGCAGCCAGCCAAGGCCTGTGCTTGCTGTTCACTATCAACGGAGTCCCAGGGTAGGGCAGAGTACGCCCGTCGTGCGCGACGAATTGCGCGGAGGGCGGAGAAATGTGAAATCACGGTCGTCATAGCTATAACGTACTAAGTTGGCGGCAGAATGCGACCCCCATACCGTTCTTTTCGCTCAGCGGGGCGCTGCGCGCCATGAACGGCTGGGTGTTATGAAATCGGTTGAGGGGATTGCAGGAAATTGAGCTCTGCCGCGAAGGTTGACGATAGCTACTGGACGGTTAATTCAGATACGTATAAGGCGGCGGGCGTTCGAGGCGTGCCTAAGGCCCTTGAGGGCGATTTGAGGGTAAATATGCAGCGGTTGTACTCGAGAACGATGAGATTTGGACGGCATGGCATCCGCTGGGGAGCTCAGAAGGCTCCAAACGGTCCTTTGGAGCTTTAAAAAAATACGTATCTGAACTAATTGTCCAGGGAAGGTTGGCGAGGGATAGAAAAAGGGTCGGAAGCTCGCTTCCGACCCTTTAAAAGCATCAAAGATGATGCGCGGCAGGCTACAGCGCGAAATCGCCGCCGACGAGCGTGGAGACGGGCTCCTCGTGGTAAACGGCGGAGATGGCCTGAGCGAACTCCTCGGCGACCGAGATGGTCTTGATCTTGCCGCCGACCTCGACGGGAATGGCGTCGGTGACGAGGCACTCGACGATCGGGGCGTCGTTCAGACGCTCGATGGCCGGACCGGAGAAGATGCCGTGGGTGGCGCAGACGTAGATGTCGCCAGCGCCCATAGCCTTGAGCTCTTTGACGTTGGCGCACAGGGTGCCAGCGGTGTCGATCATGTCGTCGTTGATGATGCAGGTCTTGCCCTTGATGTCACCGATGATGCCCATGACCTCGGCGGCGTTGTGGCGCGGACGGCCCTTGTGGGCGATGGCCAGGTCGCAGCCGAGCATGTCGGACAGCTTCTTGGCGGCCTTGGCGCGACCCACGTCGGGGGAGACGACAACCAGGTTGTCGGTGTCGAAGTGCATGTCGTTGTAGTACTGGCCAAACAGCGGCAGCGCGGACAGGTGGTTAACCGGGATATCAAAGAAGCCCTGGATCTGGCCCTGGTGCAGGTCGAGGGTGATGATGCGATTGACGCCGGCGCGCTCGAGCAGGTTGGCGACGAGGCGGGCGGTGATGGGCTCGCGCGGGCCGGCCTTGCGGTCCTGGCGGGCATAGCCGTAGTGGGTGATAACGGCGGTGATGGAGCGGGCGGATGCGCGCTTGGCAGCGTCGGTGGCGATGAGCAGCTCCATGAGCATGTCGTTGACGTTGCCGCCGGCCACGGACTGAATCAGGAAGACGTCGGCGCCGCGGACGGTCTCGTCGTAGCGGGCGTAAATCTCACCATTGGCGAACTGCTTTAGCGTAAGGCCCGAAAGCTCGACCCCAAGGTACTCAGCAATCTTCTGAGCGAGGGGACGGTTGGAGGAACCGGAATACACGCGGATGGACTTGCGCATATTCTCCGACTTCTCGGGATCATTAATCGGCATTACCCTTCTCCTTTATATCGAATGCCATATAGATGCCTTGTTGCATTGTAACCGCGCGACGGGGCTTATCGGGTCTTGATAACGTCTTTACCGTCAACGGACACGAACCGACCACTCATCCGGTTGCGCAGGTCACGATAGAAAAAGGAGCCGCCCCCATGGGAACAGCTCCTTAGATGCTTGGTAAAACGTTATACCTCGTCGTCCTCGTGCAGACGGCGGCGATAATCGGCGGCCCAGCCCTCAATGTTTACCTGACGGGCGCGGCCCAGGCCGAGTGCGTCGGCCGGGACCGGCTCGGTGATGACGGAGCCGGCGGCCACGAGTGCGCCGTCGCCGATCTGGGCGGGTGCGACCATCATGGTGTCGGAGCCGATGAAGGCATCCTTGCCGATGACGGTCTTGTGCTTGTGCACGCCATCGTAGTTGCAGGTGATGGAGCCCGCGCCCACGTTGACACCGGAGCCCATGGTGGTGTCGCCGATGTAGGACAGGTGCGGCACCTTGGAGCCCTCGCCGATCGTGGACTTCTTGATCTCCACGTGCGTGCCGGCCTTGGAGCCGTCGAGCATGTGGGTGCCCGGGCGCAGGTAGGCGCGCGGGCCGCAGTCGACGCCGTTCTCGATGACGGCCTCGATGGCGATGGTCTCATCGATGATGCAGCCGCTGCCGACGGTGGTGTCGGTGAGGCGGCTGTTGGGGCCGAGCTGGCACTCTTCGCCCACGGTGACGTGACCGATCAGATGCGTCTGCGGCCACACGATGGTGTCGCGGCCGATGACGGCATCGGGGCCGATCCAGGCCTGCGTGGGGTCGATGAAGGTGACGCCCTCGGCCATCCAGTGCTCGTTGATGCGGTCGCGCGCAATGGCGGTGAGCTGCGCGAGCTGGATGCGGCTGTTGACGCCCAGGCCGTCGCGGTAGTCATCACAGTGGAAGATGGAGACAGCCTGGCCGTGGCCTTTGAGGATCTCGAGCATGTCGGGCAGGTAGTACTCGGACTGCGCGTTGTCGTTGCCGATCTCGTTAATGTGGGCGGCGAGCTGCGCGCCGTCAAAGGCGTAGCAGCCGGCGTTGCACTCCAGCAGCGTGGCGGCCTGCTCGGGCGTGCAGTCCTTCTGCTCGATGATGCGCTCGATCTGGCCGTCGGCGCCCAGCTTGATGCGGCCGTAGCCGAAGGGGTCGGGCGGGGTCATGGTCATGACGGTACAGGCGAGCTCGCCGGTGGCGACGGTCTGCGCGAACTTGGCGACGGTGTCGGCGGTGATGAGCGGCAAGTCGCCGTTGAGCACGACGACGGGGCCTTGCGTGATGCCGCAGGCCTCGAGCGCGACCTTCACGGCGTGACCGGTGCCCAGGCGCTCGGTCTGCTCGACGCACTCGACCTTGGTGGCGCTGCTGGCGTAGGCGCCGTCGATGAGGGCGCGCATCTCGTCGGCGTGGCTGCCGATGACGACCACGACGCGGCTGCAGCCGGCCTTGATGGTGGCGTCGACGATCCACTGGACCATGGGCTTGCCCAGGATCTTGTGCGAAACCTTGCAGTGGTTCGACTTCATGCGGGTGCCCTCGCCGGCAGCGAGGATAATTGCGGTTGCGTCCATGTGATCTCCTGTTACGTTATAGAGACGTGTGTTTGGAAACGATACACGGCGCAATATGATACCGCAGGCATATGTTGAGCGCGTAGCGATTGGTTTGCGGCGGTTGAGGCTTGCGCCGCCGGCGTGGCGTTTGCGCTGCTTGCGTGCGGCGTTGGCGGTGCTGCGGAGCTGTCTTTTGAGCGAGGGGACGGGGGTGCCCGTGGACAACATACAAGAGGAGTTTGGCGGCGAGCCCGTCGCGGCGTTCTCGATGTCGCATCCGGCTGTGCCGGCACTCTATATTGTGCTGACGCTGGGGCTCACCATGTTCTCGATGCAGCCGGTGCTGATTGCGCTGTCACTTGCGGGCGGGCTGGCGTATGGATTTGCGACGCGTGGGGCTGCCCGCACGCTGGGCGCACTCCGCTGGCAGTTGCCGGTGATTTTGATTATCGCGCTGGTCAATCCGCTGTTTAGCGCCTCGGGCTCGACGGAGCTGTTCCGTATTGGCATGCGCGCGGTGTATCTGGAAAGCATGGTATACGGCCTGTGCATGGGCGGGCTGTTTGTGGCGAGCGTGCTGTGGTTTGAGGCCGCGGCGTCGATGCTCGAATACGACAAGATGCTCGCACTGTTAGGCAACGCCGCGCCGGTGATCGCGCTTATGATCTCGATGTGCATGCGGCTTATCCCACAGTTTTTGCGCCGCGGCCGCACGGTGCTGGCGGTGCAGGACGCGATTGATGTACCGGGGCGTGCGCCGGCCGACCCCGTGCGCTCGCGCCTGCGGGCGTCGAGCGTGTTGATGGGCTGGGGCATGGAAGATTCGCTGGAGCGCGCGGACGCGATGCGCTCGCGCGGGTGGGGTGCCGCGACGCGTCGTACGACGTATGCGCGGTATCGACTGGGGCGCGGCGACGCTGCCGCGCTGGTTGGACTTGCGGTGTTTGGCGCCGCCGCGGTGGCGGTGGCGTGGACCGCGACGACGCAGTATTCGTTTTATCCGCAGCTCTCGGTGCCGGCGCCGTGGCCGGGCTATGTCGTGTACGCTGCCTGGATGGTGCTGCCTTGCGCGTTGCACGCGATTGATGAGAAGAGGTTTGGCTGATGGCTCGGTTGGATAGCTGCTCGGTAACGGGCGGGGCGTGCGGCTCCGATGTGCCTGCGATTGAGGTGCGGGGCCTTAGTTTTGCCTATCCCGGGGCCGAGGCACCGGTGCTCGAGGGGCTTGATTGGCGTGTTTCCCAAGGTGCGTTTGCGCTGCTTGTTGGCGGTACCGGTTCGGGCAAGTCGACGCTACTCTCGCTGCTCAAACCCGAGATCGCGCCGACGGGCGAGCGCGCTGGCGAACTGCGCGTGCTGGGCGAGAGCGTTGCCGACATGGATGTTCGGACGTCCGCGGAGCGCGTGGGCTATGTGTTTCAGGATCCCGAGAACCAGATTGTGTGCGAGACCGTGTGGCACGAGATGGCGTTTGGCCTGGAAAACTTGGGGCTAGCGCGTGACGAGATGCGTCGTCGCGTGGCCGAGACCAGCTATTTCTTTGGGCTGGAGGATTGGCTCCACCGCGATACCGATACGCTTTCGGGTGGTCGCAAGCAGCTGCTGTCGTTGGCCGCCGTGTTGGCGCTCCGCCCGCGCGTGCTGCTGCTCGATGAGCCCACGTCTCAGCTCGACCCCGTTGCCGAGAAGAGTTTTCTGCATGCGCTGTTTCGCGTGAATCGCGAGCTGGGCTGCACGGTTGTTGTGGCGACGCATCAGCCGCGCCCAATGCTCGAATACGCGACGTGTGCGTACCGGATTGAGGACGGTCGCGTGCGCGAGGTGGCGGATATGGCTTCTTTGGGACGCCGAGAATCGCTGTTGTCCGATGACATGTTGGGGTGGGGTGCCATCCGATGTGCAAATAAAGGAGTATTCAGCAGGCGTGAGGACAATTTGGGCTCTCTGGAGCCGCCCGGGGACGTATCGAGCGCGAAAAAAAGTTCGGAATTGGACAAATCGTCTGAATTTGTGGCGCAAACGTCGCTCGAGAACGGCTCGGAAGCCTTCCCGCGCACGGATGGAAGCAGAATACTCCAAAAAATGCACGCTGGGTCGGCTACCACCCTGGCAGGGAGCTGGTTTCGCTACGATCGCGCGGGCGGTTGGGTGCTGCGCGGGCTCGATGCGTCGTTTTCGGCTGGCGCGGTGCATGCGGTTGCGGGCGGTAACGGCTGCGGCAAGTCGACAATGCTTTCGGTGCTGGCGAAGACCGCCAAGCTGCAGCGCGGCCGCATTGTGCGCGGGGCGGCCTCGGCGGCGCTGCTGCCTCAGAATCCCAAAGCATTGCTGGTTGCCGAGACGGTTCGCGATGAGCTGATAGAATGGGCTTCGACCTGCGGATATGACGAGAACTTGGCGCGGGAGCGTGCGGCGCAACTGGGATTGGACGGCCTGGAGACGCGCCACCCCTACGACCTCTCGGGCGGACAGCGCCAGCTGCTCGCACTGGCAAAGCTGCTGCTGATCGGCCCCGAGCTGCTGCTGCTTGACGAGCCCACGAAGGGCTTGGACCTGGAGAGCCGCCGCATCATCGCCCGCGCCCTGCGTGACCATGCGAAGGCTGGCGGCACCGTCATCATGGCCACGCACGATCTGGATTTTGCCGAGCAGGTAGCCGACGACGTCGCCATGATGTTTGACGGCGAGATTGCCTGCATGGAGCCCCCGGCCGACTTCTTTGCCGACAACGTGTTCTATAGGGCGTGATGGGATGACGGACTGTCGTTTCTCGCGCTTGCTTGCAAAACTGGAGATACCGCTGCTGCTGGCGGTTCCCGCAGTGATGGCTGCGGCGTTGCTGGCGGGTGTTGAGCAGGCGGCGTTGGCCATGCTGATTGTGGTGGCGCTGGTGCTTGCGTTGTTCTTTGCGGGTTACGAGGCATCTCGTCCGGGTTTGCGCCAGATTATGCCCACGCTGGTGCTGGCGGCGCTGGCGGCGGCGGGGCGCATCCTGTTTGGGCCCATTCCCGACTTTAAACCGGTGAGCGCTATCGCCATTATCGCGGGGGCGACGCTTGGTCGCCGCAATGGTTTTATGGTTGGCGCGCTGGCAGCGCTGACCAGCAATTTCTTTTTTGGACAGGGCATGTGGACGCCGTGGCAGATGTATGCCTGGGGGCTCGTGGGATACGTTGGCGGTGTGCTGGCGTATGCGGGTGCGTTCGACCGCGCCGACGGCACCGTGCGCATGCCAGCGCTGCTGGCGTACGGCTTTGCGTCGGGCCTGCTCTATGGCGTCGTGATCAACGCGTATGACATCATTGGTTTTGTACAGCCGCTTACTTGGGCGGGTGCCGCGGCGCGTCTTGCCACGGCAGTGCCGTTCGATATTACGCACGGCCTTGCGACCTGCGTGTTTTTGGCCGCCTTGTACAAGCCTTGGTGTCGCCGCATTAACCGTGTCGTCGTGAAATACGGGCTGTAAGGCATTTCGCGTTCCCTCACGAACTTGCGGTGGAATAGTTCTCGTTTTTGGCTATTTGCTGCCCAAACAGGAACTATTCCACCGCAACTTATAGGGGGAGAGGGGTCACATGATCTGTTTTCCTCTGTCCCCCAGGAATTGCTTGGCGCTAGAGCTCTAGCGTGAGGGTGACGGGGCAGTGGTCGCTGCCGAAGATATCGCCGCGGATACCGGTGTCGCGCACGGTATTGGCGATTGAATCACTTACCAAGAAGTAATCGATGCGCCAGCCGGCGTTGTTCTTGCGGGCATTAAAGCGATAGCTCCACCAGCTGTAGACGCCCTCGACGTCTGGATTAGCCGTGCGCCAGGTATCGGTAAAGCCGGCGTTGAGCAGCTCGGTAAACTTGCCGCGTTCTTCGTCCGAAAAGCCGGCGTTGCCGCGGTTGGACTTGGGGTTCTTAAGGTCGATCTCCTCGTGCGCCACGTTAAAGTCGCCGCAGGTCACGACGGGTTTGCCGCTCTCGCGCTCAAGCGCGCTCAAAAAGCCGCGATAGGCATCATCCCAGGCCATGCGCACGTCGATGCGGGCGAGTTCGTTTTGCGCGTTGGGAGTGTAGACATCCACAAACCAGAACTTGTCGAACTCCAACGCGCAGACGCGGCCCTCGGTTGCGGCTTGGGCGACGAGCTCGGCCGCCTCGCCCTCGCCGGCGTAGGGTAACAGCGCGTCGGCGTGCAGCACGCGCAGCGGTTCCTGGCGGCTAAAGACCGCAGTGCCCGAATAGCCTTTACGCTCGGCGTAGCTCCAGGTTTGGCGATAGCCGGGCAGGTCAATATCAACCTGGCCTTCTTGCAACTTGGTCTCTTGCAACGCCAGGATATCGACGTCGAGTTCTTGCGCGATCTGGATAAAGCTCGGGTCCTTTTTGAGCACGGCGCGCAGGCCGTTGACGTTCCACGAGGCGAAAGTGTAAGTCTGAGGCATGGTGTCCTTTCGACGGGGTTGGCAGGCTTAAGATTAGCGCAACAGGGGCGGTGGTGGGCACCGCGCGTGCTGACCCAAAGGCCGCATGCTGGGACATCGCCCGACGCTGCCCGACCAACAAGGACGGAGGACTCATATGACGCAGGCGATAACGGACTCCAAACAGGCCTCCGCCGCGCTGGCGGAGCTGTTCGGCACCCACAAGCGCGTGGTCTTCTTTGGCGGCGCGGGCGTTTCCACGGCGAGTGGCATCCCCGATTTCCGCAGCGTGGACGGCCTATATCACCAACAGTTTGCCTACCCGCCCGAGACCATGCTCTCGCATAGCTTTTACGAGGTGCACCCGGCCGAGTTCTTCGACTTCTACCGCACCAAGATGATCGCGCTTGGCGCCAAGCCCAACCGCTGCCACACCAAGCTGGCCGAGCTGGAGCGCGCCGGCAAGCTCGACGCCGTGGTGACGCAAAACATCGACGGCCTGCATCAGATGGCCGGCTCACAGCGCGTGTTTGAGTTGCACGGATCGGTCCATCGCAACATTTGCCAGTCGTGCGGCGCGGTCTATAGCGCCGAGTGGATTTGCTCGCGCGAGCACGAGGATGCCGCGGGCGTGCCCGCGTGCCCCGCGTGCGGCGGCCGCATCAAGCCCGATGTAGTGCTCTACGAAGAGCCGCTCGACGAGCATGTGTTGACCGGTGCCGTTGCCGCCATCGCCGCGGCCGATGCCCTCATTGTAGGCGGGACCTCGCTCGTGGTGTATCCGGCGGCGGGCCTTACGCGTTACTTTACCGGCGATACGCTGGCCATATGCAACCTTGCTCCCACCGATCAGGATGCAAATGCCGACCTGCTGATTTCTTGCGACATCGCGGCCGCGTTTGCGTTCTAGCCCGCGCGCGCGGATACAATAGAAAGACTGATTGCAAAGCGACCCCGCCGCCAGCGCCCGAGCGCGGCGGCGTGGGCATTTTAGGAGGATGTTCATGGCGAACGACAGCAAGACATGGCGGTGCGGAAAGTACGAGCTCAGCTTTGATCGTCCGCGCATCATGGGCGTCCTCAACGTGACGCCCGATTCGTTTAGCGACGGCGGTGAGCACTTTGACCAGGATGCCGCTATCGAGTACGGCCTGGCGATGCTCGATGCCGGCGCCGACATCATCGACGTGGGCGGCGAGTCCACGCGCCCCGGCTTTACCCCGGTCAACCCCGACGAGGAGGCGCGTCGCGTGCTGCCCGTCGTGCGCGCGCTCGCCAAAGAGGGTGCCATTGTCTCGATCGACACGCGTCATGTGGCGGTTGCCAAGGCGGCTGTGCGCTGCGGTGCTTCGATTGTCAACGACGTGACGGGCTTCACCGATCCCAAGATGGTTGAGTTCGTTAAGACGAGCACCTGCGGCGTCATCGTAATGCACGCCGGCGAGGTCGCCGCACCCGCACGCACGCACGCGACGGTGCAGCTCGATACCTCGGCTGCGGCGTTTGTTGCCGAGAAGGCGCGCGAAGCGGCTGCCGAGGCTGCGCGCGAGGCCGAGAAGCCGGCCCGTCGCCGTCGCGGCAAGTTGCTGGGCGAGCCCAAGGCTGAGGCCAAGCTTCCGGGCGGTGTGGTACAGCCCTCGCTGCCGTTTGGCGAACCGGAGCCCGCGCCCGAGTCCGAGCCAGAGACGCCGGCTGCCGAGCAGACCGCTCCTGCCGCCGAGACTGCAGAGCCCGAGACCGTGCCCGCAGCTACCGAAGCCGCGCCGGAGCCCAGCGACCACCTGGCCGCCATGATGCGCCGCAGTGCCCGCCGTGAGGAAGCCTATGTGCCCACCTCGCAGCTCCGCCGCTTTACCCTGCCCGATTCTGCGCCCATCATGCGCCGCGTCATGGGCTTTCTGTCCGACCAGGCCCGCACGCTCATCCATGCCGGCGTGTCGCGCGACCGTATCTGCATCGATCCCGGCCCGGGCTTTGGCAAGACGGCCAACGAAGACATCGTCATCCAGCGCGAGACCGCCAAGATGGCGTCGCTGGGCTATCCGCTCATGTGCGCCGTGTCGCGCAAGCGCTTTGTGGGCGCCGTCTCGGGCGTGACCGAGGCCGCCGAGCGCGATGCCGCCACGTTTGGTGTGTGCCTGGGCGCCATCCAGGCCGGCGCCAACATCGTGCGCGTACATGACGTTGCGGGCTTTGCGCAGTTCCTGAACGGTTACTGGGCCGTTGCCAAACCGCAACCGCGCCGCGCGTTTGTGGCCGTGGGTTCCAACCTGGGGCATCGCTGCGACAACATCCGCGCTGCGCGCGACATGATTGCCGAGATCCCGCTCACCTGCGTGTCCAACTGCTCGCGTATCTACGAGAGCGAGCCGGCCTACGAGACGCGCCAGGACGCATTTGCCAACGCCGTCATCGAGATCAAGACCGAGCTGGCTCCGCTGGTGCTGCTTGACGAGCTCATGAAGATCGAGGCCGAGCTGGGCCGCGACCGCTCCAAAAAGGCCAAGGCAAACGGCCCGCGCACCATCGACTTGGACCTGCTGTGGATGGACGGCGAGACCCACGGTGGCAAAAAGCTGCGCCTGCCGCATCCGCTCATTGGCGAGCGCGACTTTGTGCTGGTGCCGCTCGAGGACCTGATGCACGACCCGGCGCGGTTCTTCCGCTACAACGGCGTCGAGGTCAAGGAGCCCGAGGATCGCGTGGGCCATATCGTGGGCGAATTGGGGCGTATGTAGATGATCGAGATGAATGTTGTTGCCGCCGGTACCGAGCTCGACGCGGCGCGTGACGCGGGCCGCGAGGGCATGTCCGCGGGCTGGTGCGCGTGGAGCGCGGGCGATGCATCGCTGGCGTTTTCGCTGGTCGTGCGCCCCGATGTGAACATGCACGCCTTCCACGGCCTGCCGTTTGTGGCGGCGATGGGCATGATGGACGCGCTTGTGGGCACGGCTTCGACGCCGGGGTTGGGCCTTGCCGGTAAGGTGGGCATCCAGTGGCCGAGTGACATCGTGTGCGGCGCGCCTGCGTTTGAGACGTCGCTCGCGCGCGTCGCCGTCAACGGCGGTGCCGGTGCCGCGGGCATGTTTGCCGCGGTGACGGTTGATATTGAGCGTTCGGCGCTGAGCGAGCTTGGTGTGGACGTGGCTGACGAAGCGCTGGTTGAGGCGCTGGCCGCCGCCGTGCTGGCCCGCGTGGACGCCTGGGCGGTTGTTGCCAACACACCGCAAGGCGCCGCAGGCCCGCTGGCTCCCGTGCTGGGCGAGTACTTCGACATGGTGCCGCTGCTGGGCCGCCAAGTTGCGGCGGTGTCGCCCAACGGTTTGCCGCTTGCGGTCGGTGTGTTTGCGGGCCTGGACATCTGGGGCCGCGCGACCATCAAGACCGATGCCGGCGAGCAGGAGTTTCCGCCCGAGGCCGTGCGCATTCGCGGGCTGTAACGCGAGCCGCCCGCGCCCAAAGATAACGATGACAACAAAGCCCTCTTCGGCCTGTGCCGGGGAGGGTTTCGCCTATCTGGGGAATGGGTTGCCAGCGCCCTATTCCTCAAAACTGAAAAATTTTCGTTTTTGAGGAATAGGATTAAGGCGGCTCGGTCTTTCGCGGGGTATATTCGCTATAGAGCCTATTCCTCAAAACTGAAAATTTTTCAATTTTGAGGAATAGCGATAAAAGACCGCAGGGAGGCGCCAATGAAACTCATCAATAGAACGTCATACATGGACATGTTGACGAGCCTTATTGGCGTGCCGGACATCAAGGTCATAACGGGCATTCGCCGTGGCGGTAAGTCAAAATTGCTCGAGGCCCTCCGCGATTACGTGGAGGCAAATCTGTCCAATTCGAATGTCATCCATATCAATTACAACCTCGACGAGTTCGAGGACCTGCTCGAATATCATGCCCTGCTCGCCTATGTAAAAGAGCATCGAGCGTCCGACAAGCAAAACTTCCTGCTTATCGATGAGGTTCAGATGTGCGACGGCTTTGAACGCGCGATCAACAGCCTCCATGCATCCGAGCAGTACGACATTTTCATTACCGGATCGAACGCCTTTTTGCTGTCGAGCGATCTGTCGACGCTCTTTACGGGGCGTACGTTCGAGATCGAGGTTTTCCCATTCTCGTTTGAGGAGTATCGTCTCTATGGCGACGAGGGCGATGTCGACCGCGACTTCGATGAGTACGCGAGAACCGGCGGTATGTCCGGCTCTTACCCTTATCCACTGCAGGAGCAGCGCTATCAATATCTCTCCAATGTCTTTAAAACGCTCATCGTGAGGGATATCGTGCAGCGGCATAACGTGAGAAACGAATCGGCGCTGCTGCGCATTGCCGATTACATGATGGACAACGTTTCCAACATTACGTCGGCACGCAACATTACTGATGCATTAAATGCGGATGGGCTAAAGATTACGAACAAGACGGTCGGCACGTACATGGGGTACCTGTGCGATGCGTTTGCCTTCTATAAAGTTCGTCGGTACGACATTCGCGGCAAAAAATACCTTAAGAGCGGCGAGAAATATTACCTGGCAGACCACGCGTTCAAATACGCACTGCTCGGTACACGTGATATGGATTGGGGACGCGTATACGAGAACATGGTGGCCATCGAGCTGCTGCGCCGCGGATACGAGGTATACGTCGGTGTGCTCTATAAAAAGGAAATTGACTTTATAGCAATTAAGCGAAGCGAGAAGCTCTACATTCAGGTGAGCGACGACATCAGCTCGGATAAGACATTTGAACGCGAGATTTCGCCACTGCTGAGCATTGGCGACGCGTACCCCAAGATGATTCTCGCCCGAACGCATCACGAGGCCACGGACCGCAATGGGGTGCAGATCGTGGACCTGGCGAGGTGGCTATGCGGCGAGGCGTAGCAGAAAGCCTATTCCTCAAAACTGATAAATTTTCGATTTTGAGGAATAGGACCAATGCATTGCTTAGTTCGCCGCTCGCGCCCGTGCTCGACTTAAGCCCCTGCTCTATCCCAGCTCCTGCATGCGGCGGTAGATTTCGCAGATACCCTTGATGGTGAGCTGTCCGTCGACCACGTCGAAGGCATCGGTCGAATCGGCGACGATGCTGGCGAGACCGCCTGTGGCGATAACCGTGGCGTCCTCACGACCCAGCTCGCGCTTCATGCGCGCGACCAGGCCCTCGGCCATGGCGGCGGCGCCCACCACGGCGCCGACCTTGATGCATTCCTCGGTGTCGCGGCCGATGGCGTGCTCGGGTGCCTCGAGCGGCACGCTGGCGAGCTTGGCGGCACGGGCGGCAAGCGCGTCCATGGAGATGCGGATGCCCGGCGCGATCGCTCCGCCAATGTAATAACCGTCCTCATCGATGACGTCGATATTGGTCGCGGTGCCAAAGTCCACCACGATTGCCGGCGCGCCGTAGAAAGTCTCGGCCGCAACGGCGTTGGCGACGCGATCGGCACCTACGGCCTGGGGGCGCGCCGCGCGCAGCTTGGTCACCGCGGCCGTCTGCGGCCCGATGACGATGGCGTCCGCGGCAATGCGGTCGGCCACGGCGTGCCATTCGCGCGAGAGCTGCGGCACCACGCCCGCAAAGGCGATCGCGTCGACCGCGTCGGGCGAAAGGCCGTACATTTTAAAGAAACCCATCAGGCGCACATGGATCTCGTCGGCGGTATAAGAGCGGTCGGTGGGCATGCGCCACGACTGCACCAGCTCGTCTCCGTCAAACAGGCCCATGGCCGTCTGCGTGTTTCCCATATCGATAGCGAGCAGCATGTCTACTCCCAGTGTTGGCATAAAAGGACGCGCACCATTGTATACGTGCCGTCGACGGCGCTCGGCTGCGATTCGTTTACGGTGATAGGGGCTGAGGGGTTTAAATATGAAGGAATTATGCTCTACGAGATTTTCCTTGCCGTTTACCGAACTCCCGCGTAATATTCTTTCTTGCGCACATGAGGCGCCCAGACATTGCGGGGTGGAGCAGTCTGGTAGCTCGCCGGGCTCATAACCCGGAGGTCGTAGGTTCAAATCCTGCCCCCGCGACCAAGAACTTGCAGCTCGTCGGCCTAGCCGGCGAGCTTTTTTGTTATTTCGGGACCGTGTTTTCGGTCCAATTCTCGGCCTCTCAAACAAAATCTCGATCTGTAACATCTAGACCCGATTTGGGCGGCTAGGTGTTACAGATCGAGATATACCGGTGGGTTGGGTCGTGTTTGTCTAAATCTGTAACACGAGGGACGGATTTTGCCGAGTTGTTGTTATAGATTGAGATTTTCTAGCAAGCGGGTTTGGTTTGTCTCGATCTGTAACAGTAAGACCCAGTTTTGCCGCGTAACTGTTACAGATTGAGATAAACCGACGGGCCGCCCCGCCCATCCCCATCCACCTGCCGCTACCTGCTGTCCGCCGATTTCCGTTGCGCTGCTGTATTCCCATGCCATATCCTCTAGATAACTACGCGGCATCATCGCCGCCGCGCCTACAAGAGAGGAATGTCCATGACCACACCTGCATCCAAGCTGCTCCAGCCCATTACGGTTGGCCCCCTTGAGCTCAAGAACCGCATTATGTTTCCGCCGCTGACCACCGGCTACGAGGAGCGTGACGGTTCCATCGGCGAGCGCAGCCTGGCTTTTTACGAGCGCTTGGCCCGTGGCGGCGTGAGCTACATCGTCATCGGCGACGTCGCTCCCGTCATGACCGCAAGCCCCACGCCCAAGCTGGCAACCGACGCCCAGATCCCCACGTTTAAGGCGCTGGCCGATGCCGTCCACAAGCACGGCGCCAAGGTCGCGCTGCAGCTGTTCCACCCCGAGTACGATGTGCCCGGTGTCGGCCGCATGGTCATGGGTTCCATGGCCGCCGCCAAGGCCGCGCAGGAGGCCAAGGCCGCCGGCGACGAGGAGACCTTTGCCGCCAAGATGGCCGAGTCCAACGAGATCCGCAACCAGGCCTACGCCAAGCTGCATCACGACATGCAGCACTTTGTGAACGAGGCGAGCGTAGAGCAGCTCACCCAGATCAAGGAGGCCATCGCTGCCTCGGCCGCTCGCGCGCAGCAGGCCGGCATCGACGCCATCGAGGTCCACGGCGACCGCTTGGTGGGTTCGCTGTGCTCGGCCATCCTCAACCAGCGCACCGACGAGTACGGTGGTTCGTTCGAGAACCGCGTTCGCTATGCGCTGGAGGTCGTCGCTGCCATTAAGGAAGCCGCGCCGCAGCTGATGGTGGAGTACAAGCTCCCCGTGATCATGGAGAACCCCGACGGCACGCCGCGCGGCAAGGGCGGCCTGCTACCCGACGAGGCCTGCGAGTTCGCCAAGCTGCTCGAGGGCGCGGGCATCGACATGATCCAGGTCGCACAGGCCAACCACACCGGCAACATGGGCGACACCATTCCGCCCATGGGCGCCATGCCCTACAGCTGGACGCTGCCCGTGGCCGAGCGCGTCAAGGCCCTGGTCTCCGTGCCGGTGGCAACCGTGGGCCGTGTTGTCTCGGTCGAGGCCGGCGAGAAGATCCTGGAGGATGGCTCGGCCGACATCATCGCCTATGGCCGTTCGCTCATGTGCGACCCCGACATTGCGCTGAAGGCCGCCACGGGCGAGCCCATTCGCGAGTGCCTCAACTGCAACAAGGGCTGCGTCGACGCGATTCAAAACCGCAAGTACATCTCGTGCGTGCTCAACGCCGAGAACGGCGACGAGGCGACCATCGCCATCAAGCCGGGCGAGGGCGACAAGAAGATCGCCGTGGTGGGCGGCGGCATCGCCGGCCTGGAGGCCGCGCGCGTGGCGGCCAAGCGCGGCTACGACGTGACCGTCTACGAGGCGAGCGATCATCTGGGCGGCCAGATTGTGCTGGCGGCTGCGCCTCCGCGCAAGGACGAGATTATGCGCTCGGTCGAGTACTACGAGAAGATTCTGCCTGGCCTGGGCGTGAAGGTTGAGCTCAGTCATGCCGCTACCGCTGAGGACCTCAACGCCGCCGACGCTGCGATTGTGGCCGTAGGCGCACACGACGTGGTCATCCCCGTTCCGGGTGCCGATTCGGAGAAGGTCGTCTCGAGCTGGGACGTACTGGCCGGCAAGGTGGAGCTCAGCGGTCGCGTCGCCGTCATTGGCGGTGGCCTGGTGGGCACCGAGACTGCCGAGTATCTGCTGCAGCACGGCTGCGAGGTGGCGATCGTCGAGATGCTCGACAAGATTGCCGCGGGCGAGTCCGAGACCATTCTGCCGCTGATTATGAGCGACCTTGCAGAGCACAACGTGGAGCAGCACGTGAAGACCCGCCTGACCGCCATTACCGACGAGGGCGTGGAGGCTGTTCGCACCACCGAGGACGGCGCCGAGGAGCCGGTGAAGATCGCCTGCGATTACGTGGTGATGGCCGTGGGCTCCAAGGCCAACGCGTTTGACCTAGATGGCGTGACGGTGCCCGTGACCTGTGTGGGCGACTGCTCGGGCGAGCGCACCGCCGACATCGCGAGCGCCATTCGCACGGCATATCACGCGGCCAACGAGCTGTAGTTAACTTCGCGGCCAGGCGGGGCGGTAGCACGGATCCGCCTCGCCCGACTGCGTCCCATGGGGTGTCAACCGGGGCGGGGTCTGCAGGCGCAGCAGGTCCCGCCCTTTTTGTTTTGCTCCGGTGGATGGCAATGCGCGGTAATCATGAGGAGTGAGGACATCTACTACCTTGCAGGCCGCTCAAAATTATTGGGGGAGGGGTTAATAATTATTCACTCTAGACCAAAGGACATAAAGAGATGTCAATTTTGGTGATAAGCGAATGACGATTAGCTGCGAGTCAGCTACCAGCGTAAATAATCGATAAAGAAATGTCGTAAATTGGTGCCAAATGCCCAGATAACGCCGCGTCTATTTTAATTAACTGTTTTGAGCAAACAGCAAAATGCTACTATCTAACATGCACGTAAGAAGGCAGGTTAACGGTTGAGGCTAAGAAGTGACAGGTATGTCGGAAGCAACTAGGGCTCGCGCGCATGCGCCCGAGGTTAGGCAGCGCGCCGTCGAGATCCTCCAAGAGGGGGTCGGTCACCGCGCCCTCGCCGCAAAGCTTGGCATTCCCCAGGCCACGGCTCGTCAGTGGGCCCGCGCATATGCCGTGGGCGGTGCCGACGCCGTGCTCAACGCGGGCGCTCGCCATCACACCTATTCGTACGACGTAAAGCTCGCCGTGGTTAAGGACCGTTTGGAAAACGGCTTGACGGTTCGCGAGACCATGATCAAGCACAAGATTCCCAGCGAGTCTTCAGTCAAGGCTTGGTGCCGCCAGTATCGCGAGAGCGGTGAGTCCGCGCTGGTCGATAAGCCGCGCGGTCGCAAGCCGCGCGTTAAAAGGGCGGAATAGCGAACGGGATGGTGCGCCCACGGGGGCGCATTTTTCTTGCCGCCCCTCTACTCCAAAGCGGACGTGCCCTTACCCCGTACGCCCAAAACTCCCCAGTTGACCGAAAACCTGCCGCCGCCACTCCTCAATTGAGCTATAACGTTAAACAATTGCAGCGTTTTTGCACGGGGGAGTGATGGTATGACGCTACTGTATTTCCTTACCCTGTTTCCGCTGGTACCGGCGCTGGGCATGCTGCTCGCGCGCGGTGACCGCGCCCGCGATGCGGTGGGGCTCATAGGTTCCGGCATTATTATGGCGGTGACAGTTGTAGTCGCCGTCATGTTTTTTGGCACGGGTCCGCAGAGCTTTGAGGTTGCCCCCGGCACCTCGCATGTGCTCTCGATCATCAGCTCCGCCATCGATGTCATCCTGTGCGCCGTCATCCTGTACAACGCGTACAAATATAGGAACGCGCTCACCACGGTGCTCGGCGTAGTCCAGCTGGTGGGCTCGCTCGCCTTTGCAGCCATGACGCTGCCCGCGGCCGAAGCCGTCACGGCAACGCCGCTCTACCTGGATTACATGAGCGTGATCATGGTCCTCGCCGTCGGCATTATCGGTAGCCTTATCTGCGTGTATGCCCTGGGCTACATGAAGGACTTCCAGGCCCATGACGAGCACGAGGCCGCGCTGCGCGGGCAGACCGCGCCCGACCGTCGCCCGCAGTTCCTGGCGCTTATGTTCCTGTTCCTCTCGGCCATGTTCGTCATCGTGACGAGCGACAACCTTGAGTGGCTGTTCTGCGGCTGGGAAATCACCACCGTGTGCTCGTTCCTCATGATTGGCTACACGCGCACGCCCGAGGCCATTAAAAACGCCTTCACCCAGATCATCCTGAACATGCTGGGCGGCATCGCGTTTTTGGCGGGCCTTATGTTCCTGCACGTCAACGGCATGCCGTTGACCATCTCGGGCATGATCGAGCTTTCCGGCGCCGGAACCGCGCAATCCGCGCTGCTGGTGATGCCGGTCGTTCTGCTGTCGCTCGCCGCACTCACCAAGGCCGCACAGATGCCGTTCCACACTTGGCTGTTGGGTGCCATGGTTGCCCCCACGCCCACGAGCGCCCTGCTGCACTCGTCCACCATGGTCAAGGCCGGCGTGTTCCTGATGGTCAAGCTGAGCCCGCTCTATGCCATCTATCCCGTGACCGGCTTTATGGTCACGAGTGTGGGTGCCATCACGTTTTTGCTCGCTGCCCTCATGGCCATCTCGCAGAGTAACGCCAAGCGCGTGCTCGCGTACTCCACCATCTCCAACCTGGGCCTCATCAGTGCCTGCCTGGGTGTCGGCGCGCCCGAGGCCGTGTGGGCCGCCATCTTTCTGATCCTGTTCCATACGGTGGCAAAGTCGCTGCTGTTCCTGTGCGTGGGCACGGCCGAGCATCATATCGGCAGCCGCAATATCGAGGACATGGACGGTCTGTTCAGCCGCATGCCGCACCTGACGCGTCTGATGATGCTGGGCATTATGGGCATGTTTGTGGCGCCGTTTGGCATGCTCGTGTCCAAGTGGGGCGCCCTGGTGGCGTTCGCGCAGACCGGCAACGTGCTCATGATCATGGTGCTTGCCTTTGGCTCGGCCGCGACGTTTTACTTCTGGGGTAAGTGGCTCGCCAAGCTTTCGGGCGTCGACCCCACGGCTCAAAACGTTGAGGTCAATGTCCATAAGACCGAATGGATGGCCCTCAACACCATCGCCGCGCTGCTGATTCTGTGCTGCGTGGCGTTCCCGGTTATCTCGAGCGGCCTGGTGTCGCCTTACTTGGCCATGGTGTTTGGCCGCGTGCCGTACGTTATTGGCAAGGACGCCATGTATCTGATGGTGGTTATCGTGGCGTTTATCGCCGTGGTGCTGCTGACGTCGTTCCGCGTGAGCAACAAACCGCATGTAAACGTATATCTTTCGGGTGTGGGAACCGACAATTACCGCCATTTCCGTGGCTCGATGGGACACGAGGTGAAGGCCGAAAAGCGCAATTGGTACTCGGAGGACGCCCTTGGCGAGAAGCGTATTGGCCCCGCGGGTAGCGTCGTGTGCTGCAGCATTATCTTGTTTGCGCTGCTGTGCTGCGCGTGGATTGGGCCCGAGCGGCTTGCCATGAGCGCGCCCTCGGTGCTGCGCGGCAAGTATTTCGAAGGCTCGGGCGTCGTGGGCATCTTTATAGGCACCGTGGCGTTTGCCCTGATTGCGCCGCTTGTGGGCGGCCTGATCGACGGCGTTGACCGCAAGCTTTCGGCCCGCATGCAGGGCCGCGTGGGTCCGCGCCTGCTGCAACCGTTCTACGACGTTGCCAAGCTGCTGCGCAAGGCCCCCGCCAGCGTAAACACCATGGATGATACCTACATGGCGTGTGCGCTCATCTTTACCGTCGTGGGCGGCGGCATCTTTGTGTCGGGTTCCAACACGCTGCTGTGCGCCTTTATGGTGACGCTCGCCGCGATCTTTGTGGTGCTGGCGTCCGCCTCGACGCAAAGCCCGTTTGCCCAGGTCGGCGCCGATCGTGAGTTGCTGCAGGTTATGAGTTACGAGCCCGCCGTTCTGCTGATGAGCGTGGGCCTGTACCTTGCCACCGACAGCTTTGATTCCATCGCCGTGACGGGGCAGTCGGCCCCCATCGTCGTGTACAGCGCGCCCATTTTCCTCGCGCTGCTCGCGGTGCTTACCATCAAGCTGCGCAAGTCGCCGTTCGATCTTTCGTACTCGCATCACGCGCATCAGGAGATCGTCCAGGGCGTCGCCACCGAGATGAGCGGCGGCACGCTGGCCAAGATGACCCTTATGCACTGGTGCGAGACCGTGCTGTTTTTGATGTGGGTGGGCATGTTCTTCGTCTGGGACAACCCGGTGAGCTGGGTGGTCGCACTGGTCGTGATGGCCGCGACGTATTTTGTCGAGGTGCTGATCGACAACACCTTCGCACGCAGCACCTGGCGCAGCTGCTTTAGGCTCGGATGGGGCGTGGCGCTGGTGTTTGGCCTGCTCAACCTTATGCCCATCCTCGTCGACGTATTTATTTAGGAGGCGGCATCCATGGATCATAAAATGTCGCGCTCGCCGTGGGTTATTCATTACGACGGTTCGAGCTGCAACGGATGCGATATCGAGGTGCTGGCCTCGCTCACGCCGCTGTTCGATGCGGAGCGCTTTGGCGTGGTCAACACCGGCAACCCCAAGCATGCGGATATCTTTTTGGTGACGGGGTCGGTCAATGCCCAGAACCTGCCCGTCGTGCGCCAGATCTACAACCAGATGCTCGAGCCCAAGTGCGTGGTGGCGTGCGGCATTTGCGCGTGTTCGGGCGGCGTGTTCCGCGATGCCTACAACGTGATCGGCGGCGTGGACCGCGCGATTCCCGTGGACGTGTACGCGCCCGGGTGCGCCATTCGCCCCGAGACGGTGATCGATGCCATCGTGGAGGCGTGTGGCATCCTGGACCAGAAGGAGGCCGTGATGCGCGCCGGCGGCGACCCGCTTACCGTGGGCGGCGCCGCAACCTGGGGCGGTGGCGTTGAGCTGGGCGAGGATGGGTTTGTGGCTGCGGGGGCCGGGGCCGGTGTCGACGCAGGCACGGCTGACGGCGCGCCCGCTGCTGGCGCGCCTGCCGGGAAGCCTGCCGCACCCGCCGCTGCAAAGGAGGCCGAGTAATGCAAAAGGCTATCTATACCACCGTCGGGATCGACGAGCTCCTGTCGCATGTCCAGGCGCTCAAGGGCGTCGGCGCGCGCTTTGTGCAAATGCACGCCGAGCGCAACGTCGACGACGGCACGTATCGCCTGGTCTATACGTTTATCAACGTTCGTGCTGCTCAGGAGCAGATTGCGCAGGACGGCAGCTATGCGATCGAGAACCTGGTGGTTGAGGGAATTAATCAGTACCAGGAGATTCCGTCCATCAGCTCGTACTATCCGGCAGTATTCCCGTTTGAAAACGAAGCGCACGACCTGTTTGGTCTTGCCATCACCGATATGCAGATTGACTTTAAGGGCTTTTTCTACCAGGTCTCGACTGCCGAGCCCATGAGCGTTATCACGCCCGAGGTGAAGGCCGCGCGCGAGAAAGCCATGAAGGTCCGTGCCGCTGCCGAGGCCAAGGCGCGCAAGGCCGCGGCCGAGAAGGCTGCTACTGCCACGGCCGCTGCGGGGGAGGGCACTGCGGGCGCTGGCGATGCTGCGGGCGCTGCCGTCGCTCAGCCCGCTGCGGCTGCCGGCTCCGATGCTCAGCACGATGAAACTGCTGCGAAGGCCGCGCTCAAGGCTGCCGAGATGGAGGCAAAGCTCGCCGCCATGGATCCCGAGAAAGCGGCCAAGGTCCGCGCGGCGCTTGCCGCCAAGGCCGCCCGCGACAAGCAGAAAAAGGAGGCGTAAGGTCCATGGCACATCGCTCCGTTATTCCGTTTGGCCCGCAGCACCCGGTGCTGCCCGAGCCGCTTCATCTGGACCTGGTGATCGAGGACGACCGCGTCATCGAGGCAATTCCGCAGATCGGCTTTGTGCACCGCGGGCTCGAGAAGCTCACCGAAAAGCGCGACATGCATCAGTTTGGCTACATCGCCGAGCGCATCTGCGGCATTTGCGCCGTGGGCCACAGCTGCGGCTATGCCAGCGCCTGCGAGCGCATGCTCGATATCGAGGTGCCTGACCGCGTGCAGTATATCCGCACCATTCTGCACGAGCTTTCGCGCATTCACTCGCATCTGCTGTGGCTGGGCCTGCTCGCCGATGCCTTTGGCTTTGAGGCGCTGTTCTATCGGTCTTGGACGCTGCGCGAGCAGATTCTCAAGATCTTTGAGAGCACCTGCGGCGGCCGCGTGATTCTGTCGATCAACGAGATCGGCGGCCTTAAGCACGACATTGAGGACTCCGAGCTGGCGGGTATTGTCCAGACGCTCGACGCCATGCGCCCCGACTACGAGGCCCTGGTGCATACGTTTTTGGACGACAACAGCTGCGGCGAGCGCCTGCATGGCGTGGGCGTGATTAGCAAGAAAGACGCGCTGGCGCTTTCGATGGTCGGTCCGTTTGGGCGCGCCTCGGGCGTGGACTACGACGTGCGCATGTTCGGTGACGGCGCTTATGCGGATCTGGCTGCGTTTGAGCCCATCGTTGCTACCGATGGCGACTGCTATGCCCGCTGCCAGGTGCGTTGCGCCGAGGTCACGCAGGCCATGGACATCATTAAGGAGCTTGTGGGCAAGATACCGCACGACGGAATCGGCAGGCGCACCAAGCTCACGCCGGCCGACGGCGCGCGCGGCGAGGTTGTGATTGAGCAGCCGCGCGGCGAGGCGTATTACTATGTGCGCGGCAACGGCACCAAGAACCTGGACCGTTTTCGCGTGCGCACGCCGACGTCGCAGAACCTGGCGGGTCTGACGCATGCACTGCAGGGCGTGCTCCTTGCCAACGTGCCCATGATTATCCTGACCATCGACCCCTGCATTAGCTGCACGGAAAGGTAGGCGCGGCATGAGTTTGCTGACATTTGCCAAGACGGCCTTGGGTTCTATGGTCAAGCAGCCGGTAACGGTGTGCTATCCGCAGGAGAAGCTCGCGGCGCCCGAGCGCCTGCGCGGGCACATCGTTAACGACATGGACGTGTGCATTTGCTGCGGCATGTGCGCGCGTCGCTGCCCGGCGGGCGCGCTCGCGGTCGATCGAAAGGGCGGAACGTGGTCGATCGATCCGTATGCCTGCGTGGTGTGCGGCGAGTGCATCGAAAGCTGCCCCAAACACTGCCTGAGCATGGACACCGCCCGTACTCCAGTTGCGGCGGATAAGACTCCCACGGTAGAAACCAAGCTGGAATAGCGCTGGAACAGGGGCCGGTGGGGCAAAAATGCCCCACCCGCCCCCCCCGTGAACGCGCGGTTGGGCTGCCACGAACAAAACTATGCCGGATTACGGGGCTGGATAGCGAACCTCCCACCATACGGAAAATCCCAAAAACAAAACCGCAGGTAGATAGCCTGCCGTTTTTCAAAAAATGAGGGTATGGATGAGGGTCCCGACTTTAGCCCCGTAATCCGGCATAGTTTTGAAATGGCATCATATCCGTAACAGCCTTGAACTCCCGTGGACGGAGGGAAACGAATCATTTTGGCCTTGCGAGAGCTGCCGCGTGACCCGTTTGCCACGAAATGGGCCCATCTACTACGTTTAAGCCGCTGCCCTTAACCATGGCGAACAACGCAAAAACAAAACAGCAGGTAGAACGCCTGCGGTTTTTAGTAAAACGTGGGTATGGTCAGGGGTATCGGGTCAAACGTAGTAGATGGGCCAGTTTCGTGGCGGGCATCGCCAGCTGATTCCCCGGGGACGGAGGAAAACGGATCATTTTGCTCCCGCAAGGCCCCACATAGCGCCGTTTGCCGCTGTGCGCGCTCACGACTTTTGAGTCGCACCCGTTTTCCTGCGAAAACGCCGTGTCTCAACTTTGGTGAGACATTTGTCTCACGCCCAAAACAGAATCTGGAACATGTGTCACCTGCCCAAATTGTGTCTCATTTCGTAACTTTAGGCTGTTGCAAGGTCTGAGACCGCGAGAAGGGAGACGCGATGAGTAAGTACACGAGGGGTCTCTTGGCGGTGATACTGGCCGTAGTGCTGGTGTTGCCGGCTGCGGCATTTGCCATGCTGCCCGAGGCCAACGCCAGGTCCAGCACCGGAATGGACGGACCGACGGTGAGCGGAAAGATAGTCGACCCTGACACCACCGGCCGCTGGCAGTACTGGGCGTCGGGCGGCGAGCAGGACCTGACGACACGTTATGTAGGCCGAATCTGGACGGACAAGACGGTCGAGCCAGCGCAGGACGAAAAGTCCGACTTTGTGACGACGCTCTCCACGATGTCTTCGACTTCTGACACAACGTCGCTGGTCACTAAACCGCTCGATATCGTGATGGTGCTTGATGCCTCCGGGTCGATGGATAATGACATGGGTGACAGCGATTCGACCAAACGCATCGACGCACTCAAGGCAGCTGCCAGTTCCTTTATCGACACCATCGCCGAGCAAAACAAGAGCATTAAAGATACGAATAAGCGGCATCAGGTTGCCATCGTTAAGTTTTCGGGTGCAAAGAAAAACGAGATCGGCAACGATACGTATCGCGATCGTCAGGGATACACGCACAACTACTCGCAGACCATGAAGAGCCTGACGCCGTGTGTTGATAGCGCTGCGACGGAACTTAAGAATACGGTCGGCTACATCGAACCTGCCGGTGCCACGCGGGCTGATTACGGCCTTGAACTTGCTCGCGACATGTCGGGCCGCGAGGATGCCCAGAAGGTAGTTGTGTTCTTTACGGACGGCACGCCCACAGACGTCAGGAACTTTAACCCTACGGTTGCCAATAATGCCATAGTCGCCGCCAAGAAAATGAAGGGGAAAGGCGCTACGGTCTACACCATCGGCATTTTTGATGATGCGAATCCCGCTGACGAGCCTACGAACTACTGGACGAGCGACGAAAACAAGTTCATGCACGCCGTGTCGAGCAACTATCCAAACGCCACGTCCTACACAACCAATGAGCTTGGTAAGCGCACCGAGAATTCCGATTTCTACAAGGCTGCGTCGAATGCCGATGAGCTCAAGAAGGTGTTTGATGATATCTCGAGCTCTATCACCTCGGGCAAGGGCTCTCCCACTCAGATCGAGGATGGTTACGACGAGAGCAAGTCCGGCTACATCACCTTCAGTGATGAGCTGGGCGACTTTATGCAGGTCGATACGTTTGTCAGCGCTCAGATTAATGGCGTCCCCTTTGATGAAGTGACCAAGACAACCAAGGGCAATACGGACACGTACGAGTTTTCGGGCGTGGCCAAGGACCTGGTCATCACCGTCGAGCGCTCTGCCAATGCGCAGCAGGGCGATATCGTGACGGTTAAGATCCCCGCATCGCTGATTCCGCTGATCCGCTATCACGTGGACATGGAAAACGGGATCATTGAGCGCACGTCGCTCAATGACATCAAGCCTATTCAGATTAAATACACCTCGAGCGTCAAGGACGAAGCACGCAACAACCTGTTTACGCCCGATAAGGTGCTCAAGAAGTATATCGATGACCACAAGGACGCCGACAACCAGACGGTCTACTTCCTGGCCAACAAGTGGTCGGGCGGCGAGCTGGGCGATGTTGTCGCCGAGTTTGAGCCCGCCGATACCAACAGCTACTATTACTTCCAAAAAATCACGCCTATCTACACGGACAAGGAATGCACCCAGCGCGCGACGGTAAAGCCGCAGGGCAACGACGTCTATTACTACAAGGACGAGTTTGTGGCGATGGGCGCAAACGGCAAGCCGAAGGACGACTATGCCGTTGTGGAGTTTGAGGGGCACGAGATCGCCAACTACGACGGCGCTCTGGTCAAAGATGACGGCTATTGGTCCTTTAATAAGGGAACCGCGCGCTTGGCCTATATCGACCAGCTGCATACCACCAAGGACGATGTGGAGGCGAACGGCAACAAGACCGAGACCGCGCGCGACGTGCTTAACCCCAGGTGGAATGACCTTTCCTCCGTTGCGACTTCCACGCACGTGCATTCGCACCTGGGCAACAACGGCAAGATTATCTTTAGCCTTGCAACCAAGCCGACAACGGTGGATACCAAGACTGACTTTGGTCTGACCAAGGTGCTCGAGGGCCGCAAGTGGGCGGATACGGATGCGTTTGAGTTTGAGCTCTCCGCGACGTCCGACAACAATGCCCCGATGCCCGACCCCGCGACCGTAACTGTGACCAATGCCGATCTCGACAAGGGCAAGGCGGCCATTAACTTTGGCAAGATTACTTATGTCGAGCCGGGCGAGTACACCTATGAGGTCCGCGAGGTCAAGGGCGACGCCGGTGGCATTACCTACAGCAAGAACGTTGTCACGTTCAAGGTGACTGTGACGGTTAACGCCAAGGGCGAGCTTAAGGCTGACGTTGAAAAGACCTCGGGTGAGACTAAGTTCACGAACACCTATAGCGCCAAGACGGAAACCTCGCTGACTCTTGAGGCTACCAAGACACTCACGGGGCGCCTGATGGCCGACGGTGAATTCAAGTTTACGTTGAGCTACGCGGGGCACGACGAGGTCCTGCTGAACGCAACCAACAAGAGTGGCAAGGTTGAGTTCGGTCCGCTGACGTACACGACCAAGTCGCTTGTCAAGCTTGTCGAGGAAGACAAGGCGTTGTTTGACGCCAGCGCAGATAAGCCCACGTGGACTATTCATTACATTGCTGCCGAGCAGACCGGCGAGCTGCCTGCGGGCGTGAGCGCTACCACGGCGGCAATTGACGCATATGTGACCGTTGCCGACAACGGCGATGGTACCCTGACGGCGACGGCTGTCTACGGCGACGCCGGCAACGAGTTTGTGAACTCCTACACTGCCGCGCCTGTCGAGGTATCGCTTGTGGGCAAGAAGAATCTGCAGGTTCCTGATGGCCTGACCCCGGCTGACATTGCCGGCAAGTTCACCTTTACCGTGACCGGTGAAGAGGGCGCACCCATGCCCGCGAACGCGAGCGTGACCAATGATGCCAAGGGCAAGGTCGACTTTGGCAAGATCGCCTTTACGCTCGACGACCTTAACAAGGCTCTGGGCGAGAAGCGCGAGAAGCGCGAGCACACCTTTACCTACACCGTGACCGAGTCCGGTAAGGTTGCTGGCGTGACCAACGACGCCAACGCCACGCGCAAGGTTTCCTACACCGTGACCGATGACGGCAAGGGTAATCTGAGCGTATCCCACAAGCCAGACGGCGATGTGGCATTTACGTTCACCAATGCCTATAACGTGAAGCCTGTCGAGGATCGGATCACCGCGACCAAGGTCCTGACCGGGCGCGACATGACTGAGGGCGAGTTCTCCTTCGAGCTCGTCGAGGGCGAGGGCAAGGACGCCAAGGTCGTTGCCACCGGCAAGAACGCCGCCGACGGCACGATTACGATGAGCCCCGTGAAGTACGACAAGGCTGGAACGCACACCTACACGCTGCGCGAGGTTAACGGCGGAACCACCAGCAAGGGCGTCACCTACAGTGATGCCAAGTTCACCATCGTGACGACCATCACCGATAACGGCGACGGTACGCTCAGTGCCACGCATGTTCTGAAGGACGTCAAGGTTGCCGAGTTCAAGAACTCCTACAACGTGACCCCCAAGAGCTCCAGCGTCACCGACCTGATCACCGCGGACAAGGTCCTGGACGGGCGCGACCTCAAGGCTGGCGAGTTCCGTTTCGAGCTCGTCGAGGGCAATAACGTGGTCGCCACCGGTACCAACAATGCCGACGGCAAGATCGTAATGGATCCTGTCACCTACACTGCGGCTGGCGAGCACACCTACATACTGCGCGAGACCAAGGCCGGCACCACCGAAAATGGCATTACTTACAGCACCGCTGAGTACACTATTGTGACCACCGTCAAGGATAACAACGATGGCACCCTCAGCGTGGAGCACAAGCTGCAGAATGTTGACAAGGCGACCTTCGAGAACGCCTACACCGTAACCCCCAAGAGCTTCAGTGTTACTGATCGGATCACGGCGACCAAGGTCCTGACCGGGCGCGATCTCAAGGAAGGCGAGTTCTCCTTCGAGCTCGTCGAGGGCAACGATGTTGTTGCCACCGGCAAGAACGATGCCCGCGGCAAGATCAAGATGAGCCCCATCGAGTACACCGCTGCCGGCGAGCACACCTACACGCTGCGCGAGGTCAAGGGCGACGCCGGCAACGGCATCACCTACGATGGCAAGACCTACACCATCGAGACCACCATCACCGACAAGGGCGACGGCACGCTCGAGGCGAAGCATGTCCTGAAGGGCGACGGCGAGGCGAAGTTCAGCAACAGCTACAAGCCGAATCCTGGTGAGTTCAGCGTCACCGACCAGATCACCGCGACCAAGTCCCTGACCGGCCGCGACCTCAAGGACGGCGAGTTCTCCTTCGAGCTCGTCGAGGGCGAGGACGAGGACGCCAAGGTCGTCGCCACCGGCACCAATGCCGCCGATGGCAAGATCACGATGAACGCCGTGAAGTACACCGAGGCCGGCAAGCACGCCTACACGCTGCGCGAGATCAAGGGCGGAACCACCAGCAAGGGCATCACCTACAGTGACGCCAAGTACACCATCGAGACCACCATCACGGACAACGGCGACGGCACCCTCAAGGCCGAGCATGTCCTGAAGGACGCCACGGCTGCGACTTTCAAGAACACCTACAGCGTGGCCCCGCTCGATGCGGAGCTCGACTTTGACCTGGGCAAGGTCATCAGCGGCCGCGACTGGACGGATGGGGACGAGTTCAGCTTTACCATCACCGCCCCCGAAGACGCCCCACTGCCCGATCCCGCAACCGTAACCGTGAGCAAGAAGGACGCGAAGGACGGCATTGCCGCCATCAAGTTCGGCAAGATTCACTACGCTGCCGCCGGAACCTATAAGTACGAGATTCGCGAGAACGCGGGCAGCACGGTCGGCTTGACGTATGACGCGCATGTCGCAACCGCCGAAGTGACCGTGACCGAGAACGGCGATGGCAGCCTGACCGCCAACGTCACCAAGAAGGAAAACGGACGCTTTACCAACACGTACCGCACTGAGCTTAACTACACCGCTGCCGGCGGTCTGTGGCTCAGCAAGTATCTGGATGGCCGCCCCATGACCGAGGGTCAGTTCACCTTTACCGTGACACCTGCTGACGACGCTTCGGCTCGCGCGCTCGGTCTGCTGCCCGGGGCTAATAGCTTCAAGTCCCCCGCAGCGGCAGAGGCAACGGTCGGGCTGATCGACATTCTGGCTGGTCATGAGGTTATATTTACGCAGGCTGACGCCGGCAAGACCTTTACGTACACCGTGGCCGAGAAGAACGACGGCCAGCCCGGTTACACCTACGACGACGCCGTGCGCACGGTGACGATCGCCATCGCCGACGACACCGCCGGCGCGCTCACTGCTACGACGACCGTTTCCGGCGGTCCCGAGGGCACGCATGAGACGGTCCACAAGAGTGGCGAGAACAAGGTCGAGAAGGCCCTGGTGCCGTTCCACAACAGTTACAGCGCTACGACCAACACGCCTGGCGGCACCGCCGCTCAGGTCGTTGCCACCAAGACTCTGACCGGCCGCCCGATGGCCGACGGCGAGTTCTGGTTCGGCATCGCCTATCAGGGTGAGCTTGTGGCATACGAAAACCTCAAGCCCAATATCGGCGGGCACGTGAGCTTTGATACGCTGCACTACGACACTAAGATGCTTGCTAATCTTGAGGCTGCTGGGCTTGCCCATCGTACCGATAAGGACGGTAAGCTTGCCTGGACCATTAACTACACGGCCTACGAAGATTTATTCGGGCTGCCGAATGGCGTTTCCGCTACAACGTGGAGCTTTGGCTTTAAGGTTATCGTCGTCGACAACGGTGACGGTACCCTGACGGCGACGGTCGACTACGGCGGCGTCGAGCCCTTGTTCGAGAACGTCTACGGCGCCGACGCCGTGGATGCCGCGCTCACCGGTACTAAGAAGCTCCAGGTTGCCGAGGGCCTGACCCCGGCCGACATCACGGGTAAGTTCACCTTTACCGTGACCGCCGACGAGGCAGGTGCCCCGATGCCCGAGCGCACGACCGTAACCAACGACGCAGCCGGTAACGTGGACTTTGGCAAGATCCACTTTACGCTCGAGGACCTCAACCGCGCTCTGGGCGTGACGGACGATGCGACCGATAAGGCCGAGGCGGACGAAGCTGACGAGGCCGAGGCCGACGAGGCAGAGGCTGAAGAGGCCGACCCCGCCGCTGACGCCAATGTCGACGAGTCCGAGCCTGCGGCCCCCACCGCTCCGCGCTCGCACACCTTTGCCTATACGGTGACCGAGACCGGCAGCGCCCCTGGCGTGACCAACGATGCCAACGCCACGCGCAAGGTTTCCTATACCGTGACTGACGACGGCGCCGGACATCTGAGCGTCGTGCGCAACGGCGACGACGGTGCGGCCTTCACATTCATCAACACCTACAGCGTAACGCCCACCGACTCTGTCGTGACCGATCAGGTCAAGACGGTCAAGCGTCTGACCGGACGCGACCTTGCAGCCGGCGAGTTCACGTTTGATCTGCTCGAGGACGGCGTGGTTGTCGCTAGCGGCACCAACGACGCCAACGGCACTGTGACACTGAGCCCGATCCGCTACGAGGCACCCGGCACGCACACGTACACGCTGCGCGAGGCTTGCCCCAACGCGCTCGGCCTGTACAAGGGCGTCACCTATGACGGTACGACCTACACCGTCGTGGCCACCGTCTCTGACAACGGCGATGGCACACTGGCCGTGACGCACAAGCTCGAGGGAACCACCGAGTCGGCTGGTTTTACCAACAAGTATCACGCCATGCCCACCCAAGTCTCCATCGGCGCCATCAAGGTGCTCGAGGGACGCGAGCTCAAGAAGGACGAGTTCAGCTTTAAGCTCGTTGGCGAGGACATCGAGTCCACCGTCACCAACGATGCCGACGGCAAGATCAACTTCGACAAGTTCGAGTACGACGAGCCTGGTACGTACGTCTACACCATCAGCGAGGTCAAGGGCGACGAGGCCGGTATGACCTACGACAAGTCCGTCTTTACCGCGACCGTCAACGTGGCCGATGACGGCGAGGGTAACCTCAAGGCGAATGTCGCCTTTGCCAAGGGCGATAAGAGCGTCGAGGGTATCGTGTTCAACAACACGTACAAGAAGCCCGAGACGCCCGTGCCGACGCCCGATCCCGGCACGCCCAAGACCGTGACGAACATCGTCAAGACGGTCAAGGGTTTCCTGCCCACCACAGGCGACCAGCAGGCTGTCGCTCTGCTTATGGCATTTGTCATCGCCATGGCCGGTGTCGGTGCCCTGGTCTGGGGTATCCGTAAGCGTTAGGCACGCTGGTAG
>WGSL01000129.1 GCA_014871665.1 Collinsella sp. | reverse complement strand
TCGCGATCCCCGGCCTTGACGACGAGTTCCGCGTCATCGTGTCTCCGTGGATTCTGACGGTGCTCGTTACCGACCGCCTGGCTCGCTACTACGAGACGGTCACCAAGCACAACCTCAAGTATCGTCGCTACTATCACCAGTTCGACTACTAAAGAAAACGGGTGCGGGAACGTGCCGGGCTATTGAGAGGAACACAGAATGAGACAGTACATCATCGCCAGCCATGCGCACTTCGCTACCGGCATCAAGGAGAGCGTCGAGCTGCTCTCGGGCGCTCGCGACAACGTCCACGATCTTTCGATGTTCGTCGATGGCCGCATGGACGTGGCCGAGGAGGCCCAAAAACTGCTGGCAGGCATGTCTGCTGACGATGATGTCGTTGTCTGCACCGACCTCTTTGGCGGCAGCGTCAACAACGAGTTTACCAAGATCGTCCAGACGCGTCCCCGCACGTACCTCGTTACCAACATGAACCTTCCTCTCCTCATCCAGTTGCTGTTCTCTGACGAGTCGGCGCCGGTTGAGGAGACGATTCGCGCCATCGTCGCTGCGGACGATACGCGCGTGAAGTTTGTCAACGATCTTTTGGTCGATGACGACGAGGAAGAAGAGTTCTAATCCGCAGCACCTACTGACACGCCGTAAGACGGCACAAGACCTTTGGGGGGTCACATTATGATTCAGCTACTTCGCGTTGACCATCGCCTGCTTCATGGCCAGGTCGCAGTTTCCTGGGTTCAGGGCCTTGGCTCCAACTGCATCTTCTGCGTGGGCGATAAGGTCGCTAACGACCCGGTGTGGAAGACGACGCTCAAGATGGGCAAGCCTGCCGGCTGCAAGCTCGTCATCAAAGATATGGAGCATGCAATCGAAGCTATCAACTCGGGCGTGACCGACAAGTACAAGATGATCATCTGTGTCGCCACTATTGCTGAGGCAAAGCAGCTTGTTGAGGGCTGCCCGCAGATCAAGTCGGTCAACCTGGGCAACACCAAGCCCAAGGACGAGAAGCGTCCCGATGCTCGTCAGGTCTCTCGTCAGATCTTCCTGACCGCGGCCGAGGAAGCCGATGTGCGCGAGATGCTGGATCGTGGCGTTGAGGTCGAGATTCGACCCTTGGCCGATGACCCCAAGGTTGACTGCGCCAGCGTGCTCTAGGCGTTCAATTTCGAAGAGTCTGAGCTCTTCGTAGTGTCCTATTAGGAAAGGGGGATATATGCTTACCCAAGCAATCCTCATCGGACTTATCGCCGCATTTGGTAAGTTCGACTGCCAGCTCGGTACGCTCTATGCGTTCCGCCCCATCGTCCTGTGCCCGCTCGTGGGCCTGGTGCTGGGGGACCTGCAGTCCGGCCTCGCGATCGGCGCCAGCCTGGAGCTGCTGTTCATGGGCTCGATCTCCATCGGCGCCTACTTGCCGCCTGATGAGACGATCGGCGGCGTGCTCGCCTGCGCCTTCGCTATCCAGCTGGGCCAGAGCACCGAGGCAGCCATCGCGCTTGCCATGCCCATCGCCACGCTGTGCCTTGCCATCAAGAACATCCTCAACGCCGCCCTGCCGATCCTGGTTGACCGCGCTGATGTCTTCTCCGGCCAGGGCAACCTTAAGGGTGTCTATGCGATGCACTTCCTGATCGGTTTGACCGGTATCATCATGGCGTTCCTGCTGTGCTCGCTGTCGTTCTATCTGGGTGCTGACGCCATCCAGGGCATGCTCGACTTCATCCCGCCCTTTGTCCTTGCTGGCTTTGGCGTTGCCGCCAACATCCTGCCTGCCATGGGCTTCGCCATGCTCGGCCGCCTGG